>NZ_JBMJCT010000091.1:0-411 GCF_049222185.1 Streptomyces sp. LaBMicrA B280 | reverse complement strand
CCCCGCGAGTCCGGCCAATGCGTATACCGTCATTGCAATGGCTGCCCGTCTGGCGCCGAGAAGCATCGCGGCTAACAGACAAAAGAAAGGCTGCAGCGATAACGGAATTCCCGCAACTTGCAAAAAAGGAGCCATTGATGTAATGTTGGCGCCGACGGCCATCAGTGCGGCAAACATGCCGATAAGCGCCATATCGCCCGCACGAAGGTTGCGTTGTTTCATTTGTTTTTCCCCCTTACACTTGTACCAGATTAGCGTAATCGAAGGGTGATTGATTGTCAACAAAGATTTAATATAGGTTTACTAAATGGAGGGAGCCATATGTTTTTCGGGAAAACGAGACAAACAAAACAGTCGGAACGGATTCCGCCAAATCAAAATGTCACAACGAAGTTTCCCTTGCTTCACGCC
>NZ_JBMJCT010000090.1:0-411 GCF_049222185.1 Streptomyces sp. LaBMicrA B280 | reverse complement strand
CACGATCTTCGGCTTTTTCTAACTGTTTTTTTAGAAAATCAATTTGGTTTTTGAGTTCTACAACTGTTTTATCAGTGTATTCAGATGTATTTTGATTTTGTATTGGAGACGTATCGATACGTTTTACTTGTTTTACTCCAAAAGGTTCTCCATAGACACGAAGAAGTTCTGAAAAATCTATAAAACCATCGTGGTCACGGCTTAACACACCGTTTTTTATATCTTTATATAGCGTAGCTCGAGATTTTTTATACAGGGTTGCAGCATCACTAACACTGTATTTTGTAGCTGTATTCATAGTGTATTGCTGTGTATTTTGAAACGTATTGGAGAATACAATATGTGTATTCTCCAATACACTCAAGCTTTAAAGCCTAAGTTTTTTAGATGAGGCAAAAACTGTTTTTGCTG
>NZ_JBMJCT010000089.1:0-421 GCF_049222185.1 Streptomyces sp. LaBMicrA B280 | reverse complement strand
GGACCCGGCGTTGCTTGAGTTCGGGGAGTTTGGCGCCGGGGACGCCGCGTTTGACGCCGATGAGGGCGTCCATGAGGCGCAGGCCCTCGAAGGCGTCGCGGGCGTAGCGGACCTCGCCCTGGTAGATCTCGTGGAGGTCCTGTTCGACGTAGGCGCGGGTGAGGGCGGCGCCGCCGAGGATGACGGGGTAGGTGCCGGCCAGGTCGCGCTGGTTGAGCTCCTCCAGGTTCTCCTTCATGATCACCGTGGACTTCACCAGCAGTCCGGACATGCCGATCACGTCGGCGCGGTGTTCCTCGGCGGCCTCCAGGATCGCGGAGACGGGCTGCTTGATGCCCAGGTTGACCACGTTGTAGCCGTTGTTCGACAGGATGATGTCGACCAGGTTCTTGCCGATGTCGTGGACGTCGCCGCGCACGGT
>NZ_JBMJCT010000088.1:0-443 GCF_049222185.1 Streptomyces sp. LaBMicrA B280 | reverse complement strand
GTATGGAACACACAGCAGTTACGACCAAGACCTATAGCCTCATCAGGTGCTATAGGTTTGTTAATTTGCGTTGTAGTTAAATCTAAGCGTTCTGACAGTTGGTCGAGCGTGTATGGTTGCTCACATAGAATATGGGTGCGCCAATTCTTATGTACGGCATTCTTAGTCATTAGCCCACTGTAGTTAATATCTGCGTTTAATGCAGCTCTAAGAGCCAAATACACCGCATTACCGTATTTTATGGGCTTATCGTTACTTGCGTTAGTCTGGTAAATTGGAGTTAGTAATTTATAAATATAATGAGCATGTCCATTTGCAGGATTTTCTACAATCAAGTTAGGCATAGGTACGCCCACCATTGAATAAAAGAAATCAATGTATGCTGTTGGGTAATCCAGATCAAAAACAAAGAAATGTGTGTAATAGGGATGATTAGGCTGAAT
>NZ_JBMJCT010000087.1:0-446 GCF_049222185.1 Streptomyces sp. LaBMicrA B280 | reverse complement strand
CCAAGATTCCTTTTGAGCTGTCTAAAACTGAGATATGCATGAATCATGTCGGCCAGTTTATCTAAGTCGCTATTATCCTGTGAAAAACTAATCGATGCCTTTCTCAAAGATTCGATATAAAGCGATCCTATAAAGTATTTGATCTGGTCTTCTCGTTTTTTCTGTTGTTTCTGGCTTTGTTTTTTCTGTTGTTGTTCGGGATTCAGGGCTTTTTCTATTTTCTGATTCAGGTTTTTCGCTGCGGTCTGGTGGCGTTGTGTTTTGAGGATCTCATCCAGTGCATCGTGCATGGCAAAGTAGGCATCGATGTCATGTTTTTGATGGAGCTTGAGGATGTTTTGTTGCAGTGCATTGCGTTTGGCAGGTTCTGTCTGTTGGATCAGTTGCAGCTGAAGCATGCGTTTGTTGTAGGCATTGCGTTCATAGCGACATTTCTGGATCAGTTG
>NZ_JBMJCT010000086.1:0-452 GCF_049222185.1 Streptomyces sp. LaBMicrA B280 | reverse complement strand
CTTGCTCTTTAGCTTCATTTGCTACCAAAAAGTTAGCAAAGCGTACTAAATCCTGTTTAGATTCTTCTGTATAAATTACTTGTGGCATGTTGGAGCTTCTAACGGCGTATCACTGGTTAAACTATCAGCCCAAGCTTGTAGCTCATCATGTGTTACATGTAAGCCCGTTTGCTGGTAATTCTCAAAAGAACGGATAGCTTGGGCTTCGTATTCCATTTTTTCTTGCACTTGAGCGATATAAGCATCCACAGCTTCAACCACTAGGCTATGTACTGTTCTTTGCTTTAATTCAGCAATTTGAGCTAATACGTGCTTTCTATGCCCTAATTTCACCGATGTAATACCACTAGGTTTAGGTGTATTAGATACTTGGGTAGTTGATGACATACTCTATCTCCAAAGGTAATACCTTTTAACACCTAGAATATAGCATAGTTTAAATAAAGATTTCG
>NZ_JBMJCT010000085.1:0-464 GCF_049222185.1 Streptomyces sp. LaBMicrA B280 | reverse complement strand
CCCCGGGGTAGCTTTTATCCGTTGAGCGATGGCCCTTCCATGCGGAACCACCGGATCACTAAGCCCGACTTTCGTCCCTGCTCGACTTGTAGGTCTCGCAGTCAAGCTCCCTTGTGCCTTTACACTCTGCGAATGATTTCCAACCATTCTGAGGGAACCTTTGGGCGCCTCCGTTACCTTTTAGGAGGCGACCGCCCCAGTCAAACTGCCCACCTGACACTGTCTCCCCGCCCGATAAGGGCGGCGGGTTAGAAGGTCAATACAGCCAGGGTAGTATCCCACCGATGCCTCCACCGAAGCTGGCGCTCCGGTTTCCAAGGCTCCTACCTATCCTGTACAAGCTGTACCAACATTCAATATCAGGCTGCAGTAAAGCTCCACGGGGTCTTTCCGTCCTGTCGCGGGTAACCTGCATCTTCACAGGTACTATAATTTCACCGAGTCTCTCGTTGAGACAGTGCCCA
>NZ_JBMJCT010000084.1:0-488 GCF_049222185.1 Streptomyces sp. LaBMicrA B280 | reverse complement strand
ATATTATTAACGATCTTAGATCAAAGTTAGGTCTTGACGCGACTGAATATTCAACAATGTCTAACTTTAAATCCAATGTATTAGACAGAGCAGTAAGTGAAATTAATAAACACACTGATATTACCGTTGACTATGACCAATTCAAAAAAGGACGAGTTATCACTGACATTCAATTCAGAATTAAATCGAAAGTTAGGCCATCTCAACAAGAATTAACTAGAACGCCCCAAACAGCATTCCAACAAATGACAGATGCTCAAATTAATATGTTTGGCAATCAGCTTTCACGACTACCTGAATTTTCAAACTTAGCAAATGGTAATGAAAGCTATGAGAGCCTAGCCGCGAAAATCAAAGAAATGCTAAGAGATCCAATACAGCAAAAACAGTTTTTGCCTCATCTAAAAAACTTAGGCTTTAAAGCTTGAGTGTATTGGAGAATACACATATTGTATTCTCCAATACGTTTTCAAAATACACAGCAATAC
>NZ_JBMJCT010000083.1:0-522 GCF_049222185.1 Streptomyces sp. LaBMicrA B280 | reverse complement strand
AGTTATAAATCAGAGCAGTGTGGCCAAGCATGAAAAATCCAGTAGATGCAGAGCGAATTCGAGCAGCATTTAAGGCAACGCAAGGGATTGCGGAGCATGAGTTTGATCAACGTGTGATTAATGCTAGTCAAGCGGATGTTGATGCGATGATTGAACGGATTGCGTCTGGGGAGTCGAGTTTTGAGGAGGAAGATGCGGTGTTAATGATGAAATGGCGAGCTATGAATGCCTTACAGGATAAGGATTCATAGCTTCGCATAAGGCGTATTAGTTTTGGTTGATTCTCATATTTCAAAATAGTTAGTGGTTTTCTTCAGGGCTTGTGAGTTACTTCTAGTTTGGTAATAAATATTTTTATTGTATATACATATTTTTTTTATTTTTATGACTTGAATAACAAAAAAATAGCCTTATATAAGGGTTTGTATACATGTAAATCAAAAAAAACGTATATACACAGATCGTTTATGACTTTAGAATAATGGAGCGGAAAAGTGACATGTGATGAGCCAGATTTAGAAT
>NZ_JBMJCT010000082.1:0-527 GCF_049222185.1 Streptomyces sp. LaBMicrA B280 | reverse complement strand
AAATATTTTAGCATTTAATTGGTGAGTTGAACATAATTACAATACTTAAATTTTTGAACATGTTAATGGTTGTATAGTATTGCTTACTAAAAAAGCGTAGGAATGAACAATCATGAGCAATATTTCAATCAATCAGGCAAGTAAATTGTTCAAGGTTAGCCGTAATACTATCTATGCTCGTATTAAAAAAGGGGAGATAACTAAAAATAGTGATGGTAATGTTTCTGTTCAAGATATGATGCGTTTATTTGGAGATAAAGCAGATAAAAAAGCAACAGAACAAGCTGTTAATGAGCTATTGAACAGTACAAATAATATTGAACAATTGATTGAGCATCCTAAACGTAATAATGAGCAACTTTTAGAGCAAAAAATTGAACAATTAAAAGTACAGATTGAACAACTTGAAAAGCAATTGGAGTATGTGAAAGCAAATGAAGCTTGGCTTAAACAACAATTAGATCAAAAGCTCATAGAACATAAGAATCATGAAAAGAAAGGGTTATTAGGTAGATTGTTTGGATGAA
>NZ_JBMJCT010000081.1:0-586 GCF_049222185.1 Streptomyces sp. LaBMicrA B280 | reverse complement strand
ACTTAGTATAACTTCTACTGTTAGTTTTGTGATTATAAGGGAAAATGTTAGTGTAGATAATGAATTAGATACTCATTTAACATAATGGTGCTTATGCGAAATCATTCTTTATTATTTTAATAAAATCAAAATCTTATAAATTTTACATAACCCCAAAAAACACCAAAATGCCGACTCAGAAACAAGTCGGCTGCTTTTTAAGCAAATTTGTCACTTTTAGCCAATAAGATTGGTCAAAAAAACACTCAAAAATTCAATTTTTCCTGATTTCTTAAGGCTTCAATAACCCTCTTTTATCCCCATTTCCTGCGGACAAATCTTGGGATAAATACCTGATAAAATCATGTACGTTTTGGCGTACATTCATTCCAGAAAATTGCCAATAGCCATACTCAGCTCAATTTCCTATGATGAGTTCATCGAGAATAGGATGTTCCACATAACAACAATAAAATCAGCGACAGGACGCGAGGGATGACAGGAGTTGACCCTAGTACCAAATACGAAAAACCCCGACAGGATGTCGGGGTTTTTTTATTATCTATTCCATTGAGGATTTTGATTTTATTATTTCTTATCTGTAATA
>NZ_JBMJCT010000080.1:0-795 GCF_049222185.1 Streptomyces sp. LaBMicrA B280 | reverse complement strand
ACCCGCCGTGGTACTCGACCTCCCACGGCGGGCGGCGCGGGGGCGATGGGTGCGGCGGCAGCGGTGGGTGCCGGTGTGGGCGCCGGGGGTACGGCGTCCGCCGCCGGGGGTGTCATGAGCGTGCCCCGCGCGGGGGTGGCCGCCGGGTGCTGGACCGGTGGGGCGGGTGCCCAGGGGCCCGGTTCGCCGTAGGGCGGGGTGCTGTAGGGATCCGGTTCGTGCAGCGGGCTGGGGCGCTCCGGCTTGGCCAGTTCGAAGTCGCCGTCCGGCATCGGTACGGCCGCCGCCCCCGCCGGCTCCGCCCCCGGCGCAACGCCGTTCCCCTCGTCCATGCTCTCCCCAAGCTGACCCGCGGCCCCGCGCTTGTGCGACGGCCCGGAACCTCGACTACCTGCCCGGATTCAACCAGGTCGCGGGCCCCGGCGCAGGGCCCCTCACGGCACCGGGTTCAGGGCGTCGGACGGGGCGTCGCCGGAGCGGCCAGGGGCGACACCAGCGGGGTGACGGACGCCGGAGGGCGCATGGGGTCGTGCGGGGCCGGATCGGGGCCGGGGTCGGACAGCATGCCCGGGACCATGGGCGCCGTGGACCACTTGCCCAGCGGCAGGTCCAGGGCCTTGTCCAGCGGGCGTATCAGCGGGGTCACGGCGTTCACGCCCGTCATCAGCGGTCCGGTGGCCCGGCCGCCGGTGTCCTTCGGCTGCCCGGCCGCGATGTCCGACGCGCCCGGCACCAGGGGCGCGGTCACGGCGGCCGTCGGTGCCGGGCGCCCCAGCGGTGTCCCGCCGCCCTGGG
>NZ_JBMJCT010000079.1:0-834 GCF_049222185.1 Streptomyces sp. LaBMicrA B280 | reverse complement strand
CACTTCTATTGGTGTATCTGGCGTGAGATTAGAAGACTCTCTAGCTCCAACTATGGCCAAGAGCATAATACGTTGCTCTATGAGTGATAAGTTAAAAGAAGCATCGATAAGAGCATTATCTTTAACAACTAATTTATTGTTATTTGTCATGATATGAAGCTTATTAATTCATTTAACTAGGTTATATGTCATATATTTTAAATAGTCAATAATCTATCTATTTATATACCCCTTAAACCTATCTTTATCACCCCTTAAACCTATCTTTATCACCCCTTAAACCTATCTTTATCACCCCTTAAACCTATCTTTATCACCCCTTAAACTATTGCAAACAAAGGATTTCAGCCTGTCTAAAAGCATTAAAAACTATTAAAAATAATTAAAAGCCTCGTCTGGTCAAAATTGCCCTTGGTTTTCGCTACGCTCAAACTCTATTGAATCTCGATTTCGCTCGATTCTGGGGGCAATTTTTTGGTTCTTTTCGTTGTGAATTTGAGAAAAAGCAAAGGCAACTCGGAATTCGCTTCGCTCATAGAGCTTTATGCTCGCTTCGCTCGGTCTAGAATCAAATTTCTACATCTAAACTTCACTTTTTTAGGTTTGTTAACCTAAAAAAGCGGTTTTTCAGAGGGCCGAGGCGCGAATTTTGGGACTGTCGCTCGTAGACACTCGCTTGGTTAAGCCGTTCTTATCGCTTATAGATGTAGTGTTATTTGCTTCTATTTGCGTTTAGAGACACTTTTTTGTTTTTTGGGTACTGATCTCTAGTTCAGTTTGAAATGATCGCACTATGGCGAAAATACAGCGTTTAAACGTGATGTTTGTTCATTG
>NZ_JBMJCT010000078.1:0-1005 GCF_049222185.1 Streptomyces sp. LaBMicrA B280 | reverse complement strand
ACCGTGGTCCAGGCGGCCGGTGCCTGGGCCCTCCAGCTGGTGTTCTGCACGGCCGCCGCCTACGCCCTGTCCAAGCTGCGGCCGGCCTTCGGCAAGGTGATCCTCGGCGGCATCCTCGCCACCTGATGCAACTCGCCCTGGTGAGCGAGCAGTTGCCCCATGCCCTGCTGCCGGCTCGCATGGTCCGTGCCGTACGGCGCGATGCTCGTGATCCGCGCCTGCGGCCACTGCTCCCGGATCATCCGCGCGCAGTAGGCACCCGGCAGCTCGCACGACTCCAGCTCCGTGTGCAGCTCCAGCACCTGGTCCGGCGGCACGTTCATCGACCGCAGCTCATGGAAGATCTGCCACTCCGGATGCGGCGTACCCGGCGCCGAACGCCGGATCAGCTGCTGCTCCGAACCGTCCTGCGCCCGATACCGCAGCACCGCCTGATACCCCGGGCCCACCGTCGGCTGCCCGGCCTGCGGATACCCGTACGCCGCGGGCTGCCCCGGCATGGGGGCGGCCGGCTGCGCCGGAGGCATCGGCGGCACACCGGGCGCCCCGGGCACGGCCGGTGGCGGGGGCACACCGGGTCCGCCCACGGGAGGCGCCGCCAGCATGGTCTCCGCCTGGTGTACGGCACCACGCGCACCCGGCGCCGCGGGGGCACCGGGCACACCGGGAGCCCCAGGAGGCTGCGGGGCACCGGGAGCCACGGGGGGCTGGGGCACACCGGGGGCACCGGGGGCGCCCGGCATCCCCGGGGCCGCCGGAGGCTGCGGGGCGACAGGACCCATCTGACCGGGACCGGCCAGCATCGTGGCCGCGTGGTGCACGTCGCCCGGGGGCGTCGCGGACGGCTCAGGGGCGGCCGGCGCGCCGGGACCGCCCGCCGTACCGTCCTGCCCCGCCGGGCCCTCCGGGTCGATCGCGGACACGAGACGCGTCGGCACGTACCCGCCCGAGGACGCACCCGGCGCGGACGGCGGCGGCACACTCCCCGGACGCGCGCCCGGCGCA
>NZ_JBMJCT010000077.1:0-1459 GCF_049222185.1 Streptomyces sp. LaBMicrA B280 | reverse complement strand
GGGCGCTCGACCTCTCCAAATAGAACCGGTGGCCGTTTCCGAAAGGCCAGGTTTGGATGAGGTAGCGGTCGGGGTGGCGGGCAGGCATGGGCGAACTCCTTACTGTCGATCCAGTCAAAAACTGACCCGGTAGTGATGGGCTTGGGTAGAACCTGACGGGGTGGTTTCTCATCGTCGGCATTGCCCTGGACAACATCGGGCAGAGCTTCAAGGGCACGTTTAACCCCATCGTGGCCGTCGGTCTCAGCGGCGCGGATGAGGTCATACCGGGCATCACTCTTGATGACCTTTCGCCAGTCGTCAGGACTCAACGGAATGCGATCCGTAACACGGGTGGATTCTTCCTGTGCGATCTGCTCATCGGTCTTTTCATCGAGACCAACCGCGGCTTTGAGCCCACGAGACCAGACGAGCTGCCGGGTTCCCTTGATCGCATTCACGTACTCCATGAATAGCTGAGACGTGGACGCATCAACTGCCAGCTTGAACGGGTGGGAGCCAGAAGCGCGGCCCTGCTTACTACTGCCCTTGGTCATCTCATGGGATAAGCCCCACTTGTTCTGGTCGTCCATCTTGGCCAGATAGGCAGCGGCACCGAGATCACCATCACGGACATCAACCGCATGGGAGAGGAAAGACCACTCGTCATCACGATCAGGCTGAAACAGGCCCACCTTCCGGCAAGCCTTCAGCCATAGATTCGACAGGGCCACCTTCATCCGTCCGGGATCAGCAGATGGGCTGACGATCAGCAGCTCATGGGTATGCGGGTGCCAACCGTTACGCCCGTGGGTCACTTCCAACGTGCGGATGCGACCCGCGTGACCGACTGAGGCCATCAGGTTCTTGTAAGCCTTGCCCTCACGCAGAGACTTGATTGCTTCCTGCTGAAGGCGAAGAAGCAGCGCGAGCGGCTGGTCAACGCGATGCGGGAAGGTGTAGGAAACCATGACAACGGACTTGCCCTGGGCTTCCCCCCATTCGATTGCCTGGGCAACTTCCTGCCGGCGACGCTCTTGGATCTTGGAAGCACAAAGGGGGCAGGTATGGACGCTGCCGCAGATCCTCAGACCCTTGTAGTGATAACTGGGCTTTCCATCAGGCCGAACAAGGGAGACTTGGGGGCTGACACGAACCCAAGTGCAACCGATCGAGCGGTGGACATTGGCGGGGTACTGGCCGGGGCTGTTCTTGATGGCATCGGCCCGAAGGAGGCTCTTGATTAGCCCATCGAGGCGGTAGCGCTCCCGTGCATAGTCCTCCCGAGTGCGGGTGGTATGCTTGTCGGTGAGCTCTTTCCCAGTGCTCTTTGATCCAAACCCCTCGCAGGCTGCCACCTGTGGGGGGTTTTTAGTTTCAGGGGGACTTGCCACTCAGCCCTCCCTTGCGCGACCTCTTTCCCTTCTGGGTGGCGCGAGCCTGAAGCGCCTGATCGAACTCCAAAGAAGCCTGGGCTGAT
>NZ_JBMJCT010000076.1:0-1847 GCF_049222185.1 Streptomyces sp. LaBMicrA B280 | reverse complement strand
CCATATCCCCACGTTTAGTTACCCATATCCCCACGTTTAGTTACCCATATCCCCACGTTTAGTTACCTTTTAACTACTAATATTTTCTTGTGGTTAAACCCTCTTGATTTAATATGTGGTTAAAACCACGTTTAGTTACCCGATTATGAGCAAAAATTTAGTTGTAAAAACAAATCGCTTGAATCAAGCATTTCAGATGCTAACACTTGCTGAACTACACATTGTTCAACTAGCTATAGTTGATGCACGAGAAACAGGAACTGGACTAAGCACAAATAAACCTTTACGTATTGATGCGATGCGCTATGCAGAAGCTTTCAACACAACACGACAAAATGCTTATCAACGTATGAAAAGTGCTGAAGATACCTTGTTTAATCGGAGGTTTAGCTATTTTGATGATGAAGGAAAATTAGTTAAAAGCCGATGGATACAGCAGGTTCGTTACCTTGATGATGAGGGTGCAATAGAACTAGTTTTTACTATGGCTGTTGTTGATGGAATAAGTCGTATTGATGGCGTACAAGAATTTTTCACTCAATATTTAATTGGTCAAACAGCAAATTTAACCAGCGTGTATTCAGCTAGATTGTATGAACTACTCATTCAATGGAAAAGTATTGGTAAAACACCGATTTTTGAACTAAATAATTTTAGAGATCAATTAGGTATAGGAATTAATGAATATCAACGGATGGATCATTTTAAAATTCGTGTACTTGATATGGCATTAAAAGAAATCAACGAACATACAGACATCACAGCAAGCTATGAACAACACAAAAAAGGGCGATTGATTACAGGATTTTCATTCAAGTTTAAGCAGAAGAAGAAAACAGAGGTGGAAACGCCAAAAAACAGCGATTTGAGCGATTCTAAGCAAAAAACCGTAGAAATCCCTGCAAACCTTGTAAAACAGCCTGAAAACTCAAATTTGAGTGATTTAGACAAACGAGTA
Source organism: Streptomyces sp. LaBMicrA B280 (assembly GCF_049222185.1). Lineage (NCBI taxonomy): Bacteria > Bacillati > Actinomycetota > Actinomycetes > Kitasatosporales > Streptomycetaceae > Streptomyces > Streptomyces sp. LaBMicrA B280. Next base: position 889 of record NZ_JBMJCT010000076.1, on the reverse strand, counting down.
AGGGCGATCACAGGGGCAATTGCTAAAAATAACCTAGCAAGCCGTTTTCAACATGGAAATGAATCGCCACTGGAGATGATGAAACGTATTCAAAGCGAAATTACATCAGACGATATTGCAGATACTTGGCAAAACAAATTAGAAACAATGGGCGTAGTTTTTTAATCTGTCACGTGGCAATCACGTAGAAAATTGTGCTTGAAAGCATTGCTGTTAATACGTTTCAAAAAGCGTCACTACTTATTTTGTAGTGACGCTTTTTTGTTTCTCAAGGAAAGTAATTAGCGAGTGTCTACGAGCGACACAATGAAAGTTCGATAATTCCCCCCTCTGAAAACCGCTTTTAAAGATATTGGCTGCTAGATAATTTTATCTATCGTGAGCTTTTGCTTTTGAGAGGACACGAGCGAAGCGAGTGCCATTATTGCCTTTGCTCTTGCTTTTGCTGTTGGGGTTTCGGGGGCTTGCCCCTGAACAAGGTCACGGAGTGGGAATTTATCACGTCAGTGAAAAAGTACCCTTTGTGTATCCTTGCTTAAAAATCTTTTTGCTTTTGATTTCTTCTGATTTTTCTCCGTCATTTGCTAAAAATTGCCCCTGACTGAGCATAGCGAAGTCAAAAAAGTTTGAGCTTTAGCGAAAACATAGGGCAATTTTCATGAAAAATTGGCTTTTAAATGCTTTTAAATGCTTTTAAAAGCTTTTCCGATGCCTAAGAAGCCCGTATAGCAAGGCTTACAGCGACCATATCCCCACGTTTAGTTACCCATATCCCCACGTTTAGTTACCCATATCCCCACGTTTAGTTACCCATATCCCCACGTTTAGTTACCTTTTAACTACTAATATTTTCTTGTGGTTAAACCCTCTTGATTTAATATGTGGTTAA
>NZ_JBMJCT010000075.1:0-2279 GCF_049222185.1 Streptomyces sp. LaBMicrA B280 | reverse complement strand
CGAAAACCTAGGGCAATTTTCATGATGAAAATGGGTTTTTAATGTTTTTAAATGCTTTTAAAAGCTTTTAGACAAGCTGAAACGCCCATAGCACAAGGCATAGAAAGAACATTCTCCTACGTTTACCCATCAATACCACTACGTTTACCCATCAATACCACTACGTTTACCCATCAATACCACTACGTTTACCTTTCTTATTACTACAAAATATTTTAATGTAGGAATAACTTCAAAAAAATAATTGTAGGTTATGAGCGAATTAATAGTAAAAGATAACGCCCTAATGAACGCTAGTTACAACTTAGATCTTGTTGAACAGCGGTTAATTCTTCTTGCTATTGTTGAGGCGAGAGAGTCAGGCAAAGGAATCAATGCAAATGACCCTCTTACAGTCCATGCAGAAAGTTATATCAATCAGTTTGGCGTACACAGAACAACGGCATACCAAGCCTTAAAAGATGCCTGCAAGGACTTATTTGCACGTCAATTCAGCTATCAAGAAAAACGAGAACGTGGACGAGCGAATATTACAAGTCGATGGGTATCACAAATTGCTTATATTGACGAAACGGCAACGGTTGAGATTATTTTTTCTCCTGCGGTTGTTCCTCTCATAACACGATTAGAGGAACAGTTTACCCAGTATGATATTGAGCAAATTAGCGGTTTATCGAGTGCCTATGCTGTCCGTATGTATGAATTATTGATCTGTTGGCGTAGCACAGGAAAAACCCCTGTTATTGAATTAGGCGAGTTTAGAAAACGAATAGGTGTTTTAGATACTGAATACACTAGAACAGATAACTTAAAGATGCGAGTTATTGAGCTAGCACTTAAGCAGATCAATGATCATACCGACATCACAGCCACCTACGAACAGCACAAAAAAGGGCGGACAATCACAGGGTTTTCATTCAAGTTTAAACAGAAGAAAAAAACTGAGTCTAAAACACCAAAAAATAGCGATTCTAGCCCACGGATCGAAAAACCTAGTCAAATCCCTACCAACATCGTAAAACAGCCTGAAAACGCACATTTGAGTGATTTACAGCATAGAGCGAGCAAGATTACAGGGTTAATCATGTCTAATCGTTTATCAGATCGGTTTAAACAGAGTGATGAATCAGTCATACAGATGATGGCACGTATCCAAAGTGAGATTACAACCGATGTAATAGCCGACCAATGGGAAAATAAACTAGAAGAATTTGGCGTGATTTTTTAGTCATGACGAATTTCCCGAAGGGCGCACTTAGCCATTGATTCCAATGGGTGCTTTTTTTGCCTTGTAAAAATTTGTCTGTCACGTGGCAATCACGTAGAAAATTGTGCTTTAAAGCCTTGCTGTTAATGGCTTTCAAAAAGCGTCACTACCGATAGTGACGCTTTTTTTGTTTTTAAAAATACGTGAACTTTCATTGTGTCGCTCGTAGACACTCGTTTAATTTTTTAAATCATAGCTACATTTAATCCAGCAAGTTTTAAGCGAGTAGTTAAGTTACGCATTTTACTGAATTCAGTTCCGTAGCTTGCTGACAAACCAGTTTCTTCACAAAAATCTTTAGCTGAAATATCTTTTAATTCATCAGCATATTTAATCATTTGCAAGTGCATTTCAGCAGTAGCTTGATTTCTTGGAGCTTCTTTAATAGCTAAAGCAATGCGTTGGCAAATCATTTTTTCATTAGAATTCATTGTTAAACACCTTTTGGATAAATTATGATAATAAATATAATCTATCCAAAATTATTTATCAAGGATAATTTTTATAATGATGACTGAATTGTGTGTTTTTCAATAAAATTATTAGCGAGTGTCTACGAGCGACACAATGAAAGTTCGATTGTTACCATCTCGGAAAAACAGCTTTTAAAAATATTGGCTGCTAGATGGTTTTACTATCGTAAGGTTTTGCTTTTGAGAAGACACGAGCGAAGCGAGTGCCATTTTTGCCTTTGCTTTTGCTGTTGGGGTTTCGGGGCTCGCCCTGAACAAGGTCACAGAGTGGGAATTTATCACGGTAGTGAAAAAGTACCCTTTGTGTATCCTTGCTTAAAATCTTTTTGCTTTTGATTTCTTCTGATTTTTCTCCGTCATTTGCTAAAAATTGCCCCTGACTGAGCATAGCGAAGTCCAAAAAGTTTGAGCTTTAGCGAAAACCTAGGGCAATTTTCATGATGAAAATGGGTTTTTAATGTTTTTAAATGCTTTTAAAAGCTTTTAGACAAGCTGAAACGCCCATAGCACAAGGCATAGAAAGAACATTCTCCTACGTT
>NZ_JBMJCT010000074.1:0-2926 GCF_049222185.1 Streptomyces sp. LaBMicrA B280 | reverse complement strand
TCTTCCGATCTGCCGGCGCGAGGGCCAGGACGAGGGCGAGCGCGGGCGCGGTGGCGGTGGGCCACTCGCCGCCGGGTGCGCCGTCGGGCAGCGTGTCGGGGCCGCCGGTGAGCACGTCGTGCAGCAGGCCGTCGCCGAACAGCGCGTATCCGAGCAGCCAGAGGGTCCATGCGAGGAGGGATCCCTGCCAGGGGCGGGCACGGCGGGGTCCGGTGCGCACGGCCAGGGGTCCGGTGCGCAGCGCGGCGCGGGTCGCGAGGGCTATGACGGCGATACCGGCCGCGGCGACGAGCAGCCGCGGCTGTCCCTGGGTGAGCCGGATCCCGGCCGCGGTGGCCGCCGCGGCGACGCCAGGCAGCAGGCTCGACAGCACCCACGCCACCCTGATCCGGGGCACGGGCAGGGCCGGTCTCGGCTCCGCCCGGGGCTCCCCGGTCCGGGGCACGCGCGCGTACAGCTCCTCGGCCAGCGAGAAGACATCCCGGTGCCGGAACCGCGCCGCCGTACGGTCGGTGATCCCCTGCGCCTCCAGCCCGGCGGCGATCTCCAGGGCGTCGACGGCCCCCTCGCACAGGTCACGGTGCCGGTGCAGCAACGCCTTGACGGGGTCACCGGAGGGCCCGCGGGGGGCGGCTTCGCGATGGGGGGCGGGCCCGGGGGGCGGCGGCCAGCTCACGGGGGCGGGCGGCTCGCCGACGGGGGCCACGGGGGTACGGGGCTCACCGGCACGCGACTTGGACAGAACCACCCCGGAACCGGAGGGCACGGGCACGGGCGCGGACCGGGGGGCGATCGAGGCGTCCGGCCACCTCACGGGAGCCTCGCCTTCATGCGGCCCCTCGGCGGAGACGGCCCGATCCGTCCCGCCCCCGCCCCCGGCACCCGCTCCGGTCGGCGTCTCCGGCCGCTCCCCTGTTCCCGAAGCCGCTCCGGTCGAGGTCCACTCCCCCGGTCCCGTCCCCCACGGCACCCCGCCACTCGGCATTCTCGGTGTGTCGCTCATCGGGCGGGCTCCGTGGTCGGGAGGGCCCAGGTGGGGGTGGCGGGCCAGTGGGCGGGGACGTGGGATTCGGCGGGGGCGGCGAAGGGCAGCGGGGCGCCGGACGCGTCGAGGAGGTCGCGGCGGACCGGGCAGTGCGAGACGATCTCCAGGTAAATGCCGTGAAACGCCGCGACGTTCTGCTCGACGGTGAACAGCTCCAGCGCCCGGGCCCGCGCGGCCGCACCGAGCCGCGCACGGCGCTCGGGGTCGCGCAGCAGCGCCAGGCACGCATCGGCGAGCGCCCGCGGATTGCGCGGGGGCACGACCAGTCCCGTGCCGCCGATCACCTCGACCACCGCGCCGGCGTCCGTCGACACGGTCGCCCGGCCGCAGAACATGGCCTCGATGAGCCCGGTGGGGAACCCCTCCACCACGCTGGAGAGCACGACGACGGCACCGGAGGCGTACACCTCGGGCGGCGTGGGGGCGTCCGGGCTGCCGATCTCGTCGAAGGAGACCGGGTTGCGGCCGACCGCGTGCGCCCCCTCCGCCTCGTCCGGGAAGAGCTGGGCCGCGAGGGCCCGGCAGTACCCGAGGTACGCCGCGCCCTCGGGTCCGCCCGGCGAACCGACGATGCGCAGCCGGGCCCCGGGCTCCTGCCTGCGCACCGCCGCGAACGCGTGCAGCAGGGAGACGAGGTCCTTGGCGGGTTCGACGCGCCCGACCCAGACCAGGGTGGCCGGGTCCGCGCGGTCCGGTGACTCGCCGGCCTCGGTGAAGCCGTCGGCCGCCATGCCCGGGTACACGGTGCGGATCCTGGCCCGGTCCGCCCCGCACCGCTCCTGCCAGCGGCGGGCGTGCGCGTTGCCCGGGGTGAGGATCTCGGCGCGCCGGTAGATCTCGGTGGCGAGCCGCCCGTGGAACGCGGCGAGCAGAGCCCGCACCGCGGGCGCCGCCCCGGGCCCCTGGCCCAGGTAATGGGCGCGCAGCTGGACGCCGTACTCGGTGACCAGCAGCGGCACCCCGCGGAAGTGCCGGGCGAGCAGCCCGGGGAGGGCGGCGGGGCCGCCGGACGTGGCGTGGCAGAGGTCGGCCGCGTCGAGCGCGTCGTCGCCGTACCAGTCGAGGGAGAGGGGGCGCAGGGCGCGTTCGAGGTGACCGGTGACGGTGAGCAGGTCGGCCACGCGCGCCTCGCGCGCCGTGCGCGGCGCACCGGGCGCGCGGCAGGCGCGCTCCAGGGTGCGGACGCCGAGGTCGGAACGGAGTGCCGCGCCGAGTCCGCCCTCCTCGCGGGCGAGTTCGGCGAGCCCGTACAGGGCGTTGGCGAAACGGTCCGCCACGGCGCCGGAGGCGCTGCCGTCCGCCGCCGCGCACACCGCTCCGGCCAGTTCGCCGTAGTGTTCGGTGAAGCGCCGGCGCGCGCGCCGTCCGTACCCGACCGCCTCGCCGTCGCCGGGGTCCGTCCACAGCGGTGCCGTGCGGACCCGGGTCACCTGGGGCGGGAGCGGGAGCAGGCCCTGTTCCTCCTGGCGCCTGCTGCGGCTGAGCGCGTAGAGGTCGAACTCGTGCTGCCCGAGCCCGCGCACCAGCCGGTCGCACCAGAGGCCGGCGTCACCGCTCGCATACGGATAGCCGCCTTCTGTCAGCAGTCCCGTGCGCACGCGTGCACCCCCGATCTTCCTCCTGGTCGGCCGCCGTTGGTCCCGGCGGCTCACAGCGGGACGAAGGTAAGCGGACAAGAGGGTGGCGGGGGGGGGGGGGGGGGGGGGGGGGGGGGGGTGTTCTTTGGTTTTCCCCCCCCCCCCCCCACCAAAAGGGGTGAACACGCGTAACTTTCTCGTGCGGACCGCGTTCTGTCGCGCTAGGCGTTCACGCGGGTACGGGACGTCACGCCGGGCGCGCGGTCCGGCGCCCGGTCAGGCCGCCGCCGGTGCGCGGCGCGCG
>NZ_JBMJCT010000073.1:0-4340 GCF_049222185.1 Streptomyces sp. LaBMicrA B280 | reverse complement strand
CCGGCGGCCCAGCAGGCCGCGGGCGGCGTCGCCGGCGCCGCGGGCAACGCCCTGGGCGACGCGGCCGCCGGTGCCACGAAGGGCGGCCTGCCGACCGCCAACCTGCCGATGCAGGGCCTGCCCCTCACCTGAGCCAGGACCGACCGGTGAACGGGGTCCAGGGGAATGTTCCCCTGGACCCCGTCCGGCGTTCTCGGGAGGTAGCGCGGCGCGGAACCTACAGCCGCGCGACCGCCGCCGCGATCCGCTCGTCCGTCGCCGTCAGCGCCACGCGGACGAAGGTGTCGCCCGCCGGGCCGTAGAAGTCGCCGGGGGCGACCAGGACGCCCAGGTCCGCGAGGTGCGCGACGGTGGTCCAGCAGGGCTCGTCGCGGGTGGCCCACAGGTAGAGGCTGGCCTCGCTGTGCTCGATGCGGAAGCCGTGGGACAGCAGGGCCGAGCGCAGCGCCTCGCGGCGGGCGGCGTAGCGGGCCCGCTGCTCGTGGACATGGGCGTCGTCCCCCAGCGCGGCCACGACGGCGGCCTGGGTCGGCGCGGAGGTCATCATGCCGCCGTGCTTGCGGATCTCCAGGAGCGGGCCCAGGACGGCCGGGTCGCCCGCGACGAAGGCGGCGCGGTAGCCGGCCAGGTTGGAGCGCTTGGAGAGCGAGTGGACGGCGACGATGCCGTCGTAGGAGCCGCCGTTGACGTCCGGGTGCAGCACCGAGACCGGGTCGGCCTCCCAGCCCAGCTCCAGGTAGCACTCGTCGGAGACGATCAGGACGCCGTGGGCGCGGGCCCAGGCGACGATCTCCGTCAGCTCCTCCTTGGCCAGCACCTTGCCCGTCGGGTTGGACGGGGAGTTCAGCCAGAGCAGCTTCAGACCGGCCGGGTCGAGGTCGCGCGGGTCGTCGTACGTCTCGTACCCGGCGCGGGCGAGGCGCGCGCCGACCTCGTACGTGGGATAGGCGAGGCGCGGGTAGGCCACCCGGTCGCCGGGGCCGAGGCCCAGCTGGGTCGGCAGCCAGGCCACCAGTTCCTTGGAGCCGACGACCGGCAGCACATGCCGGTGGGTGACCTCGCGGGCGCCCAGCCGGCGCTCCAGCCAGCCGCAGATCGCGTCCCGCAGCGCGGGCGTGCCCCAGACGGTCGGATAGCCCGGCGAGTCGGCCGCGTCGATCAGGGCCTTCTGGACCAGCTCGGGGACCGGGTCGACGGGGGTGCCGACGGAGAGGTCGACGATGCCGTCCGGATGGGCCGCGGCCGTCTTCTTGTACGGCTCCAGCTTGTCCCAGGGAAAGGTGGGAAGCCGGTCGGAGACAACGGACACGATCAGTGGCTCACTTTCGTCTGGTGCGGCGAACGCCTCGGTCCCGTACGGCGGCGATCGGGGCCGTACGGGACCGGGGCGGCGCGTTCGCGGGCCGCTTGGGCGCTAAACGGTCACTCGCCCTGCGGCGGCAGCGCGGCGACGAAGGGGTGGTCGCGCTCGATCAGCCCCAGCTTGCTGGCGCCGCCGGGCGAGCCCAGCTCGTCGAAGAACTCGACGTTCGCCTTGTAGTAGTCCTTCCACTCCTCGGGAGTGTCGTCCTCGTAGAAGATCGCCTCGACCGGGCAGACCGGCTCACAGGCGCCGCAGTCGACGCATTCGTCCGGGTGGATGTACAAGGACCGCTGGCCCTCGTAGATGCAGTCGACCGGGCACTCTTCGATGCACGCCTTGTCCTTGACGTCGACACAAGGCTGCGCGATGACGTAGGTCACGCTGTCGTTCCTCCTCGATAGGGCGCTGGCGGGCCTCCTCAGGCTCCGCCGCCTGGCGCGCGGGAGCGCGGCGTCGTCGATGCCCGCCCCTAGTATCTCCGTTCCGGAGCATGATCCGAACAGGAGGGGTGAACTGACCGGTGGAAATCTCGGCACAAGGACGCCTGGAAGTCCGAATCACCCCAGATGACGTGGGAAAACGCGTCTCCGTACGGCGGTTGAGCGAACCCGGTGCGGCGCGGGAGAAGTTCACCGACACGGTGGGCGTTCTCACATCTTGGGATCATGGCGTGCTCATGATCACACAACGGGGCGCTACGAGCGTCCGGTTTTTGGAAACCTCGCTCGTGGCGGGAAAGGTCGTCCCGGCCGCCCCGGCGCGCCGCAGGGGTCCGGCGGCGGGCTACGAGGAGCTGGCGCGGGTCACCTCGCGCGGCTGGCGCCCGGTGGAGAGCGAGCGGCTCGGCGAGTGGGAGCTGAGGGCCGCCGGAGGGTATACGCGGCGCGCCAACAGCGTGCTGCCGCTGGGTGATCCCGGGCGTCCGCTCGACGCGGCCCTCGCGGCCGTACGACGCTGGTACGGCGAGCGCGGGCTGCCCGCCTACGTGCAGACCGCGACGGGCGCCGAGGGCACGCAGGAACTGCTCTGCGCGGAGCTGGAGCGGCGCGGCTGGGTGCGGGAGGTGAGCGCCGAGGTGTGGATCGGGGCGCTGGCCCCGCTCGCGGACCGGCCCGAGGGCGCGGGCGTGGTGCTCGCCCGGGAGGCGGACGAGGCGTGGCTCGCGCGGTACCGGCGCAAGGGGGTGAGCGAGGTGGCCCTGCGGGTGCTCTCGGGCGGCCCCTCGGTGTGGTTCGCCACCGTGCCGGGCGAGCCGGGCGGGGCCCCGGCGGCGATCGGCCGGTGTGTCGTGGACGGCCGGTGGGCCGGTTTCGCCGCCGTCGAGGTGGACCCCGGAAGGCGGCGGCAGGGCCTCGCCACCGAGGTGATGGCCGCGCTCGCCCGCCGGGCGCTGGCCGAGGGCGCCTCGGCCGGCTGGCTCCAGGTGGAGAGCGACAACGAGCCCGCACGGGCCCTGTACACCGCTCTGGGCTTCTCCCGGCACCACGCCTACCACCACTTCCGGGAGCCGCAGGAACCGTCCGCTCACGGCCCGTCGTAGCCACCCTCCCGGAAGGGCGAGAACCCGCCATGTCCCACCCGTATCTGCCGCCCCCGTACCCGCCCCCGCCCGAGCGGTCCGCCGAGCTGCGGGCGCGGTTCGCCGAGGAGGCCCGGTCCGAGCGGCCGGACCTGGCGGCGCTGTGCCTGCTGATCGGCGCGGAGGCGGACGGCTCGCTGGACGAGGCCGGGATCGACACCGCGCAGGCGCAGCTCGACCGGCTCGCGGGCGAGCTGCCGTACCGGCCCGGTGGTCCCCGCGCCTGGGCCGAGGCAGTGCGGCGGCTGCTCGGCGGGCGCTACGAGTTCCACGGCACGCCCGGCGACTACCAGCGCCTGGAGTCCTCGCTGCTGCACGAGGTGCTGCGGCGCCGCCGCGGGCTGCCGATCCTGCTGTCGGTGGTGTGGCTGGAGGTGGCCCGGCGGGCCGGGGCCCCGGTGTACGGGGTCGCGCTGCCGGGGCACTTCGTGATCGGGTTCGGGGCGCCCGGGGAGCAGGTGCTGGCCGACCCCTTCGAGGGCGGACGGGTGCTCACCGGGCCGGACGCCGAGCTGCTCGTGGTCGGCGCGACCGGCACCCCGCTCGACCCGGGAATGCTGGAGCCCGCGCCGCCGCTGGAGGTGGTCCAGCGGATCCTGAACAACATCCGCGCGTGGGCCGCGGCCCGCCCCGAGCGCTCGGACGTGGCGCTGCGCGCGGTGGAGCTGTCGCTGCTGATCCCGGCCCACCCGGCGCGGCTGCGCTACGAGCGCGGCCAACTGCTGGTGCAGCGCGGTCAGTTCACGGCGGGTGCGGACGAACTGGACGCGTACGCCGAGCTGATCGAGGTCGTCGACGAACCGGCCGCCGAGCGGGTACGGCACCAGGCCCGCACCGCCCGCTCCAAGCTCAACTGACCCCCCGTGAAGGCGGCTTCTAGAGCCAGCCCTTCTCCCGCGCGGTGCGCACCGCCTCCGCCCGGTTGCGGACGGCGAGCTTCTGGATGGCCGTGGAGAGGTAGTTGCGGACCGTGCCCTGGGACAGGTGCAGGGCCTTGGCCAGTTCGGCGTTGGTGGAGCCGTCGGCCGCGGCGCGCAGCACCTCCCGCTCGCGTTCGGTGAGCGGGTTCGCGCCCTCGGCGAGCGCGGCGGCGGCCAGCGTGGGGTCGATGACCCGCTCCCCGGCGAGCACCTTGCGTACGGCGGCGGCGAGTTGGGCGGCGGGCGCGTCCTTGACCAGGAAGGCGTCGGCGCCCGCCTCCATGGCGCTGCGCAGATAGCCGGGCCGCCCGAAGGTGGTCAGCACCACCAACTTGACCCGGGGGAAGTCCCGGTGGACCCGCGCCGCGGCCTCGATGCCGGTGCAGCCCGGCATCTCGATGTCCAGCAGCGCCACGTCCACGTCGTGCGCCGCGACCGCGCCGAGCACCTCGTCCCCGCGTGCGACCTGCGCGACGAC
>NZ_JBMJCT010000072.1:0-5514 GCF_049222185.1 Streptomyces sp. LaBMicrA B280 | reverse complement strand
AACCCCCCCCTTTTCCAATGGGACGATCCAGGGGGGGGTTTTGTTTTGTGGTGGAGCAGCACCAAGACCGGCTGGGGGGGGGAACCCCTTCCGTCCCTTACGCCGGCCACGGCCCCGCCGGGTCACACCGTGCCGAGCGCGGCGCGCAGCACGGCGACGGCCTGGGCGATGGCGGCCCCGGCGGCGTGGGTTTCGCGCAGCGCGTCGAGCATCACGAAGTCGTGGATGATGCCCTGGTAGCGCACGGCGGTCACCGGCACCCCGGCGGCCCGGAGCCGGGCGGCGTACGCCTCGCCCTCGTCCCGCAGCACATCGGCCTCACCGGTGATGACCAGCGCCGGGGGCAGTCCGGTGAGCTGCTCGGTGGTGGCGCGCAGCGGCGACGCGGTGATCTCGGCGCGCTGCTTCTCGTCGGTCGTGTACTGGTCCCAGAACCACCGCATGGCGTCGCGGCGCAGGAAGTAGCCCTCGGCGAACTCGTGGTACGACGGGGTGTCGAAGGACGCGTCGGTGACCGGGTAGAACAGCACCTGCTGGACCAGCGGGACGTCGCCGCGCTCCTTGGCCATCAGGGTGAGCGCGGCCGACATGTTGCCGCCGACGGAGTCACCGGCGACCGCGATCCGGGTGGCGTCCAGGCGGTGCGCCGCGCCCTCGCGGACGACCCACTGGGCGACGGCGTAGTTCTGCTCGATGGCGACCGGGTAGCGGGCCTCGGGCGAGAGGTCGTACTCGGGGAAGACGACGGCCGCGCGGGCGCCGACGGCCAGTTCGCGGACCAGGCGGTCATGGGTGTGGGCGTTGCCGAACACCCAGCCGGCGCCGTGGATGTAGACGATCACCGGGAGGGTGCCGGTGGCTCCGGCCGGGCGGACGATCCGGGCGCGGACGGAACCGGTGGGCCCGCCCTGCACATTCACCCACTCCTCGTCGACGGCCGGCTTCTCGATCTCCCCGGACTGCACCTCGTCGACGGCCTTGCGGCCCTCGACCGGACCGAGGTCGAAGAGGTACGGCGGGTTCGCGGTGGCCTCGGCGAAGGCGGCGGCGGCCGGCTCGAGGACCGGACGGGCGGCGGTCTCGGACATGAGGAACTCCTCGGTGTCGTGCCGGTGGTCGGATCGACCGTCCGGCGGGTACGACAAGAAAGGTACCGCTCGATTTAGTTGTGCACAACTAGGTTGTGCACGATCTAATCGCGAGCGCTGGACCGCTGGTAAAATCGGACTTTTCACGCACTCGCATCGAGAGAGGGAGGACCAGCCATGGACCAGGCCGCGCATCCCGAGCCGCATCCCGAGCCGGGAGCCCCCGCACCGGGCTCGCTCCTGCTCCAGGACCAGCTGTGCTTCGCCCTGTACGCGGCCTCGCGCGCGGTCACCGCGCGCTACCGGCCCCTGCTGGACGAGCTGGGTCTGACCTATCCGCAGTACCTGGTGATGCTGGCCCTCTGGGAGCGGGACGGACTCTCCGTGCGCGAGCTGGGCGGGGCGCTCCAGCTGGAGTCCAGCACCCTCTCCCCGCTGCTCAAACGGCTGGAGTCGGCCGGTCTCGTGCGCCGCGAGCGCCGCGCCGACGACGAGCGCTCCGTCACCGTCCGCCTCACCGGACCCGGCACCGCACTGCGGGAGAGGGCCCGCTCGGTCCCCCTCGCCATCGGCGACGCCATGGGCCTCACCCCCGAACAGGACGCCATGGCCAAGCAGCTGCTCCGGCTGCTCACGACGAACGTGGCGGACGGATGAGAGGCAGAAGGATGAGGGGACGAAGGATGGGGGACGAAGAGGGACGAAGAAGCCCGTGGCCCTGAACTTGCGTTCAGGGCCACGGGCTTCTCGACGGAGGCGGGGGTCGGTCAGTAGACCGGCTTGTGCGGCTCGATCTGGTTGACCCAGCCGATGACACCGCCGCCGACATGGACGGCGTCGGAGAAGCCCGCGGACTTCAGGACCGCGAGGACTTCCGCACTGCGGACACCCGTCTTGCAGTGCAGGACGATCCGCTTGTCCTGGGGCAGCGACTCCAGGGCGGTGCCCATGAGGAACTCGTTCTTCGGGATCAGCGTGGCGCCCGGGATGGAGACGATCTCGTACTCGTTCGGCTCGCGGACGTCGATGATCTCGATGTTCTCGCCGTCGTCGATCCACTCCTTGAGCTGCTTGGGAGTGATCGTCGAACCGGCGGCCGCCTCCTGGGCCTCCTCGGAGACGACGCCGCAGAAGGCCTCGTAGTCGATCAGCTCGGTGACGGTCGGGTTCTCGCCGCAGACCGCGCAGTTCGGGTCCTTGCGGATCTTGACCTGGCGGTACTGCATCTCCAGGGCGTCGTAGATCATCAGCCGGCCGACCAGCGGGTCGCCGATGCCCGCGAGCAGCTTGATGGCCTCGTTGACCTGGATGGAGCCGATCGACGCGCACAGCACGCCGAGCACGCCGCCCTCGGCGCAGGAGGGGACCATGCCCGGGGGCGGGGGCTCCGGGTAGAGGCAGCGGTAGCAGGGGCCGTGCTCGGACCAGAAGACCGAGGCCTGGCCGTCGAAGCGGTAGATCGAACCCCAGATGTACGGCTTGTTCAGCAGCACACAGGCGTCGTTGACCAGGTACCGGGTGGCGAAGTTGTCCGTGCCGTCCACGATCAGGTCGTACTGGCTGAAGATGTCCATCACGTTCTCGGCTTCGAGCCGCTCCTCGTGAAGGATCACGTTCACATAAGGGTTGATGCCCTTGACGGTGTCACGCGCGGACTCGGCCTTGGAGCGGCCGATGTCGGACTGGCTGTGGATGATCTGGCGCTGCAGGTTCGACTCGTCGACCTCGTCGAACTCCACGATGCCGAGCGTGCCCACACCCGCCGCGGCCAGGTACATCAGCGCGGGCGAGCCCAGGCCGCCGGCGCCCACGCACAGCACCTTGGCGTTCTTCAGCCGCTTCTGCCCGTCCATGCCCACATCGGGGATGATCAGGTGGCGGGAGTACCTGCGGACCTCGTCTACGGTGAGCTCGGAAGCCGGCTCGACCAGGGGTGGCAGCGACACGGGGACTCCGTTGGTCGGTCAATCACTACGTTTGTTCTTGTGGTAACACTGCCACGCCCTTCTTCATTCCGAGACACCTGTTTCGAGGCGCGAGACAATGTCGTCCCAGTAGCCGGGCATCGCCTCCCAGGGGTCCCCGGAACCACGGCCTCCGGTGCGGTCCGTGAAGTAGATCGTGGCCGCGCCCTGCCAGCGGGCGACGCGCAGCGCCTCCTCCAGATGCCCGCGCGGCACGCTGTGCACGAAGTGGCAGAACCGCTCGGGCGGATGCTCGGCCGTCCACTCCGCGACCTGCGACCAGCGGTAGTCGGACCAGGAGCCCGAGAAGGTCACCAGCTGGTCGGCGTGCTCCGCGTAGCCCGGGTGCGGGTGGGTGCCGTGGCCCAGGACGAGATGGGCGGTGCCGGTGATCGCCCGCAGGTCACCGAGCACCCGGCGGACACCGTCGAGTTCGCCGCGGCCGACGGGGCAGCGGTCGAGGAGGAAGCCGTCGACCCGGTACCAGTCGAGGTAGCGGTGGGCGTCGCGGAGCAGGTCGGCGCGGGCGCGGACGCCCTGCGCGAGGTCGAGGCGGCCGAGGACGCGCGTCTCCGCGTCATGCAGCGCCTCCGCCGCCGTCAGGCAGTGCGGGTCGGGACGGGCGCCGGGGCCGCCGGCCACATCGAGCGCCACCCAGTCCAGCGGGGTGCCGGGGCGGGCGAGCACGGCCCACTGGGCGGGGGCGACGAGGGGGTGGGCGAAGCCGGGGACGCCGAGGGCGGTGCGTACGGCGGTGCCCGGGGCTCCCCCGGACGCGCCGGTGGTGCCCCTGAAGGTGCCGGACGCGCCGGTGGTGTCCCCGATGGTGCCGGACGCGCCGGGGGCGCCGCCGGTGGTGCCGGTCAGATGCGGCACGCGGCCTCCATCCAGATGTCGGCCAGGGACTCTTCGAGGTTGATGCGCGGCCGCCAGCCGAGCCGGTCCCGGGCGGTGCGTACATCGGCCTGCTGCCAGCTGCCGCAGCCGTCCGGGTAGGGGAAGGCGGCCGGGGACGTGTGCTCCGCCTCGGCCCGGGGGTGCCCGAGGCCGCCGCGCAACGCGCCGGGCGGGGCGTCGAGTTCGTGCAGCGCGCCGCCGTACCCGGCCACGCGGGCGAGGGTCCCGGCGGCGTCCCGCAGCCGTACGGCACGGCCCGAGCCGATGTTGATCACGCCCTGTGCGGCGGAGAGCGAGGCGGCGTGCACGGCGCGGGCGACATCGCGTACGTCCACGAAGTCGCGCTGCACACCGAGTCCGGCGAGCTTCAGCTCTCCGTCGCCCGACTGCATCGCGCGGCGCATCGCCTCGGCGAGCCGGCCGAGCGGGGAGCCGGCCGGGGTGCCGGGTCCGCAGGGCGAGAAGACCCGCAGCACCACGGCGTCCAGGCCGGAACCGAGGACGAGTTCGGTGGCGGCGAGCTTGCTGACGCCGTAGGGGCCGCCGGGCCGCGGTACGGCGTCCTCGGCCGTGGACGAGCCGGGCTGGCTGGGCCCGTACTCCGCGCCGCAGCCGATCTGCACCAGTCGCGCGCCGCAGCCGCTGCGCCGCAGCGCCTCGCACACGGTGGCCACGGCGACGGTGTTGTGCCGGGTCAGCTCCCGGGCGCCGCCGCGGGTGGCGCCCGCGCAGTTGATGACGACCCCGGGGTGCACCGCCCCCAGGAACCGGGTGAGCGCGCCGGGGCTGCCGGTGGCGAGGTCGAACCGGACGTCCGCGTCGTCGCCCCGCCCGAGCGCGGTGAGCTGTACGGCGGGGTCGGCGAGCAGCCGCTCGGCGACGAACCGGCCGAGGTAACCATTGGCGCCGATCAGCAGGACCCTCATCGGACGGCTCCCTGGGCGAGGGGTTCGGGGGCTCCCTGGTGGGAGGTGGACATCTGGCGGTCTCCTTCAACGGGGTGGTGCTGTTGGTTCAGGGGGCGGCGCGAGCCGGCTCTCACTCGGGGGCTCCGGTGGGTGCGTGGGCAGCGGCCCGGGTGAGGGTGCGACCGGCGTGCAGCAGCAGGGCCAGGGCGGCGGTGCCGCAGGCGAGGGCCGGTACGGCGGGCTCGCCCAGGGCGTCCGTGAGCGTCCGGACGGGCAGCGCGAGCAGATGGCAGTGGGGCAGCCGCCCGGCGAGGGGCAGCGCGAGGGCCACCCCTTCGGTGACCGCGGCGGCGCCGAGGACGAGGGCGGGGGCGCGCCGGTGCCGGTGCGCGATGAGCAGGCGGGCGAGCAGGAGCAGGGCGCCGAGGGTGAGCGCCTGCGGGTGGGCCGCGGGTTCGCCGAGGACCTTTCCGCACGCCAGGAGGAGCGCGGCCAGCGCGCCGAGGAACAGGGCGAAGATGCCGAGCAGCAGGGGGCGCGCGGCGGCCGTGAAGTCTCCGAGGCCCCGGCTGCCGACGAGTTGGCGCCGGGCGCCCGCGGCGAGGAGGTGCGCGCACCAGGCCGCCGGCGCGAGGGCCAGGACGAGGGCGAGCGCGG
>NZ_JBMJCT010000071.1:0-5628 GCF_049222185.1 Streptomyces sp. LaBMicrA B280 | reverse complement strand
TGCTTTTACAAGCTTTTAGACAAGCTGAAACGCCCATAGCACAAGGCATAGAAAGAACATTCTCCTACGTTTACCCATCAATACCACTACGTTTAGAGGGCGAGATTTATGAGCAAGGCTTTAGAGCTACTGGCGAATATCGACAAGAAATACAACAACGAATTGAAGAATACAGAGGAACAACTTCTGAGCGGTATCGAGCAAACGTCACAGACTATCAGAGACAGCTTGAACACAAGAGCCAATATCACTGCGACCGCTATCCAACAGTCGGACGAGAAAATAGCCCAGAGCATTCAAAACAACGCCCAAACGGTCGAGAAGCAGTTGAGCCAGTACCAAAGCTTGCTGCAATCGAAATTGAGCCATTTAACGCAATTAAACGAGCAAATACAGAGCCAAGAACAGAAAGCCCAGAATCAAGCCGTACAGAAAAAACTTACCATTTTGAATATGGGGCTGATTTCAGCAGCAGTTATTTTGCTTATAGCGATTTTCTCGCTTGGTCTCGTCACCAAAAACAAGTACAGCGAGATGCAGGCGCTAAACACCGTGATCAACGAGAAACAAATGAGGGTCGACCATTTGAACCGATCGGGGGGCAGTTTGATGATCAGCACATGCAAGCGACCAGACAGCAAAGCACAGCGCCTATGTATTCAGATCAACAAGAACGCAGGCGAATGGCAGAACGGCTACATGATTCCAATGGGGTATTAAACGATGACCGAATTAGAAACACAATTATTGAGAATCATCGAAGAACAACAGCAACAATTAATGCAACAACAAGTGCAATTGCAGAAGCAACAGCAAGCTTTAGACACAATGCAAACCAAAATTATCCAAGCCTTGTCAGCACAATCAAAGACAATCAAGAGCGATCAGCAAAGCTTACAGCAAGCACAGAAATCATTAGCGACAATGCAGAAGCAATTTCACGAGCTAGAACGAAGTACAGCAAGCTATACCGAGCAGATCAATGGCAAAGTCCGAGAGATGAGCCTTATCACAGCCAACAACGAAGAAATTCTGGAGAGAATCTCAACCACACAGCATTCTGTCTCGTCAGAAGTAGCCAAAGCGCAGCAGAATTTGCTCGAAACATCCGAGATATTGAAAAAAATCTCGTCCAGATGAATGAGCGTAAACAAGAGATAGAAAAACCTCGACCTAAGCAAGATCGAGGTATGGATTTTGGGATGTAATTATTTTCTAGTATGTTGGTGTTTATTTATTAGTATTAGCTTGTACTAATGTTTAAATTTAGCTATATTTAATATAGTATAGGCTTATTTATATATTTTGGTGGTGTTATGAATAATAACTGTGTAGTAGTACTAACTGCTCGTGGAAAGACTAGAATTTTAAAAGAAGGTGGTAGTCAGTCTTGGAGACTAAATGCTCATAATGCAGGAAAGTGCGATTATCTAGTTTGTGTGCAAAATAGGAAACAATCTTGGGGAGAACCAGAGGCTGATCATCACACTGCATTTTTAGTTGGCAAAATATCTAGTATCAGCCAATCTCAAGAAGAAGATGCAGATGGTAGATGGATAATAAATATCTCCGAATATGCTGATATATCTATTCCCAATATGTGGGATGGTAATCGGAATCCAGTTTCTTATAGTTCATTAGAAGAGATGAATATCGATTTGAATGAGCTGAAATTTACCAAATTAAATGAAGATAATTCTTCTAAAACACTGGATAAAATATCTATTCCTGAAGCTAAGAGACTATTAGCTAATTATTTTGATGTCCCTCAAGAAAATATTTCAATTACAATCAATATGTAAGCTTTTAATTGACCAAAAAAAGAAAAAAGCCTTTCACGTTAATGAAAGGCTTTTTTGAATCTTAGCGCTTGGGAGGGAAGATCTTAGATCCGCAGTCTCTCAAACTTACAACTATATATTAGGGTATATACGGTGGAATTGTCAAATGATGCAGTGCTTAAGATAGAGCAGACTTTATCTATACCACGCTTATCTAAGTATGAAAATTTCTATAAAGATAAAGGTGAACCATATGAAAAATCTGATGTATTGATGCTTTATGAACGTAATTTAATAATTTCCAATAAGTTTTTTTACTTATTAAATTATTTTGAAGTTGTTCTGAGAAATGCTGTTGTTCAGGCAATAGAAATATCTTTTAGGTGTAATGAAACAAATAGTTGGCATGAAAATGAAGCTTTTATTCGAAGCCTTAGCCGTAGAGGGAGGTATAGCCCTAAAAGTATGTTTGATAGTGCTAAAGAGAAGTTCCCAGATTCGCCTAGTAAAATGATCCCTGAGCTTAAATTTGTATTCTGGCAAAAGATGCTTATGGCTAATTATGAAGAACGTATTTGGCAGGGATGTTTTAATTCTATTTTTCCTAATGCAACAGTTGAAAACAGGCAAATTTTTTACGATTGGACAGATCAATTACGTGAATTAAGAAACAGGATTGCTCATCATGAACCGATTATTTTTAACCGTAATCTAGAAAATGATTTAGAGGTTTTAACAAAATTTATTTACTGTCGTTGTATTAATACATACGATTTTATCGAGCAATCTGCATTAGATCTAAAAGAATATTTAGATTTTTAAGATAAGAATTTCACCCCAAACAATCGAAAGGTCAGACTATTTTGCAAATGTTGAATTAACAAGGTTAGTAGTAAAGCAGTAAATCCGATAACGGTAGCAGTGTTTCCTAACATAGTAAGCCCTCCCAGAATGTCAGTAATTAGACTATTAATTGAATTGTTACATCCAATAGTGAGCTCCCAGTGATTGTCTTAACTATCCAACCTTTCGATTGGATGGGGCAGAGCACCATTATTCTGTTTGAATGCGGTGTTAGTGTCAACTAGGTTCTTTATTTCTTCAAGGAGTTTGAAAGTGCTAAGTATTTTTACTTTACTTTGTTCCTCAATATAAATTTTTTTAAGACCATTTAGCAGCTTGTATTTGGATATTTTGGATAGGAGAATGAATAAGGTTGCGGTATTGATTCTTCCCCCTTTTAGATGAAGTAAACGGTTTTTTTGCAGTATTGGAATATTTCTATATTCTGTTAGTTGATCTTTTAAGTCATCAGGAATTTTCATTTCGTAAAAATTATATTTTTTAGAACAGTCTAATATCGAGTGATTTAGGCTTTCTGTATTTGTATTAATAAAAATGCATTTTTCAAATGTGCAATTTTTAAAGCGACAATCTCTAAAAATAGCAGCATAAAATACGCACTTTTTGAAGTGAACATTCGTAAACCTATTCTTATTTAAGATTACTCCTGAAAAATCAGATAAAACAATTTTTATATTTTTGAATGAACATGATCGTAGGCGGGATCCTCTCAAATTAACATTAAAAAATGTTTTATTAGAGAAACGTACTTTAGAAGAAATAGATTTGGCTAGGAGGCTATTTGAATACTTACGTTTTTCGATGTGCTTGTTATGAAATCTAGGAAGTTTTGACATTAATAGTCCAAAGAATAGGAGTTTCAGCTTAATTCTTAGGTGTGATCAAAAAAATAATGGACAGGTCTCTTGCGAAATCTGTCCATTAGTTTTAAATTCGATGGGTACAGTTATTTGATGCTTGCAACATCAATTAACGAAAGATCGGCAGAGCTTGCAACTCATACTGATATTCACCTTAAAGGCTAGTACCACTATCTATTTTAAAGAATTAGAACAGTTTGACAAGCCTCAATTTGAAGTCCTTCGTTAATTCAGCAGTTTAAATCATCAAATAAGCACCTAACGGTCGAGCTTTATCTACTTCTGTGCGCCTTTTTTAAGGAAGATATGCGTTGCATGTGGAGGGAATAAGTGTCACTGGTGCATCGTAGCGATAGTCGCAAGGCTAAACCGCTTACAGGGGATCTCACATAGGCGGAGCGTTGGAAGTAGTTGTATAGGTTGGTTAAGTTGCATGTTGGAGTAATCCTCGCAGAGATACCACCATACTTCGACAGGGAGCGCGTGGGAGAAGGTGCAAAACCTTTAGTCCTTGTCTGCATGGTCAGCAAAACCATGTGCGGATACGACCGATGCGTGGCTCCGTCAGCCCAATTACAGGTTAATCGGCAATACTTAAGAGGATATTTGATTTTTTTAAATCAAAGCCTCTTAGGGAAAGTATTGCCGAAACTCTCTCAACGTTCACCATCAGCCCGAGCAAAGCGAGGGATGTGGGGACGGTGAGAAAGAGTTGAGCGCATTTGTTTTTACAAGATTCATGCCAATACCTACTACAGTTTATATACCGTGTCATTTGATTAATTTTTATTGAATTTCACTCGTCCATTTTTAAATAAGCAAGGATACACAGCTACCCCTATTTCACTTCGTTCAATAGTGTTAAGCTGTGACCTTGATCAGGGGCTTCACCCCCGATACCCCCGAAAAGCTTTAAACAGAAAAATCAAAGATTTTCCATTTTAAAGCTTACAAAAGCCAAAGCAGGGTAGATTGAAATGTCAGGACATGAACAACAAGAGAATAAGCAAGGCAAGGCTATTCGAGAGAGAACTTTTAAAGTCAGACTTTCTGAATCAGAATATCAATTGCTTGATTCCAATAATCCTTATGGTTCGATTGCAAAGTTACTTAGACAAGCAGCAGTAGAGAAAGCGACTAAAATTCATAATTCCAAAGTAGAAGATGACCAAAAAATTAAAGAAACAAAGGTTGTTGAATCTTCGTATAGCAAGACAGAGCGAGCATTAATTTTAGAACTTAGTCGGATTGGTAATAATGTGAATCAGATTGCCAAAGCAGTAAATACAGATATTGCGGGTACTGGTGCTTTCGATAAAGTGAAATTACTTCATTTATTGATTTCAATTGATCAACAGCTTCGGGAGTTACGTCCAGATGATCGTTGATTTTTTTCGGAATGGTTCAGGTTTGTCAAAAGGTTGTCTTGATTATTTATTAGGTGAAGATCGAGAGCGTGAACATGCACAAGTGCTTAGTGGTAATGTAGAGCTGACAGCACAATTGATTGATAGCAGTCCTTTTGCCAAAAAATATACCAGTGGTTGTTTGTCCTTTTATGAGCATGATTTATCTGACCAGGATAAACAGAAAATCATGCAAAATTTTGAGGAATGTTTATTTCCAGGACTAGATAAAGACCAATATCAAATTTTATGGGTGCAGCACCAAGACAAAATTAATCAGGACACAGGTGAGACAAGGCTTGAGCTTAATTTTGTGATTCCCAATGTTGAGCTTTCAACAGGCAAACGTCTACAGCCATTCTATGCGCCAGCCGATTTAGATCGAGTCGATCTATTTAAGCAGATCATCAATACCGAACATTCACTGTATGACCCCGATGATCCTGAGCATCGACAGCTATTTTTAAATAAAAAGAACCTGCCCAAAGATATTAAGGGTTTTAAAGAGCAGTTACATCAACGTGTTTACCGAGCGGTTTCTAATGGGGAAGTTGCCGATCGGCAAGAATTGGTGCAATGGCTTGAATCGAATCAAATCAATGTCACTCGACAAGTAAAAAACTCCATATCCATTGAAAACCCGTATGAGGGCGCAAAACGTCCCATCCGTTTAGAGGGCGAGATTTATGAGCAAGGCTTTAGATCTACTGGCGAATA
>NZ_JBMJCT010000070.1:0-9284 GCF_049222185.1 Streptomyces sp. LaBMicrA B280 | reverse complement strand
GGGGGGGGGGGGGGGGGGGGGGGGGGGGGGGGGGGGGGGGGGGGGGGGGGGGGGGGGGGGGGGGGGGGGGGGGGGGGGGGGGGGGGGGGGGGGGGAGGAGGAGGGGGGGGGGGGGGAGGTCGCCCTCACCGAACGGGCCGCCCGGTCCGCCGAAGCCGGTCTCCTCCTGGAAACCGGTCCGCTCGGGGCCGGAACCCCCCGGGCGCGCCGGTACATAGCCGAAGGAGAAGCCCCGGCGCAGGCCGAAGGGGCCCGGGTCGCCGGGGGCCCGGGTCTCGGGGTCATGGCCGAGCAGTCCGCCGGGCGGGGTGCCGGGGTCGCCGTCACCGCCCCCGGGGAGGCCCTGGAGGCGGGCCAGCAGGCTCGCGGAGGGCGGGGGCGGGGCCGCGGTCGCGAACACGCTCTTCAGCGCGCGCTGGGCGTCCGCCTCCGCCTTGCAGCGGGCGCAGGTGGCCAGGTGGGCGAGGACGCGCTCCCGCGTGTCATGGCCCAGCTCTCCGTCCACCAGGGCGGAGAGCCGGTCTCCGAGATGCTGCTCGGCGAGGTGCGCCTCGACCGGTTTCTGTCGTGATCCGCTCACGCCGTCGCGCCCCCTCCCCCCAGTGCGGGGACCCGGGTCATGAACGAGCGCCGCTCGGCGGCTCGGGCCTCCGGGGAGCGGTGCGCGAGCGCCTTGCGGAGCTGGGAGCGGCCGCGGTGGATACGGGAGCGGACGGTGCCGAGCTTCACGCCCAGGGTCGCGGCGATCTCCTCGTACGACAGCCCCTCGATGTCGCACAGGACGACGGCGGCGCGGAACTCGGGCGCCAGGGTGTCCAGGGCCTGCTGGACGTCCGCGTCGAAGTGCGCGTCGTTGAAGAGCTGCTGCGGGGTGGGTTCGCGGCTGGCCAGGCGCTCGGCCGCGTCCTCGCCGAGGGCGTCGAAGCGGATGCGCTGCTTGCGCCGGACCATGTCCAGGAACAGGTTCGTGGTGATGCGGTGCAGCCAGCCCTCGAAGGTGCCCGGCGAGTACGTCGACAGGGAGCGGAAGACGCGGACGAAGACTTCCTGGGTGAGATCCTCGGCGTCGTGCTGGTTGCCGGTGAGGCGGTAGGCCAGGCGGTAGACGCGGGCACTGTGGGTGCTGACGATCTCGTCCCAGGTGGGCGGAGTCCACGCCTGCCCGTCCGCGTCACTGGTGAAGGTCGCGGTCTGGGTGTCGCGCCCGGCGGTGCCGGGTGCGTGGCTGTCAGCAGCGGTGTCGGTCACGGATTTCGGCCTGCCCGCCGATCCCAGGAGGCGCCGAAGCACTCCTCCCCGGTCCTCGGGTGCGGCCGCACCTCCCCTGTCGGCTCTGGTGGTGTCCAGTGGAGCCCCTACCATAGCCACCTCGCCCGTTAGCTCCGGATAAGCGTTTTTACGAGAATTTGATACTTGCTGATGCGGCTCGTGCCGCTGCGTCAGCAGTTGTGCGGTGCCCTGCTCCACCTCTCGCCCCCCGAAGCGTCCCCCACCCTGTCTCTTCCCCATAAACGCCCGGTCCCATCTGCGGGTTCCCGACGCCAACGGATACAGTCACGCCGAGGCATCCATGGGGACGACAGGAGAGGGTCATTACCGGCAACCGGCAGACGAGCTCGGCTTTCGCCGACGCCTTTGCCGCCGAGGACGAAGCACTGCTGTGGGCCCGCGACCGCGCCCTCGACGCAGGACTGCGCTCGGTGTCGCCCGGCACGGGTTCCGCGCTGCGCCTGCTCGCCGCCTCCGTGGACGCGAAGGCGGTCGCGGAGATCGGCACGGGCTGCGGGGTGTCCGGAATCCATCTGCTGCACGGCATGCGCCCGGACGGCGTGCTGACCACGGTCGATCCGGAGCCGGAGCACCAGCAGTTCGCCCGGCAGGCGTTCCGTGCCTGCGGCTTCGCCAGCAACCGGGCCCGCTTCATCCCCGGCCGCGCCCTGGAGGTGCTGCCCCGGCTCGCGGACGCGGGCTACGACCTGGTGTTCTGCGACGGGGACCGGCAGGAGTACCCGGACTATCTCGCCGAGTCGCTGCGGCTGCTGCGGGCCGGCGGCCTGGTGGTCTTCGAGGGCGTCTTCGCGAGCGGCCGTACGGTCGACTCGGGGCCGCAGCCCTCGGAGGTGCTGCGGCTGCGGGAGCTGCTGCGGACGGTGCGCGAGAGCCAGGAGCTGGTCCCCTCGCTGCTGCCGGTCGGCGACGGGCTGCTGTGCGCCGTCAAACGGTGACGGCGGCGCGGGGTCCCGTCCCGGCGGGACCCGGCGGGCGTCCGCCGCCCGGGAACGCGGCTGCCCCGGCACCGCGTACGATGCCGGGGCAGCCGCAAGGACCGACTCGTGCGCGCGTCAGACGACGACCTTCTTGAGCGCGTCGCCGAGCGCCTCGGCCTCGTCAGGGGTCAGCTCGACGACGAGTCGACCGCCGCCTTCGAGCGGAACGCGCATGACGATGCCCCGCCCCTCCTTGGTCACCTCGAGCGGACCATCGCCCGTCCGCGGCTTCATGGCCGCCATGCTCGTTCCCCTTCCTGAAACCAGCTCATCGTCTGCCGTTGGCACCCGGCGGGCACCCGCGGGACCGAACCGGACACGCGACACCGGCATCGAACACATTGCTTCTAAGCCATTATCCCGCATCTCAGGACCCGATGACCAACATCGGTCCGCATCGCTTGGGCAACGCGCGCGAGCAAAACCACTCAATTCGGGGATGTGGCTGCGATACTGCGCCACCGCACGGACGGCCTTCGGTCACCGGGGGCCCGGTTTTCTTTGACGCAGCTCACACCCGTCGGCGGGCCCTTCGCCGGTGATCTCCGCCATGCTGTGATCGGACAGGGACGTACCGAGCGGTACGTCACCACCGCGAACCGGAGGGGATGCGCCATGGCCGACACCGTGCTCTACGAGGTGAGCGACGGGCTCGCGACGATCACGCTGAACCGCCCCGAGGCGATGAACGCGCTGAACGTGGCGACCAAGGTCGCGCTGCGGGAGGCGGCCGAGGAGGCGGCCCGGGACACGGCCGTACGGGCGATCCTGCTGACCGCCGCCGGGGACCGGGCGTTCTGTGTGGGCCAGGACCTCAAGGAGCACATCGGGCTGCTGGCGCAGGACCGGGAGACCGGGTCGGGGCAGACGATGAGCACGGTCGGCGAGCACTACAACCCGATCGTGCGGGCGCTGGCGGGGGCGGCCAAGCCGGTGGTCGCCGCGGTGAACGGTGTCGCGGCGGGGGCGGGCTTCGGGTTCGCGCTCGCGGCGGACTACCGGATCGTCGCCGACACCGCGTCCTTCAACAGCTCGTTCGTGGGCGTCGCCCTGACCGGGGACTCCGGGATCTCCTGGACCCTGCCGCGGGTGGTCGGGCCGAGCCGCGCGCAGGACCTGCTGCTGTTCCCGCGCAGCATCGGCGCGCAGGACGCGCTGGAGCTGGGGATCGCCAACCGGGTGGTGCCCGCGGCCGAGCTGCGGGCCGAGGCGGAGAAGGCGGCGCGCAAGCTGGCCTCGGGGCCGACGGTCGCCTACGCGGCGATCAAGGAGGCGGTGGCCTTCGGACTGACGCACTCCCTGGAGGAGACGCTCCAGAAGGAGGACGAACTCCAGACGCGGGCCGGGCAGTCCGAGGATCACGTGATCGCGGTGCAGGCGTTCGTGAACAAGGAGAAGCCCAGGTATCTGGGCCGGTGACGCGCCCCTAGCCGCTGTTCCGCGCCACGCACGTCTCCAGGTGGTCGTTCACCAGTCCGCACGCCTGCATCAGGGCGTACGCCGTCGTCGGGCCGACGAATTTCAGGCCCCGCTTCTTCAACTCCTTGGACAGGGCGGTGGATTGCGGGGTCACGGCCGGGACGTCCGCCAGGGTCTTGGGGGCCGGGCGGCCGGCCGGGTCGGGGGCGTGGGACCAGATCAGCTCGTCCAGGTCGCCGTCCGCCCAGTCGGCGAGGACGCGGGCGTTGGCGAGGGTGGCGTCGATCTTGGCGCGGTTGCGGATGATGCCCGGGTCGGCCAGCAGGCGCTCGCGGTCCTCGTCGGTGAAGGCGGCGACCTTCTCGATGCGGAAGCCCGCGAAGGCGGTACGGAAGCCCGGCCGGCGGCGCAGGATGGTGATCCAGGACAGGCCGGACTGGAACGCCTCCAGGCTGAGCCGCTCGAAGAGGGCGTCGTCGCCGTGGACCGGGCGGCCCCACTCCTCGTCGTGGTACGACACGTAGTCGTCGGTGGACAGGGCCCAGGGGCAGCGCGGCGCGCCGTCCGGGCCGAGGATGGCGGCGGTCACTGCTGGTCCTCCGGGTGCCGGGACTTGTCCAGGGTGGGGCGGGCGGCGGCGCGGGCGCCGGCCAGCGCGGACTCCAGGCCCGCGATCCGGGCGTCGCGCTCGGCGAGTTCGGCGCCGAGGCGGCCGAGGGCGTCGTCGACGTCGGACATGCGGTAGCCGCGCACGGCGAGCGGGAAGCGCAGGCTCTCCACGTCCTCGCGGCCCACCGGCCGGTCGTCGGGCAGCGGGTCCTGGAGCCGCTCGGGCGCGGCGTCGGGCAGCGGGCCGCTCTCGTCGCCGCCGCCCACCACGGCGAGGGTCACCGCGGCGACCACGACGGCCAGCGCGATGACCAGGAACAGGAACATCACCATCGTCTGGAGGCCCCCAGCTCGGGTGCCGGCGCTGTGCCGGACGCGGAATCTGTCAGCTCCGATCGTGCCATGCGCGTCTGACAGTTAGGGTCACTGGCGGTCGCAGTGCCGGACGGACGAGGAAGAGGTCACAGCGGATGCTCAGGCTGGGCAGGCGGGAATTCGGACCGCACGAACGAGTGATCATGGCGATCGTGAACCGGACCCCCGACTCTTTCTACGACCGCGGGGCGACGTTCCGCGACGAGCCGGCCCTGGCACGCGTCGAGCAGGCGGTGGCCGAGGGCGCCGCGATCATCGACATCGGCGGGGTGAAGGCGGGCCCCGGCGAGGAGGTCTCCGCCGAGGAGGAGGCGCGGCGCACGGTCGGCTTCGTGGCCGAGGTGCGGCGCCGGTTCCCGGACGTGGTGATCAGCGTGGACACCTGGCGGGCCGAGGTCGGCGAGGCGGTGTGCGCGGCGGGCGCCGATCTGCTGAACGACGCGTGGGGCGGCGCCGACCCGGGCCTCGCCGAGGTCGCGGCGCGCCACCGGGTGGGGCTGGTGTGCACGCACGCGGGCGGCGCCGAGCCGCGCACCCGCCCGCACCGGGTGACGTACGACGACGTCATGGCGGACGTCCTGGAGGTGACCGTGGGCCTCGCGGAGCGCGCGGTGGCGCTCGGGGTGCCCCGGGAGTCGGTGCTGATCGATCCCGGGCACGACTTCGGCAAGAACACCCGGCACAGCCTGGAGGCGACGCGGCGCCTGGACGAGATGGTCGCGGCGGGCTGGCCGGTGCTGGTGTCGCTGTCCAACAAGGACTTCGTCGGGGAGACGCTGGACCGGCCGGTCAAGGAGCGGCTGATCGGCACGCTGGCGACGACGGCGGTGTCCTCCTGGCTCGGCGCGATGGTCTACCGGGTCCACGAGGTCGCCGAGACCCGCCAGGTCCTCGACATGGTCTCCGCCATCGCGGGCCACCGCCCTCCCGCGGTGGCCCGGCGCGGTCTGGCCTGATCCGACGGGAGGCCCTAGCGGGCGGCCTCCTTGGAGACCAGGGCCACCGCCTCGTCCACCTCGTCCGTGACGTGGAAGAGCAGGAGGTCCTTCTCCATGGCCTTGCCGGTGGCCACCAGGGTGTTCTTCAGCCAGTCGACCAGGCCGCCCCAGTACTCGCTGCCGAAGAGGACGATCGGGAAGCGGGTGACCTTCTGGGTCTGCACCAGGGTCAGCGCCTCGAAGAGCTCGTCCAGGGTGCCGAGGCCGCCGGGCAGCACCACAAACCCCTGGGCATACTTCACGAACATCATTTTCCGGACAAAGAAGTACCGGAAGTTCAGCCCGATGTCGACGTAGGGGTTCAGCCCCTGCTCGAAGGGCAGCTCGATGCCGAGCCCGACCGAGACGCCGCCCGCCTCACACGCGCCCTTGTTGGCGGCCTCCATCGCGCCGGGGCCACCGCCGGTGATCACCGCCCAGCCGGCCCCCGCGAGGCTGCGGCCGAGCCGCACCCCCGCGTCGTACTCCGGCGAGTCCACGGGGGTGCGGGCCGAGCCGAACACGCTGATCGCGGGCGGGAGTTCGGCCAGTGTGCCGAAGCCCTCGATGAACTCCGACTGGATGCGCAGCACCCGCCAGGGATCGGTGTGCACCCAGTCGGAGGGGCCGCCCGCGTCCAGCAGCCGCTGATCGGTGGTGCTCGGCGTCACCTGGCCCCGCCGCCGCAGGACCGGCCCCAGCCGCTGCTCGTCCGGCGGCTGCTTCTTACCCTCGGGGTTGCCGGTAGGCATGTGCGCTCCCTCCGCTTGCCGGTGGTTCCCCATCAGCCTAGATCTACGCGGGTTACGCAGGGGGGACATACGCATGTCCGCCAGGCGTGCGCCACGGGCGGCGGGGCTAGGCGGTGAGCCAGTCGGCCAGCCGCTGCTCGGCCTTGAGGATCTTGGCGGTCTCCACCCGCTCGTCCCGCTTGTGCGCCAGGTGCGGGTTGCCGGGGCCGTAGTTGACCGCGGGGATGCCGAGCGCGGCGAAGCGGGAGACGTCCGTCCAGCCGTACTTGGGGCGCGGGATGCCGCCGACCGCCTCGATGAAGGCCGCTGCGGCCGGGTGGGAGAGGCCGGGCAGCGCGCCGCCGCTGTGGTCGTCGACCACGAACTCGGCCACCCCGCAGTCCGCGAACACCTCGCGGACGTGCGCGATCGCCTCCTCCTCGGTGCGGTCGGGGGCGTAGCGGAAGTTGACGGTGACCACGCACTCGTCCGGGATGACGTTGCCCGCGACCCCGCCGCCGATGCCCACGGCGTTCAGGCCCTCGCGGTACTCCAGGCCGTCGATCACCGGGTAGCGGGGCTCGTAGGCCGCCAGGCGGGCCAGGATCGGCGCGGCCGCGTGGATGGCGTTGGCGCCCATCCAGGAGCGCGCCGAGTGCGCCCGCTCGCCCTCGGTGCGCAGCAGCATCCGCAGGGTGCCCTGGCAGCCGCCCTCGACCTCGCCGTCGGAGGGCTCAAGGAGCACCGCGAAGTCGCCCTCCAGCCACTCCGGACGCGCCTCGGCGACATGGCGCAGGCCGTTGAGGTGGGCCGCGACCTCCTCGTTGTCGTAGAACACGAAGGTCAGGTCGCGGTTGGGGGCCGGGACCGTGGCCGCGATGCGCAGCTGGACCGCCACGCCCGACTTCATGTCGCAGGTGCCGCAGCCCCACAGCACGCCGTCCTCGTCCAGGCGCGAGGGCACGTTGTCCGCGATCGGCACGGTGTCGATGTGCCCGGCCAGGACGACCCGCTCGGCGCGGCCCAGGTTCGTCCGGGCGATCACGTTGTTGCCGTAGCGGTCCACCGTCAGGTGCGGCAGGGCGCGCAGCGCGGTCTCGACGGCGTCCGCGAGCGGCTTCTCGGTGCCGCTCTCGGAGGCGAAGTCCACGAGCCGCGCGGTCAGCGTGGCGGCGTCCAGCGTGAGGTCAAGCGAGGTGTCGGCCATGGCCCCGACCCTAGCGCGCCACCCCGGGACACCCCGTTCGCGCGCGCGGCGGCGGACCGCTGCCGAGCGGGGGCGACAGCTCCGCTACCTTGTACGCGTGTCACAGCCGTCCCCCACCCGTCCCAAGCGCCGCGGCCGTCTTCTCCGGTTCTGTGCGGCCCTGTTGGTCCTGTGCGGTGTCGCCGCCTATCTCGTGGTGCAGTACGTCACCGGAGGCGGTGGTTCACACGGCTGCAGGGTGGTCCCGGCCACCGGCACCGGGACGTCGTACGAGTTCACGCCCGAGCAGGCGGCGAACGCGGCGACGATCGCCGCGGTCGGCACCGGCCGGAACATGCCCGAGCGGGCCGTGACGATCGCGCTCGCCACCGCGCTCCAGGAGTCGGGGCTGCGCAACATCGAGCACGGCGACCGGGATTCGCTCGGCCTGTTCCAGCAGCGGCCCTCGCAGGGCTGGGGCACCGAGCGGCAGATCATGGACCCCACGTACGCGGCCGGGATCTTCTACGCCCATCTCGCGAAGGTGCCCGACTACTCCGATCTGCCGCTCACCGTGGCCGCGCAGAAGGTGCAGCGCAGCGGCTACCCGGAGGCGTACGCCAAGCACGAGCCGGACGCCGAGCTGCTGTCGGCCGCGCTGACCGGGCGGGCGGCGGCCACGCTGACCTGTGACGGGCGCTTCGACCCGGCGGCCGAGGCGATCGGCCCGGACGCGGTACGGGCCGCGCTGGTACGGGACTTCGGGCGGGACGCGCTCCAGGAGACCGGTGCGGAGGTCGGCGGGACTCCGGTGCCCTCGCCCTCCCCCTCGCCGAGCGTGACGGCGACGGCGAGCGGGCGGACGGTGACCGTGCCGGTGCCGCTCGGGACGCGGACGGACGCGAGCGGGCGCGACGAGCGGGAGCGGGGGTGGCAGCTCGCGCACTGGGCGGTCGCCAACTCCTCGGCGCTGCACATCCAGCGGGTGTCCTACGCGGGGCGGCTGTGGATCGCCGGGAGCGACGGCGGGGCGTGGCAGCAGGTGCGCTCGCAGGGCGCCGCGGGGGCGGAGAAGTCCGTAGGCGTTGTCCGGATCGTGACCGGACAGTAGTACGGGTCATCGCGCCGACGGGTGGCGTCGGCGTTTCACACGCGGCCGAACGGGCGAGTCATGGAACTCGGCCGGGATCCCTTGTGGCTCAAGGGGCGGAAGGATTCTGCTGGGCGTTCTCGCGGACGCCCTTTGCCCGTTTTTATCCACACCTGATAATGCGATGCGTTATCGGTTCTTTACCTGGGGCGTCCGCAACCTTCGGGGGCTTCGAGCGGTAGTCATGGCGTCCGAGCCCGGTGCCGGGTCCGGACGACAGAGATCGTTCTTCTCCCGTCGAATGGAGCATCATGTCCCTCCCCCTGACCCGCCGGATCGCCCGTGCCGCGCTGCTCGTCGCAGCGGGAGCGGCCGCCGGGGTCGGTGCGGCCGGCTCCGCCGGTGCGGCCACGAACCTGCCGGCCACCGCGAACCTGGGCGGCCTGACCGCGCTGGACGCGGCGCACGTCGGCGACACCGTCGACGGTGCCGCGGAGCACGTCACCTCGCTGGCGGGCAACGCGGGCGGCAACGCCGTGAAGACGGCCGTGCCGGCCGCGGGCAAGACGGCCGGCGGTGCCGTGAAGAAGACCGCCCCGGCGGCCCAGCAGGCCGCGGGCGGCGTCGCCG
>NZ_JBMJCT010000069.1:0-12968 GCF_049222185.1 Streptomyces sp. LaBMicrA B280 | reverse complement strand
CGGCGCGGGGTGCGCGCCGGGCGCTCCTGCTCGGCGGCGGGGGACTCGGCACGGTCCTGGCGGTCGCCGCGACCACCGCGGCCACGGTCCCGGTCACGGTCGCGGCCACGCGAGCCGCGCCCGCCGGTCTCGCCCAGGTCCTCCAGCACCTCCGCGTCCAGACCGGCACGGGTCCGCTCCGAGCGGGGCAGGATGCCCTTGGTGCCCGCGGGGATGCCGAGGTCGGAGAACAGGTGCGGGGAGGTGGAGTACGTCTCCACCGGGTCGTTGAAGTCCAGCTCCAGCGCCTTGTTGATCAGCTGCCAGCGCGGGATGTCGTCCCAGTCCACGAACGTGATCGCCGTACCCTTGGCGCCCGCGCGGCCGGTGCGGCCGACGCGGTGCAGGTACGTCTTCTCGTCCTCGGGGGACTGGTAGTTGATGACGTGCGTGACGCCCTCGACGTCGATACCGCGCGCGGCGACATCGGTGCAGACCAGGACGTCGACCTTGCCGTTGCGGAACGCGCGCAGCGCCTGCTCGCGGGCGCCCTGGCCGAGGTCGCCGTGGACCGCGCCGGAGGCGAAACCGCGGCGCTGGAGCTGCTCGGCGATGTCGGCGGCCGTGCGCTTGGTGCGGCAGAAGATCATCGCGAGCCCGCGGCCGTCGGCCTGCAGGATGCGCGCGATCATCTCCGGCTTGTCCATGGAGTGGCCGCGGTAGACGAACTGCTTGATGTTCGCGACCGTCGCGCCCTCGTCGTCCGGCGCGGTGGCGCGGATGTGCGTGGGCCGGGACATGTAGCGGCGGGCGAGGCCGATGACCGCGCCCGGCATGGTCGCCGAGAACAGCATGGTCTGGCGCCTGGCCGGAAGCATGTCGATGATCTTCTCGACGTCGGGCAGGAAGCCCAGGTCGAGCATCTCGTCGGCCTCGTCGAGGACCAGGGACTTGATGTGCTTCAGGTCGAGCTTCTTCTGGCCCGCGAGGTCGAGCAGCCGGCCCGGGGTGCCGACGACGACGTCGACGCCCTTCTTCAGGGCCTCGACCTGGGGCTCGTAGGCCCGGCCGCCGTAGATGGCCAGCACGCGTACGTTACGGACCTTGCCGGCCGTCTGGAGGTCGTTGGTGACCTGCGTGCACAGCTCGCGGGTGGGGACGACGACCAGCGCCTGCGGGGCGTCCGTGAGGGCGTCGGGGGTGGCGCGTCCGGCCTCGACATCGGCGGGGACGGTCACGCGCTCCAGGAGGGGGAGGCCGAAGCCCAGCGTCTTGCCGGTGCCGGTCTTGGCCTGGCCGATGACGTCCGTGCCGGAAAGGGCGACGGGAAGCGTCATCTCCTGGATGGGGAAGGGATTGACGATGCCGACGGCCTCCAGGGCCTCGGCGGTCTCGGGGAGGATCCCAAGGTCTCGAAACGTCGTAGTCAGGGTGCTGCCTCTTCTGTGTGGCGCGGTGCGAGGCGAGCGCGGGGGGTCATGACTGACCGTGCCGGGGACGTCGGCTGCCGTACAGGCGTACCTGTCAAGGCAAGCCGTAGACAGGGGACCTCGGCCGACGCTCTAGCGCTCGTACCGCTGAGGGTGTCCCTCCGGTCGTCGTACGTACTTGAGCCGTACGGCCACGGAGGTCTGTCGGGTCGGAGCCGATCGGGCCACCGACCGGGCATCCTCATGCGTGCGCCCTGTCGAAGCATGTCGAACATCGTCGACGCACTCCCAGGCGCAATACCACCATACCCCGGATCCACGCACATGCGATGGCCGAATTGGTCACGTAGTCGTGGTCACAGTGATCGACCGGGGGCTTGAGGGGGGCGCCAAGCGGGCTATTGTGCGCCTCATGACTAGTGCTGACAAGCCTGAGAACGCGTCCGCCGCCCCCGTGCCGACCGGTGTCGCCGCGCAGGACTGGGCACAGGCCGCCGTCGAGCCGCACTACCGCGCCGCCGTCGTGGATCTGCTCGGGGCGCTCGCCTATGGCGAGCTCGCGGCCTTCGAGCGGCTCGCGGAGGACGCGAAGCTGGCGCCGACCCTCGGGGACAAGGCCGAGCTGGCGAAGATGGCGTCGGCCGAGTTCCACCACTTCGAGCGGCTGCGGGACCGGCTGACGGAGATCGGCGAGGACCCGACGGGGGCGATGGACCCGTTCGTCGCCGCGCTGGACGGCTTCCACCGGCAGACGGCGCCCTCGGACTGGCTGGAGGGCCTGGTCAAGGCGTACGTCGGCGACTCGATCGCGAGCGACTTCTACCGGGAGGTGGCGGCGCGGCTCGACATCGACACCCGGGAGCTGGTGCTCGCGGTGCTCGACGACACCGGGCACGCGGAGTTCGCGGTGGAGAAGGTGCGTGCCGCGATCGACGCCGATCCCCGGGTCGGCGGGCGGCTCGCGCTGTGGGCGCGGCGGCTGATGGGTGAGGCGCTGTCGCAGTCGCAGCGGGTGGTGGCGGACCGGGACGCGCTGTCCACGATGCTCGTGGGCGGGGTGGCCGACGGGTTCGATCTGGCCGAGGTCGGGCGGATGTTCACGCGGATCACGGAGGCGCACACCAAGCGGATGGCCGCGCTGGGCCTGGCGGCGTAGCGCCCTCGTCGGGGGTGCTCGCGGTGAGCTTCCCGCGCCCCTTCTGGGGCGTCGGGCCCCGGCCCCTTGAAGGGGGCGCCCGTTATGCCGTCAGGGAGCGGCGGGACCTGGACGGGCGCAGGAGCAGGGACAGGGAAGCCGCCGAGATGATCGCCGCGCCCAGGACGGACACCACGAGGGAGCCCGAGCCCACGGCGCTGTGGGTGACGAAGTCGCCCAGGAGGGCGCCCGCAGTGCCGGTCGAGTAGACCAGGGGGCGGTTCGGGAGGCGGTGGGCGAGGCGGACGGTCGCCGCCCAGGCGAGCAGGAGCCCGAGCACGGCGGCGCCGAGTGCTTCCAGGATCATGACGGGGGTCCCTCCCACGGCCGGTCTGTCTTGAACGGTCGTAGCCCGTCTTACCCGTGACCTGCGGACTGCAATCCTCCGCTATGGAGGAGTTGTGTCGTCTCTGTGTGCGAATCCGCTCAGCACAAAGGCCCGGCGGCCGATGCCGCCGGGCCCTCGCCATGGTCTTGACTACAGCGCGCCGAAGCCCACCTTGCGCACGGTCGGCGCGCCGAGCTCCACGTACGCCAACTTGTCCGTCGGCACCATGACCTTGCGGCCCTTCTCGTCCTCAAGGGTCAGCAGCTGCGTCTTCCCGGCGAGCGCGTCGGACACGAGGCGCTCGACCTCCTCGACGCTCTGACCGCTCTCCAGAACGATCTCGCGGGGCGCGTGCTGCACGCCGATCTTGACCTCCACGGCTTTGTCCCTCCGACGGTCAGTTATGTGCGCGATCTTCCGCGCCGTACCAGCACACATTAGCCCGGTGAGGGGACGTGCACGCGGCCGGCCGGGAACGCCAACAGCGAACACCGTCCGGGAATGAACACCGTGACGCGGCTCAGTGGTGCTCGTTGCCGTGCAGCGGGAAGCCCGCGATGCCGCGCCAGGCGAGCGAGGCGAGCAACTGCACCGCGTTGTCGCGCGGCACACTGCGGTCGCTGTGCAGCCAGGAGCGGGCCACCACCTGGGCGAGCCCGCCGAGACCGGAGGCGAGCAGCATGGACTCCGCGCGCGAGAGGCCGGTGTCCTCCGCGATCACCTCGCAGATCGCCTCGGCGCACTCGGTGGTCACCTTGTCGACGCGCTCGCGCACGGCGGGCTCGTTCGTCAGGTCCGACTCGAAGACCAGCCGGAAGGCGCCGCCGTCGTCCTCCACATAGGCGAAGTAGGCGTCCATGGTCGCCCGCACGCGCTGCTTGTTGTCGGTCGTCGACGCCAGCGCGCCGCGCACCGACTGGATCAGCGCCTCGCAGTGCTGGTCCAGCAGCGCGAGATAGAGGTCGAGCTTGCCCGGGAAGTGCTGGTAGAGCACCGGCTTGCTGACGCCGGCCCGCTCGGCGATGTCGTCCATCGCCGCGGCGTGGTAGCCCTGAGCGACGAAGACCTCCTGGGCCGCGCCCAGCAACTGGTTCCGTCGGGCTCGGCGCGGCAGCCGGGTGCCGCGCGGGCGTGCTGCCTCTGTTTGCTCGATGGCTGTCACGCCGCCTCCCAATGTCGTCCACATGCGGTGTCGACCGCGCGGCCATCGTACTTTTCGGTAACCGTGGTGTGCGCGGTGCGAGCGCAGAATTTCATGTACCGGACGACGGCGAAAGCCGAGTCACGCGGTCGATCAGCGGTAGTCGTCCTCGTCGAGCGAGACCACGCGCGTCTGTTCGAGCAGATCGGCCTCGTTCGCCCGGTCCTTCTTCTCCGCCGTCAACGTGTCGTCGCGCTCGGGCCGGACATCGGCCTGCTGCTCGACGGCGTCCACTTCCGGGTCCTCGACGCCCAGCTCGGGGCCCGTCTCGTCGTCCAGTTCCTCGATGGTGTCGGGCTCGGTCGGATCCTGGGCCATGATGGGCTCCCTTCCTACGACGTCCCTGGGCACGGCAGGGGCCACACGCGGGTGCCCTCTGTACGAGCCTAGGAGACGGCCGATCCGGGCGCCATGCCGTGCGCGCCCGTCCGCGCACCGGTTCTCCGCCGCGGCACGGCTCATGCGCGGAACGGCTCATTCTGTGACGGCGAACACACGAACCCCGGTGTGATCACCTCGTAACATTGCCCGCATGTCTTCCACCGAGTCGCCCTCCGCGCCGGCCGCCAGTGTCCTCCCCCGGGTGGCGCCCGTCCGGGTCGGCGACGGGGAGCGGCTGCGGACGGTGGGCCTGCCGGGGGTCACCCTGTCGGTGCGCCACCGGCCGCCCGCGCGTGAGGACCTGCCGCGCGCCCTGTACGTGCACGGGCTCGGCGGCTCCTCGCAGAACTGGTCGGACCTGATGGCCGAGCTGGACGACGTCGTGGCCGGCGAGGCGGTCGACCTGCCGGGCTTCGGCGACTCCCCGCCCCCGGACGACGGCGACTACTCCGTCACCGGGCACGCGCGGGCCGTCATCCGCTACCTGGACGCCTCCGGGCACGGTCCCGTCCACCTCTTCGGCAACTCGCTCGGCGGCGCGGTCACCACGCGGGTGGCCGCCGTACGCCCCGATCTGGTGCGCACCCTCACGCTGATCTCGCCCGCGCTGCCGGAGCTGCGGATCCAGCGCACCGCGGTGCCGACCGGACTGCTCGGCGTGCCCGGTGTCGCGGCCCTGTTCACCCGGATGAGCAAGGAGTGGACGGCCGAGCAGCGGGTGCGCGGGGTCATGGGGCTCTGTTACGGCGACCCGGGCCGGGTGACGCCGGAGGCGTTCGGGCAGGCCGTGGAGGAGCTGGAGCGGCGGTTGCAGCTGCCGTACTTCTGGGACGCGATGGCCCGCTCCGCGCGTGGCATCGTCAACGCGTACACGCTCGGCGGGCAGCACGGGCTGTGGCGGCAGGCCGAGCGGGTGCTCGCGCCGACCCTGCTCGTCTACGGCGGCCGGGACCAGCTCGTCGGCTACCGGATGGCCCGCAAGGCCGCTCGCTCCTTCCGCGACTCCCGGCTGCTGTCCCTGCCGGACGCCGGGCACGTGGCGATGATGGAGTATCCGGGCGTGGTGGCGCGGGCCTTCCGGGAACTGATGGCACAGGCCGGGGGCGACGGCGG
The DNA here is from genome assembly GCF_049222185.1 of Streptomyces sp. LaBMicrA B280. NCBI lineage: Bacteria > Bacillati > Actinomycetota > Actinomycetes > Kitasatosporales > Streptomycetaceae > Streptomyces > Streptomyces sp. LaBMicrA B280. The sequence continues at coordinate 7,341 of NZ_JBMJCT010000069.1, read as the reverse complement.
CGCGGACGCGGGCGGTGGAGCGGACGCGAGCGATAAAGACGACGCCAGTAGAGACGACGCCAGCAGAGACGACGGCAACAAAGACGACGGCAACAGAGACGACGACAGCACGGAGACGGGCGGCCGGGGAGCCGCCGACGGTACGGAAGCGGGGAGCTGAAGGACACCGTGGGACGCCACAGCCGCCGAGGACCGGCCAAGCCGGCCGCGCAGGACGAGGGTCCGGAGATAGCGGCGAGGAGTGAGCGGGCGGCGCCGGGCCGCGGGGCACCGGGACTGCCGGACGGGACGCCGGACCACGGTGTGCCCAGACCCCCGGAGGGAGCGGCGGGGCGTGGCGCCGCGCGCGGGCCCGAGGGGGCACCGGCGCGTGGTGTCCCGCGCGTGTCCGACGGCACGCCCGCCGGTGGTGTTCCGAGGGTCTCCGACGGCACGCCCGCGCGCGGTGTGCCGCGTGGGCCCGGCGCGGGTGCCGCCCGGGGCGGGCATCCCGAGCAGCGGGAACCCGGGGGCGGCTGGGGGGAGTTCCCGGCGCGGACCGGGTCCGGTACGGGTGTGCACGGGGTCGTGCTGCCCCGGCAGCGGCAGGCGGGACCCGCAGGGCCCGGTGGGCCGGGTGGAGCCGGTGGACCGGGTGGTTCCGCCGGGCCTGCCGGGCGTGGGCCCCGGCAGGATTATCTGGATGCTTTCGACGGCGGCGGCGGGAAGGGCGGAGGTGTCCGTACGGCTGAGCAGCCGGCCGAGGAACCAGGGCCGAAGCCGAAGCCGAAGCCGCAGCCGGAGACGACGGCCGAGACGCCCCTCGGCGGTGCGGACACGGCGGACCTGCCCGCGCAGCGCGGGAACACCAAGGGGCGGGCCTTCACCGGCATCGCCGCGGCCGCCGTCACCACCGTGCTCGCGGTGGTCGTCGCCGGGCAGGTGACCGAGAGCCGCGACGACGGCGCGAAGACGGGGCACTCCGCAGCGGACCAGGGCGCCGACGCGCGCCCCGGGGCCTCCGCGAAGCCGAGTGCGGCGCCGTTGACGTACGAGCAGAAGATGGACCGCACGTATCCGCTGGGCGCCACTCTCAAGGCGTCCGGGAAGTTCGACACCGTCCCCGGCTTCGAGAAGGCGCCCGGCACGGGTCAGAAGTACCGCTATCGGGTCGACATCGAGCAGGGGCTCGGCCTGGACGGCGCGCTGTTCGCCGAGGCGGTGCAGAAGACGCTGAACGACGACCGGAGTTGGGGACACGGCGGCACCCGTACCTTCGAGCGGGTCTCCTCCGGCAAACCCGACTTCGTGATCACCCTGGCCAGTCCCGGCACCACCGCCACCTGGTGCGCGAAATCCGGCCTGGACACCACCGAGGACAACGTCTCCTGCGACTCGGCCGCCACCCAGCGCGTGATGATCAATGCGTACCGGTGGGCTCAAGGAAGCAAGACATATGGCGACAAAATCCATATGTACCGGCAAATGTTGATCAACCATGAAGTCGGGCATCGGCTCGGCCACAACCACGTCACCTGCGAGAAGAGCGGCGAACTGGCGCCGGTCATGCAGCAGCAGACCAAGTTCCTCGACCATGACGGGATCCACTGTCTGCCCAACGCCTGGCCCTATCCCAGGAGTTGACGACCTGCGCTTATGTCACATTGACATGAGCCGCGAGTTCGTTCATATTTCTGCGCATGTGGTCTAGTCATGCCGTCTCCTTCAGCGCCGCCATCGAGCTGGCGCTGATCGGCGTGACCGCGCTCTGCGTGGCCGACATTCACTGTCGCTGACGCCGCCCCCTGGCGTTCGCGTCGCGACCTTTCTGTTTCTCCCCTCCGTGGCCCCGGTCACGGATTTTTCGACGACCCGACGCCGGGGCCGACGTCTGTCCAGAGACGTCTCATTCCTCGTCTCTTTGTCTCACCCTTCGAGAAAACCTCGAATCACCCCCGAGAGGTCGTCATTCCGATGCGTCAACCGTCCGTCATAGCGCGCCGCGTGGCAGCGGCATCCGTCAGCCTGGTCGTGGCCGCGGGCGCCGCCGCCTGCGGTCCGAAGGACAGCGGTGCGAAGGGCTCCGGTGGCGACTCGACGCCCCACAAGGGCGGCACGCTCACGGTCCTGAACTCCGAGCCGCAGACCGATTTCGACCCCGCGCGGCTGTACACCTCCGGCGGCGGAAACGTCCCCTCGCTGGTCTTCCGCACCCTGACCACGCGCAACCGGGCGAACGGCGCGGCCGGCGCCAAGGTGGTGCCGGACCTCGCCACCGACACCGGGCGTCCCAACAAGGACGCGACCGTGTGGACGTACACCCTGAAGAAGGGCCTGAAGTACGCGGACGGCACCCCGATCACCTCGGCCGACATCAAGTACGGCATCGAGCGCTCCTTCGCCCCCGAGCTCTCCGGCGGCGCCCCCTACCTGCGCGACTGGTTGGCCGGCGCGGCGGACTACCAGGGGCCGTACAAGGACAAGAAGGGCCTGTCGGCGATCGAGACGCCGGACGAGCGGACCATCGTCTTCCATCTGAACAAGCCCGAGGGCGAGTTCCCGTTCCTGGCCACCCAGACGCAGTTCGCGCCGGTGCCCAAGGCCAAGGACACCGGCACCAAGTACGAGGAGCACCCGGTCTCGTCCGGCCCCTACGAGGTCGTGAAGAACGAGAACGACGGCGAGCACGTGCTGCTCAAGCGCAACCCGAACTGGTCGGCGGCCACCGACGACCAGCGCAAGGCGTACCCGGACACCATCGATGTGCGCTCCGGCCTCGACTCCTCGGTGATCGACCAGCGGCTGTCCGCCTCCCAGGGCGCGGACGCCGCCGCCGTCACCACGGACACCAACCTGGGCCCGGCCGAGCTCGCCAAGGTGACCGGCGACAAGGAGCTGGCCGCGCGCGTGGGCACCGGGCACTTCGGCTACACGAACTACATCGCGTTCAACCCGACCGTGAAGCCGTTCGACAACCCCAAGGTGCGCGAGGCCATCGCCTACGCCGTCGACCGCTCCTCGGTGGTCAACGCGGCCGGCGGCAGCGCGCTCGCCGAGCCCGCCACGACCTTCCTGCCGAACCAGAAGTCCTTCGGGTACACGCCGTACGACCCCTTCCCGGCGGGCGCGTCCGGCAACCCGGCGAAGGCCAAGGAGCTGCTGGCGCAGGCCGGTTACAAGAACGGGCTCACCGTCACCCTGACGCACTCCAACGCCAAGGACTTCGCGACCAGCCCGGAGATCGCCACCGCCCTCCAGGACGCCCTCAAGAAGGCCGGCATCACGGTCAAGCTCCAGGGCCTGGAGGACAACGACTACCGGGACACCGTCCACGGCGTGAAGACCGAGCCCGGCTTCTTCCTCGCCGGCTGGGGCGCCGACTGGCCCTCCGGCGGCCCCTTCCTCGCCCCGATCTTCGACGGCCGGCAGATCGTCAAGGACGGCGCGAACTTCAATGCGAGCCAGCTCAACGACAAGTCGGTCAATGACGAGATTGACGCGATCAATAAGTTGACCGACCTCGACGCGGCCGCCAAGCGCTGGGGCGCCCTGGACCAGAAGATCGGCGGCAAGGCCCTCGTGGTGCCGCTGTTCCACCCCGTCTACAAGCGGCTGGTCGGCAAGGACATCCGCAATGTCGTCATCAGCGACTGGACCGGCGTGCTGGACATCTCCCAGGTCGCGGTGAAGTGACGCCGTGACCGAGTCACCCCTCGTCACCCCGGCCGCCGGGACGGACACCCCCGTCCCGGCGGCCTCGGGGGCCCGCCCGTTCTGGCGGCGGCTGCGGGCGCAGCGCGCCGCCCTGGTCGCCGCGGTCGTCGTCGCGCTGCTCGTCCTGGTCGCGCTCGCCGCGCCGCTGCTCACCGCCCTGGAGGGCCAGGACCCCTTCACCTACCACCCGTCCCTGATCGACTCCGCGCGCGGCGGTGTGCCGGTCGGCTCCCTCGGCGGCATCGGCGCGGAGCACTGGCTGGGGGTCGAACCCCAGACCGGCCGCGACCTGTTCGCCCGCCTGGTCTACGGCGCCCGGGTCTCGCTCGGCGTGGCCCTGGCCGCCACCGTCATCCAGCTCGCCATCGGCGTGGCCGTCGGCGTGGCGGCCGCGCTCGGCAATCAATGGGTTGATCAAGTGTTGAGCCGGATCACGGACATCATCGTCGCGATGCCGCTGATGATCATGTCGTTGGCGCTGCTGGCGGTCGTCCCGGCGAGCTTCCCGCGGCCCGTCCTGGTCACCCTGGTCCTCGGCCTGATCGGCTGGGGCGGCATCGCGAAGATCGTGCGCGCGCAGGCCCTGTCCCTGAAGGGCCTCGACTACGTCTCCGCCGCCCGGCTCAGCGGCTGGCGGACCTGGCGCATCGCCCACCGAGAGCTGCTGCCCGGCCTCGCCGCGCCCATCATCACCTACGCGGCGCTCCTCGTGCCCTCGAACATCTCGGCGGAATCGGCCCTGTCCTTCCTCGGCGTCGGCGTCAAGCCGCCCACGCCCTCCTGGGGACAGATGCTCACCGCCGCCGACGTCTGGTACCAGGCCGCCCCGCAGTACCTGCTGTTGCCGGCCGGTGCCCTGTTCGTCACCATCCTCGCCCTCACCGTGTTCGGCGACGGCGTGCGCACCGCCCTCGACCCGCGCGCCGCCTCCCGGCTGCGGGTCGGCACCGGCCGCAAGGACAAGGCCGGAGCCAAGGCCAAGGCCAAGGCCAAGGCTGAGGCCGCGGCCGAGGGCGCGACCAAGAAGGAGGCGACCGCATGAGCGGCTTCGGCGGATTCCTGCTGCGCCGGGCCGTGGGCACGGTCATCACCCTGCTCGCCGTCTCGGTCATCGTCTACGTCGTCTTCTACGTCACCCCCGGCAACGTCGCCCAGATCACCTGCGGCCCGCGCTGCTCGCCCGCCCAGGTGCACCAGGTCGCCGAACAGCTGCACCTCGGCGACCCCCTCTACGTGCGCTACTGGCACTTCCTCCAGGGCCTCTTCGTCGGCCAGGACTTCTCCACCGGCACCTCCGTGGAGCACTGCGCGGCGCCCTGCCTCGGGCAGTCGTACCAGACCGGACAGCAGGTCCTGGACATCATCCTGGGCAAGCTGCCGGTCAGCCTCTCGCTGGTCCTCGGCGGCATGGTGCTGTGGCTCGCCCTCGGCGTCGGCACCGGCGTCCTCTCCGCCTGGCGGCGCGGCCGCGTCTCGGAGCGGGCGCTCACCGCGATCACCCTCGCGGGCACCGCCACACCGGTGTTCGTCATCGGCCTGGTGCTGATGATCATCGTCTGCGGCGAACTCCAGCTGCTGCCCTTCCCGGAGTACGTCGCCTTCACCGACGACCCCGAGCAGTGGGCCTGGAACCTGCTGCTGCCCTGGCTGTCGCTGGCCCTGATCGAGGCCGCGACCTTCGCCCGGCTGACCCGCGCCGCGATGCTGGAGACCCTCGCCGAGGACCACGTACGGACCTTCCGGGCGTACGGCGTCGGCGAGCGGGCCATCGTCGGACGGCACGCGCTGCGCGGCGCGTTCGCCCCGGTCATCGCGCTCAACGCCAACAACGTCGGCTCCGCCGTCGGCGGCGCCGTCCTCACCGAGACCCTGTTCGGGCTGCCCGGCATCGGCCAGGAACTGGTGCACGCGGTGAAGGTCGTCGACCTGCCGGTGGTCGTCGGCATGGTCCTCGTCATCGCGTTCTTCGTGGTGCTCGCCAACGCCGTCGCGGACGTGCTGTACGCGGTGGCCGACCGACGGGTGGTGCTCGCATGAGCCTGGTGGAAGTAACCGACCTGAGCGTCGAGTTCGGCGCGCTGCGGGCCGTCGACCGGCTCTCCTTCAGCCTGGCCGAGGGCGGCGCGCTGGCCCTGGTCGGCGAGTCCGGCTCCGGCAAGTCCACGGTCGCGGGCGCCCTGCTGGGCCTGCACCGCGGCACCGGCGCCCGGGTCGGCGGCACCGTGCGCGTCGCCGGCACCGATGTCCAGGCGGCCGGCGAGCAGGAGCTGCGGCGGCTGCGCGGCGCCAAGGCCGCCATGGTCTTCCAGGACCCGCTGTCCTCGCTCGACCCCTACTACGCCATCGGCGACCAGATCGCCGAGGTGTACCGGGTGCACACCCGCGCCGCGCGCCGCGCCGCCCGCGCGCGGGCCGTCGAGGTCCTGGACCGGGTGGGCATCCCGGACGCCGCCCGGCGCGCCCGCGCACGCCCGCACGAGTTCAGCGGCGGCATGCGCCAGCGCGCGCTCATCGCCATGGCGCTGGCCTGCGAACCCGAGCTGCTGATCGCTGACGAGCCCACCACCGCGCTCGACGTCACCGTGCAGGCCCAGATCCTGGACCTGCTGCACGCCCTGCGCACGGAGACCGGCATGGGCCTGCTGCTGGTCACCCATGACGTGGGCGTGGCCGCCGAGAGCGTCGACGAGGTGCTGGTCATGCGGCACGGCCGGGCCGTCGAGCACGGTCCGGCCGGGACGGTCCTCGCGGCGCCCCGGGAGCCGTACACCCGCGCACTCCTCGACGCCGTCCCGCGCGTGGACGCCCGCCGCACCGGCTCCCCTGCCACCGGCGAGGTGGTCCTGGAGGCCACCGGACTGCGGCGCGAATTCGGGCGCGGCAAGCGGGCGTTCGCGGCCGTGGACGATGTCTCGCTGACCGTGCGCAGGGGCGAGACCCTCGGCGTCGTCGGCGAGAGCGGCAGCGGCAAGACCACCCTCGGCCGGATGCTGGTCGGCCTCCTGGACCCCACTGCGGGCAGGATCCGTTACGACGGCGCGCCGCACACCGGGGTGAACCCGGCCGTCCAGATGGTCTTCCAGGACCCGGTCTCCTCCCTCAACCCCCGCCGCAGCGTGGGCGAGTCCATCGCCGATCCGCTGCGCGCCCGCGGTGCGCGGGGCGCCGGGGCCGAGGAGCGGATCAGGGGACGGGTGACGGAACTGCTGGAGCGCGTGGGACTCGAAGGGGCGCACTACGACCGCTACCCGCACGAGTTCAGCGGGGGCCAGCGCCAGCGCATCGGCATCGCCCGCGCGCTGGCCGCCGACCCGCGCGTCATCGTCTGCGACGAACCCGTCTCCGCGCTCGACGTCACCACCCAGGCCCAGGTGGTCGCCCTGCTGGGTGAGTTGCAGCGGGAACTCGGCCTCGCGCTGGTCTTCGTCGCGCACGACCTCGCCGTCGTCCGCCAGGTCAGCGACCGGCTCGCGGTGATGCGCGGGGGCCGGCTGGTCGAGTACGGCCCCGCCGACGAGATCTACGACAGCCCGCGCGAGGAGTACACCCGGCAGCTGCTGGCCGCCGTACCCGCCCTCGACCCGGAGCTGGCGGCCCGGCGCCGTGCCGCGCGCCGCGCACCGGCGGCGGCCTGACCGGGCGCCGGAC
>NZ_JBMJCT010000068.1:0-14276 GCF_049222185.1 Streptomyces sp. LaBMicrA B280 | reverse complement strand
GCCCGGCGGCGGGCGCCCCAACCATGAGAGCGCGGCGGTGCGCGAGACGCTCGCGGTGGCCTCGGCCCATGTCGACGCGGCCGGGCTGCTGCTGGAGCGGGCGGTCCGGCGCGCCGACGACGACCCGGTCACCCCGGCCCTCGTCGCGGGCAACCGGCGGGACGCGGCCGCGGCCGCCGGACTGCTCACCGACGCGGTGGAGCGGGTGTTCCGCACCGGCGGCACCCATCTGCGCGACGGCGGCGGGGAGCTGACCCGGCTGTGGCGGGACGTCCACACCGCCGCCTCGCACGGCGTGCTGCGCCTGGAACCGGCGGCCGCCGCCTACGCCTCCGCCGCGCTCGACGCCATGGATCTGAGCAGCACCGCCTCCCGCTCCCGGTAGAAGCCGATCTTCCAGTCGAGATAGCGCAGGGTGGCGGCGAAGTCGCCGGACCGGGCCCGCAGCAGGTCCCGGTGGGCCTCCAGGAGTTCCCGCCGGGCGGCGATGGTCGGATCGCCCGCCCGGTACAGCTCGACGTAGTGGTTCATGTCGGCCGGTGGCATCCCGGTGCTGCGCAGGTGGTTGAGGAACTCCAGCCAGCGCAGATGGACCGGGCTGTAGGCGCGGCCGCCGTACGGGTCCTGTGCGGCGCCCTCGATCAGGCCCTGCCGCTCGTACCAGTTCAGTGTCTCGGCGTCGAGACCGCTGATGCGGACCACTTCCTCCAGGGAGTACGTCTCGGCGTGGGTCGTCACATAGGCGGTGGGCCGGTTGTCGGGATAACTCGTGGACATGGCGATCCTCCGGTCTCAGGGGTCAGCGGCGCCACGAGGTGGCGGCGCGGTACGTGCTCGGTGGGGTCCGGTGCCAGTCGGCCGGGCGGCGGACCGGTGCGGGCTTCTCCTCCGCAGGAGCCCGGCGGGACAGTTCCAGCAACACGGCGGTGGCGGCGGCGAGTTCCTCGGGTGTCGGGGTGCCGCGCAGCACGCGTACGAACGGTTCCCGGGCGCCGTTCATACCGGCTGGTTCCCGTGTTTGCGGGAGGGCAGGTCGGCGTGCTTGGCCCGCAGCATGGCCAGCGAGCGGATCAGCACGGCCCGGGTGTCGCGCGGGTCGATCACATCGTCGACGAGTCCGCGCTCGGCGGCGTAATAGGGGTGCATCAGCTCGGACTTGTACTCCGCGATACGACGGGCCCGCACCGCCTGCGGGTCCTCGGCGGCGGCGATCTCCCGGCGGAAGACGACGTTCGCGGCGCCCTCCGCGCCCATCACGGCGATCTCGTTGGTGGGCCAGGCCAGCGCCAGATCGGCGCCGATGGAGCGGGAGTCCATCACGATGTACGCGCCGCCGTACGCCTTGCGGAGCACCACGGAGACGCGCGGTACGGTCGCGTTGCAGTACGCGTACAGCAGCTTGGCGCCGTGCCGGATGATGCCGGCGTGCTCCTGGCCGACGCCGGGCAGGAAGCCGGGCACGTCCACGAGCGTGACCAGCGGGATGTTGAAGGCGTCGCAGAACTGCACGAACCGCGCGCCCTTCTCGGACGCGGCGATGTCCAGCACCCCGGCGGTGGCCGCGGGCTGGTTGGCGACCAACGCGACGACATGGCCGTCCAGCCGGGCCAGCGCGCACACCAGGTTGGCCGCCCAGGCGGGCTGCACCTCGAAGAAGTCGCCGTCGTCGACGATCTCCTCGATCACCCGGTGGATGTCGTACGCCTGGTTCGGCTCGGCCGGCACCAGGTCGAGCAGGGCCTCGCAGCGCCGCTCCGGATCGTCCGACGGCTCCTCGCGCGGGGGCAGTTCGCGGTTGTTGGACGGCAGCAGCGACAGCAGGTGGCGTACGTCCTCCAGGCAGCTCGCCTCGTCGTCGTAGGCCCCGGCCGCCACCCCGGAGACCCCGGCGTGCACATCGGCGCCGCCGAGCCCGTCGTGGTCGACCTTCTCCCCCGTCACCGCCTGGACGACGTCCGGTCCCGTGATGAACATCTGCGCGATGTCCCGGACCATGAAGACGAAGTCGGTGAGCGCGGGCGAGTAGGCGGCGCCGCCCGCGCAGGGGCCCAGCATCACGCTGATCTGCGGCAGCACACCGGAGGCTGCGACATTGCGGGTGAAGATCCCGCCGTAACCGGCGAGCGCCGAGACGCCCTCCTGGATGCGGGCACCGGCCCCGTCGTTGAGGCTGACCAGCGGCGCACCGGCGGTCAGCGCGAGGTCCATCACCTTGTGGATCTTCGCCGCGTGCGCCTCGCCGAGGGCGCCGCCGAAGATGCGGAAGTCGTGCGCGTAGACGAAGACGGTACGGCCGTGGATGGTGCCCCAGCCGGTGACCACGCCGTCGGTGTAGGGGCGGCGGGCCTCCAGGCCGAAGCCGGTGGCGCGATGCCGGCGCAGCGGCTCGATCTCGGTGAACGAGCCCTCGTCCAGCAGGAGTTCGACGCGCTCGCGGGCGGTGAGCTTGCCCCGGGCGTGCTGCTGGTCACCGCCTCCGGGGGCCGGGCCCTCGTGCGCGAGCTCGCGGATGACGCGCAGTTCGGCGAGGCGGGAGCGGGTGGTGTCGGGCGGGGCGGGGGGAACGACGCGTTCTTCCATCACGGTCATGGCCCCATCATCCCCATTTAAAATTCCTTCGTGAAGGTATTTTAAAGTTACTTTGCGAAGACCGGACGGGCTCCCCGCGCCCCCGGCCGGGCACGGCGAAGGCCCCGGCACCGGGAGTGAACCCGGGCCGGGGCCTTCGCGCGTGGCCGAGCGGCAGGCGGGGGAAGTGACGCCGCCCGGCCGCCCCAGGGGTGCGTCCGGCACCCCTAGGACTTCTCGACGGGCCGGTCGGCCCGCTTGCGGAGCAGCAGCACCGTCGCCGCGGCCGTCGTCAGCAGCATCACGACGCTGATCACGAAGCTCGTGTCCATGCCCTGCTTGAAGTGGGAGGTGTCCGCGATCAGCGCGCCGAACGCCGCGACCGCGATGCAACTGCCCACCTGGCGTGAGGTGTTGAGCACCGCGGCCGCCGTACCGGCCCGCTCGCCGTCGATGTTCTCCAGGATGGCCGCCGTCAGCGAGGGCACCGCGAACCCGCCGCCCAGGCCGATCGGCACCAGCAGCAGCACCGGGATCACGTACGACGTGTGGGAGGTGACCGTCAGCATCAGCAGCGAGCCGCCCGTCATGACCAGCTGCCCGATGGCCATCGGCAGCCAGGCGCCCCGGCGGGCGGCGAGCTTGACGCCCGCCATGTTGACGATGGAGATCAGCGCGCACATCGGGATGAACATCGCGCCGGTGCTGACCGGGGAGGCGCCGCGCACCTGCTGGAAGTACATGCCGAGCAGGAAGATGGCGCCGTAGAAGACCGCGTTGATGGTGAAGCCGGCCGCCAGGCAGACCAGCACCGTACGGGACTTGAAGATGCTCAGCGGCACCATCGGGTGCTCGCGCCGCGACTGCGTCCGTACGAACACCGCGACCGCGACGAGGGCCAGGGCGAGCGTGCCCAGCACGTCCGGGCTGGTCCAGCCCGCGCGCCCGCCCTCGATCACCGCGTACGTCAGACCGGCCAGGGAGGCCACGATCGACAGCTGGCCGACCAGGTCGACCGGCGCCGAGCGGCGCGCCGAGGGGGTGATGCGGGTCAGCAGGGCGAGCCCGATCGCGCCCACCGGGAGGTTCAGGTAGAACACCGCGCGCCAGCTCAGGCCGCTGGTGAGCATGCCGCCGACGACCGGTCCGACGGCGACCGCGACGGAACCGGCGGCGGTCCAGATGGCGATGGCCCGCGCCCGCTTGCCGGGGTCGCTGTAGGTCTGCCGGATCAGGGCGAGCGAGGCCGGGACCATGAGGGCCGCGGCACCGCCCTGCACCATGCGGGCGCCGATCAGCGTGCCGAGGTTGGGCGCGACGCCGCAGGCCAGGGAGGCCACGGTGAAGGCGGCGAGGCCCCAGGCGTAGGCGCGGCTGGCGCCGATGCGGTCCGAGAAAGTGCCGGCGGTCAGCATGAACGCCGCGAACATCAGGGTGTAGCCGTCGACGATCCACTGGAGGTCGGCCATCGTGCCGCCGAGGCTGTGCGAGATGGCCGGCAGGGCCACGTTGACGACCGAGCCGTCGAGGGAGATGACGAAGAAGGCGAGCAGGGCCGCCACGAGGACGGTGGTGGGGGAACTGGAGCGCGGCGCCGAGGGCGCGTCGGCCGGTTCGACCGGGATCCGGTCGGTCCGCGCGGACCGGGTCAGGATGGCCATGGGAACTCTCCTTGGCTGAAGGCTGGTTGGGGGGCGGGGCGGAGGCGGGGCCGGTCAGGCGTCGGCCGGCGCGGCGCGGCGGCGGCTGAGCTCGGCGAACCCGGGGTGCGTGCCGAGGACCCCGCCCTCGCCCCAGCGGTTCTGCGGGATCTCCTGGATGAAGACGGTGATCTTGTCGAGGGGTGCCCCGATGACGCGGTGCACCGTGGCGGTGAGCTCCTCGATGAGCTCCTGGCACTTCTCGTCGGTCTGGTTCGGCCAGGTGGTCATGGAGAGGATGGGCATGGCGAAGCTCCGTCTGTCGTAAGGGGGTTGCGGCACCGGGTGGCGGTGCGGGAAGTCCTGGGGGGGCGGGGCGGGCGGCTACAGGCCGGCCGACGCCCCGCCGTCGAGGGTGATCGCGGCGCCGGTGAGGTGCCGGGCGGCGGGGGACAGCAGGAAGGCGGCGAGCCGGGCGACATCGGCCGGTTCCGCGAGGGTGCCGAGGGGGGTACCGGCCGCCACCTGGGCGCTGACCTCCTCGGCGGTGGCCCCGGTGCGCTCGCCGATCGCCTTCGCGATCTCGTCCCACAGCGGGGTGCGGACGGCGCCGGGGTCGAGCACATTGACCCGGACACCGGAGCGGCCGAGGTCCTTGGAGACGGCCTTGGCGAAGGCCGCGAGGGCCGCGTTGACCGCGCTGTTCACCACGAAGAGCGGGTCGGGGTCCTTGCGGAAGACCCCGCTGACCAGGACGACCGAGCCGCCGCCCGCCGCGGCCAGGGGGCCGGCGAGCGCCCGGGTGAGCCGGACCGCGCCCATGAGCTTGGCGTCGAACGTGGCCTGCCACATCGCGTCGACGGCCTCGGCCAGCGGGGCCAGCGGGCCGTCCCCGGCCGTGTGCACCAGGCCGTCCACCCGGCCGAGCTCGGCGACCAGCGCGTCCACGGAGGCGTCGACGGAGGCGGTGGAGTTGATGTCGGTCTCGTACGTCACGAGCCGCCCGGCGCCCCCGGTGCGGGCGTCGATCGCGTCCCGGGTCCGCTCCAGCCGGTTCGCGTCCCGGCCGAGCATCACGACGGTGGCGTCGGAGCGGGCGAGCTCCTCGGCCACGGCCGAGCCCATGCCGCCGGTGGCACCGCTGACGACGATGACGGGAGCGGGGGCGGGGGCGCTGGTGTCCACGGTGTCCTCATTTCGCGTAGGGCTCAACCACCGTGCGTGCAGCCGTGATTGAGGGTGCGTCAGAACAAACGCCGGAACAGTCCGGCGGTCCGTGCGGAGCGCGTCCGGGCTGGTGATGAAGAAGGTAGCGGGGTTCGGAAGCAGGCGCAACCATCTAGTTGGTTTTCTGCCTCCGGGCGCCCCCGCACCGCCCGGGGGCAGCGAAAAAGGGAGCCCGGTGAGACCCGGACTCCCTTGCCGTGTACGTCAGTTGCCGCCGGTCAGAGCGACCCCTGGAGCACGTTGTCGATGATCGAGTGACCGTGGGCGACGACGCTCGCCCGCAGCAGCGCCCACCCGGACTCCGTGTCACCGTCGGGACCCAGCATCAGCCGGCGCTGCTGCGGCACGATGAACGGCCAGGACGCGACACCGACCAGGGCGATCAGCACCCGGGCCGCGACCGCGGGATCGTCGACGCCGAGGGCGAGGCTCAGCGCGGCGGTCTTGTGGACGTAGTACGTCTCGCGCTCCTTCTCGTCCGGGATCGGCTTGTCGCGGTAGTGCAGACCCTCCCAGGCCAGCAGCCGCACCAGGTCGGACCGGCGGTGGTAGTCGAAGACCTCGCCCACGTAGGAGCGCAGCCCCTCCTCGGTGACGGGGATGGGCACGGCCTGCGACATATGGGCGTAGACCTTGCTCATCACCGCCGCGAAGAGGGCTTCCTTGTTGCCGAAGTAGGCATAGATCCGCTGCTTGTTGACGCCGGAGCGCTCCGCGATGCGATCCACGCGCGCACCCGCGAGACCGTGCTCGGAGAACTCCGCCTCGGCGGCCTCCAGGAGCTTGGCGCGGGTCTGCTGTCCCTTGGGTGTCTCAGCCATGGAACGAGCCTAGTCCACGGGAAACCAACTGGATAGTTCAGAAAAACCAACTAGATGGTTGCACTCGCCGCCCGGGTCCCCTACGGTCTTCCCATCGGCCCCGCCACCCCGGAGTTCCGGAGCGGAAAGGCGGCAGGCCCCGTACGTCAGCTGTACCTGTTCGACGCTCCTCCCGTCCGCGGACCGCCCTTCGGGCGCGACCCCGCTCCCTCAAGGAGAAACGCATGTCAAGCACAGCCGCCCCCCGGACCCTGCTGCTCGTCGGTGACCGATTCGCCGGATTCGCCGCCCAGCAGGACGTCCTCACCGTCACCGGCTTCATCGAGGAGATGCACCTCGGGGTGTACTCCTGGGACGCCCAGCCGATCCGGGTGCGCGCCGGTCAGGGCGTCACCGCCGAGGACCGGGAGCTCATCAGAGGCCAGGCCCAGCTCCTCGGCCTCACCGCGCGCCTGGACTTCGACTTCCGGCCGCCGTCGCTGGCCGGCCGGGGCGAGGCCCACAAGCACCTGAGCTGCAACACCCTCATAGCCGACCTGCGGCGGGACGGGGCGGACCTGTTCTCCGCGACGCTGCGGGTGCACAACGACAACGAGCTGCTCATCGACCACCAGACCGGCGAACACGTCCAGGGCATGGTGGCCGTGGAGGCGGCACGGCAGATGTTCCTGGCGGTCAGCGAGCGCTATCACGCCTCCCGCTATCTCGACCGGTCGTACTACTACGTCATCGAGTCGATGAACACCGGCTTCGAGAACTTCCTCTTCCCGGTCGACGCCACGATCGTCTACCACACGCTCCGCGCCGAACTCGACGACCCGGACCGGCTGTCCTTCGCCGCGGAGATCTCCCTCCACCAGGCCGGTCGGCGCGCCTCGATCACCACCGTGACCTACACCGCCTTCGACGCGCCGGTCATCGAGGCCAAGGAGCACCGCCGGGCGCGGTTCGCCGTCGAGCACACGATGCGCTCCGCGCCGCAGACGGCCACGGCGGCGGGGGCCGCGGCCGCCGGCGCGGACCCGGCCGCCGGTCAGCCGGTGCTGGTCGGCGTCTGAGCCCGGCGCCCCTCAACTCGGCTGTACCGCAACGCCCTTCACCTCAGCTGTCTCGCACCGCCCGTCAGCACCCTTCGCAGCACCACTCACACCGAGGAGAACCGTCATGTCCGCTTCCGCCGCGCTCATCACCGCCACCGAGCTGTTCGCCAAGCCCGACCAGGTCGACGCCGTCGCCGAGTCCTGGCAGCGCCACAACGACGCGTCCGGCTTCGAGGGCCGCATCCTCTACCGCGGTCTGGAGAGCAACTCCGTCCTCGAACTCGCCCCGCTGGACGGGTTCGAGCGGATGGAGGAGCTGCGCGCCGACTGGTGGAAGCTGTGGGAGGCCGTCGGCCCGCTGGGTGAGGGCGACTTCCGCCGCCAGATCCTCCAGTTCGTCGAGGCGCCCAAGCCGGCGGCCGGGGCCCTGCCCGACACCCGGTACGTGCAGATGCGGCACGTCGAGGTCGTGCCGCGGGTCTACCGGCAGTACCGCGCCTGGCGCGAGGAGACCATCTTCGACGTCGTCCGCACCTCGCAGGAGGTGCGCAGCTTCCAGGCGTTCCACTCGCTGGCCAGCACCGAGCCCGGGGTGATGTTCGTGTCCGGCTTCGACGCCGACCCGGCGAAGTACCTGGAGGCCTTCACCGACCCGCGCTACCAGCAGATCGTCCGCGAGGCCGGCGACACGTACATCACCGGAGGCGACAACGGCCTGTACACCCGCATCTACGAGCGCGTCACCGCGCTCTGAACCGACCCGGGCCCAGGGCCCGTTCCGCCCCCGGCCGGTCGCGGGCGCCCCGCACGCAAGGCGTCCCCGCGACCGGCCGTCGCCACCGGCCCCGGACCACCGGTGTGCCCCGGCCCCGCCCCAGATCGGCCCCGACCGGCCCCGACCGGCCCCGACCGGCCCCGACCGGCCCCCGTAAGGAGTACCCGCCATGACCGTCGCACCCGTGGCCGCCACCGCTGACGCGGCCGCCCCCATGACCCGTACCTACGACCTCAGCGTCACCACCCAGGGCCCGCTGTACCCGCCGAGCGAGATCGTCGACGAGCGGGGCGACTTCGTCGTCATCGGCCGGGTCAACCGCCCCGGGCCCGACGGCACCACGGTCTCCGAGTGGGGCGGCGCCGTCGTCTCCCCCGGCAGTCCGCTGCCGCCGCTGGGCGGCAACCTGCCGTACGACATCGTCCGCGAGCTCGACCTCGCCGACCCGACAGGACCGGACGCCCAGGTCCAGCTCTACACCCTGCCCCTCCCGCTGCCCTGCAACAACTACCCGATGCTCTTCGCCCCGGAGCAGCGTCCCGACGCGCACGACGTGCGCCGCCCGAGCTATCCGCTGCACGGCGCGCCCATCCCGGATCTGCGCGAGGAGGACGGGCCGAAGGTGCGGGAGCCGATCACTCTGGGCCAATGGACCAAGGCCCGCGGCCAGTTGGAGGTGCATGTACCGGCGCACCGGCGCGCCGCCGACTTCTCGTTCGCCTTCACCGGTCTGATCCCGGACAGCCTCTACACGGTCATGTCGCTGCGCGAGCACGACCTCGACCCGGCGGGACCGACCCGCCCGGGGCCCCTCGGCGTGCCGAACGCGTTCATCAGCGACAGCAACGGCATGGCCCACTACCGGGCCACACTGCCCAACCCCTTCCCGGCGCCGGGCACCCCGGGCGCGAACCGGGTGATCAACGTGGTCGTGCTGTGGATGAGCTACCAGCAGAACTACGGCGGCGCCATCGGCCACTTCGGGCTCGGCGGCGACATCCACGCGCAGCTGAAGCTGACGGGGCCGAGCTTCGGGGAGTTCACGACCGCCCCGGCCAACTGACCTGTGTCCTCACTCTGTCGAAGCGCCTGAACTGGGAGGAACCATGAACAACCCGATCGGCATCATCGCCACCGGCTCCTACCTGCCCGCCACCGTCGCGCACAACGAGGAGGTCGCCGCGGCGGCGGGCGTGACCGCCGAGTGGATCGAGCGCAAGACGGGCATACGACGCCGCCACCGCGCCGCGCCGCACGAGGCCACCTCGGACCTCGCCGCCCACGCCGCCCGCCGCGCCCTGGCCCAGGCGGGCCTGGAACCCGACCAGATCTCCTACCTCGTCGTCGCCACGTCCACCCCGGACCACCCGCAGCCCGCCACGGCGGCCATCGTCAGCGACCTCGTCCGGGCCCGCCGCGCCGCGGCCTTCGACGTCAACTCCGTGTGCAGCGGCTTCATGTTCGCGATGACGGCGGCGGAACGCATGCTGCGCGCGGAGCCCCAGGCCCCGGGGCAGGGACCGTACGCCCTGGTGATCGGCGCGGACGTCTACTCCCGGATCCTGGATCCGGCCGACCGCAGGACCGCCATCCTCTTCGGCGACGGCGCCGGCGCCGTGGTGCTCGGCCCGGTGCCCGCCGGGACCGGGGGCATCACCACCAGCCTGACCACACGGGGCGACCAGCACGGGCTGATCAGCGTGCCGGCCGGTGGCAGCAGGCGCCCGGCGTCGGCGGCCACGCTCGCCGAGGGCGCCCACTGGTTCACGATGGACGGGCGCGGGGTGCGCGGCTTCGTCCAGGAGAACCTGCCGGGCGCGATCCACGAACTGCTGGCCAAGGCGGACGTGCCGGCCCGCGCGGTACGGCACCTCGTCCCGCACCAGGCCAACGGCGTGATGCTGGCCGAGGTCTGGCCCGCCCTCGGCCTGGACTCCGCGCGGATGCATCTGGCCCTGGCCCACCACGGCAACACCGGCGCCGCGTCCGTCCCGATCACCCTCGACGTGGCGCACCGGCGCGGCCTGTTCACCGAGGGCGACCTGACGGTCCTGACGGCGTTCGGCGGGGGCATGTCGGTGGGTTCGGCCCTGCTGCGCTGGGCCCCGACCGCACACGCCCGCCCGGCCCGGGACCGGCTGACCGCAGCGGTGCGGGAGCCCGCGCTGGCCGGAGCGAGGTAGCGGAAGCGGAGCACCACGGAACGCGGACCACGGAACGCGGACCACGGGCCACTGACCACGAAGCACGGACCCCGAAGCACGGAGCAGCAGACGAGACCGTCACCAGCACCCAGGAGAGACGATGACCACGATGCCGAGCACCTCCGCTCCCCGACCGCACGGCGGCACGGGCGGCGGCCCGGCAGCCGCGCGGCACACCGGCCGGAGGCACCCGCCGGCCGCCCGGCAGGAGGCGAGAAGACCGGTGCTGCGCCTCGCGGGCGACGCGGACGACGCGTGGCTGGAGCCGCACATCTGCCGGGGCATCGACTGAGGCGGCGCCGCACACGCGTGAAGGGACGGGGGCTCGGCCCACCGTCCCTCCACGCGTTCGCCGCCGCCTTCAGACGTGAGGGGAACCCCATCGCGTCGATTCCGCCACGAGGCGCGGTGCCAGGGCCCGCGAGCCCGGCGTGATCCGACGGGAGGCCCTAGCCGAGCGGCAGCCCGCACGCTCCGGAGCAGTCCTCGGTGCACTCGTCGCGGCCCATGGACCAGCAGGCGAGCGCGCTCCCGGTGACGGCGGTGGCGGCCCGCCGGGCACGCCGGGCGACATAGCCCCGTACGACGGGATCGGCGCCGACGGCCCTCGGGTGGCCGACGCAGTCGAAGAGGGGGAAGTCCGAGGGGTGGTCGCCGTAGGCCCAGCAGTCGCGCGGGTCGACGCCGGGATACGCGGCGAGCAGCCGCAGTGCCGCCGCCCGCTTGCCCTCGCCGATCACGGGCTCGGTCAGCTCGCCGGTGTAGCGGCCCGCGCGCACGACGGGCGAACTGCACAGGACGTGCCGGGCGCCGATGTGCTCCGCGATGGGATCGAGGCACGGCGCGAAGGACCCCGAGACCAGCGCGATCTCGGCGCCGGCGGCCCGGTGCCGGGCCAGTTCGGCCGCGGTGGCGGCGATGAAGAACCCGGGCTCCGCGGCGGCGCGGGAGAACCACTCCCTGCCCAGGTCGGCCGTCTCGGCCACGCTCTCCCCGGCGTAGGCGCGGTAGTAGGCCCGGTTCACGTCCTCGCGGCGTGCGCCCCGCGCGGCCCGCTCCCGCAGCTCCCCGGCGATCCGCTCGTAGCGCTCCTCCCCCGCGTCCCCGTGCCGCCGCACCAGCCGGAAGCGCAGGAAGTCGAACATGCTCTTGCGGTCGATCAGCGTCTCGTCGACGTCGCAGAAGACCAGATGGGCGGGCCGCCCCAGGTCTTCGGCCAGCACCGTGCTCCCCGTTCCTGCCAGCACCGTCATCGTCGGAACCTCCCCCTCGGGGCCCGGCGCGGTGCCGGGCACAGATAAAAATTCCTTCGCGAAGGTATCACTTCGACACGTGCGCCAGAAGGGTGTTTCGCAGAGCCGGGCCCCGCGGCGGATCCGTACGACCGGCCCGGTCCGCCGCGCGCGAAAATTTGTCACGGCCGAGACACATGTCCTCGTCCAGCGGCATTAATGTGGACCTACGAGGCGGTCGGTGCCGGATCCGTGCAGGGCGGGCGTCGGACTCCTCGCCGCAGTCCCCGGAACGACGAAGGTGTCATGCCCGCTGAGAACACCCCCGGCGTCGGCAACCTGGACGACGACGACTACCCCGCCTACACCATGGGCCGGGCCGCCGCCGTTCTCGGCCTCACCCCCGCCTTCCTGCGGGCCGTGGGCAGGGCCGGACTGATCACCCCGCTGCGCTCGGAGGGCGGCCACCGCCGGTACTCCCGCCGGCAGCTGCGCATCGCCGCCCGCGCCCGGGAGCTGGTCGACCAGGGCACTCCCGTGGAGGCCGCGTGCCGCATCGTCTCCCTGGAGGACCAGCTCGCGGACGCCCACCGGCTGAACCGGGACATGCGCCAAAAGCTGGACGCGCGCGGTATCGATATCTAGTCCGGCCGTTGCAGGATCGCTGAGCGCGATGGAGACAGAATTGGCCGGACGGCCGGAAAACCCCTCGGGCGCCGCCAGGCAACGTGTGTTAGCGTGATAGGCGTTGCAGTTTTGGTTGCCAGAGAATTTTTTCTTTGCAGAGCTTTCCGGATCTTTCCGGAGGGGTGATCACAGCGGCGACTCGGCTTCGCAAGGTGCGAAGTCCGGCACTGCCCCCAAAGGGAGATTCACATGGCAACTGGCACCGTGAAGTGGTTCAACTCGGAAAAGGGCTTCGGCTTCATCGAGCAGGACGGCGGCGGCGCTGACGTGTTCGCCCACTACTCGAACATCGCGACCTCCGGCTTCCGTGAGCTTCAGGAAGGCCAGAAGGTCAGCTTCGACGTCACGCAGGGCCAGAAGGGCCCCCAGGCCGAGAACATCGTTCCCGCCTGACGCTGACACGCGTCGTCGCGAGCCGAGCGGCTCGCACATCATGAGGCTGGGGCCCGCGCTCTCGGGGTGCGGGCCCCAGCTCATTGTCTTTTTCCGGGCCCTCGCCTTTTCCTGGACGACTCCAGCGCCAAGGCGGACGTCTCCGCCGCCGAGAGCGGCCCGGTTCTTCACCATTTCTTCGGCTCATTCTTGCGAATCCTCGCGCGGTCGGCACCGCCGGACGGAATTCCTCGATACGCCGCATCGAGGAAGGTTCCCCCATGAACCGCACCCGTCGCACCAACGGCACCACCGGTGACCTCCGCGCCCCCCGCAGGTCCGCGCGCCCCCGTCCCGGCACCAGCCGCAAGACCGGTCAGAGCGCCCGGCCCGCCGCGCGTCGGCAGGAGTTCGCCCTGCCCACCACGGTCACCGAGCCGCTGCCCGCGGTCGAGGCGTTCGCCGAGCTCGACATGTCCGAGCGACTGCTGAAGGCACTGGTCGACGAGGGCGTGAGCGTGCCCTTCCCGATCCAGGCGGCCACCCTGCCGAACGCGCTCGCGGGCCGGGACGTCCTGGGCCGGGGCCGTACCGGCTCGGGCAAGACGCTCGCCTTCGGCCTGCCGGTGCTGGCCCGGCTGGAAGGGCAGCGGGCCCAGCCCAAGCAGCCCCTCGCCCTGGTCCTCGTACCGACCCGGGAACTGGCCACGCAGGTCACCGACTCGCTCGCCCCGTACGCCCGCGCCCTGCATGTGCGCTTCGCCACCGTGGTCGGCGGTGTGTCCATCGGCCGCCAGACCAGCGCGCTGCGCGCCGGTGCGGAGGTCGTGGTCGCCACGCCCGGCCGCCTCAAGGACCTGATCGACCGCGGCGCCTGCCGTCTCGACCACGTCGCCGTCACCGTCCTCGACGAGGCGGACCAGATGGCCGACATGGGCTTCATGCCGCAGGTGACCGCGCTGCTCGACCAGGTCCCGGCCCGTGGGCAGCGGCTGCTGTTCTCGGCCACCCTGGACCGCAACATCGACCTCCTGGTGCGGCGTTACCTCCACGACCCGGTCGTGCACTCGGTCGACCCGTCGGCCGGCGCGGTCACCACGATGGAGCACCACCTGCTCCAGGTGCGGGACACCGAGAAGCACGACGCCGTGACCGAGATCGCCGCCCGCGACGGGCGCGTGATCATGTTCCTGGACACCAAGCACGCGGCGGACCGGCTGGCCAAGCACCTGCTGTCCGTCGGGGTACGCGCCGCGGCCCTGCACGGCGGCAAGTCCCAGCCGCAGCGCGACCGTACGCTGGCGCAGTTCAAGAACGGCCAGGTCACGGCCCTGGTGGCGACCAACGTCGCCGCCCGGGGCATCCATGTCGAGGGCCTCGACCTCGTCGTGAACGTCGATCCCCCGGCCGACCACAAGGACTATCTGCACCGCGGCGGCCGTACCGCCCGCGCGGGCGAGTCCGGCACCGTCGTCACCCTCGTGCTGCCGCACCAGCGGCGCGCGATGGACCGGCTGATGGCCGACGCCGACATCACCCCGAGCACCGCGCGGGTGCGCCCCGGCGAGGACGAGCTCCAGCGCATCACCGGCGCCCGGACGCCCTCCGGCATACCGGTCGTCCTCGCCGCACCGGCCGACGACCGCCGCGAGAACGGCGAGGGCTCCGGCCGCCGCCGGGGCCGTGGCCGGGGCCGGGGCCAGGGCGGCG
>NZ_JBMJCT010000067.1:0-16348 GCF_049222185.1 Streptomyces sp. LaBMicrA B280 | reverse complement strand
GACGGACGCGGTGGAGGCGGACGCGGTCGAGGCCGAGCCCAAGCCGCGCCGCACCCGCAAGACCGCCGCCGCCAAGCCGGAGACCGACGCCCCCGAGGCCGAGGCCAAGCCCCGCCGCACCCGCAAGACCGCGGCGACGGCCGAGACCGCGGCGGACACCGCCGAGGCCACCGAGGCCAAGCCGCGTCGCACTCGGAAGACCGCCGCCGCCGTCGAGGCGACCGAGGGCACCGAGGCCGCGCCGCGTCGCCGTACGCGCAAGGCCGCCGAGCCGGTCGCCGAGGCCGAGGTCGCCGAGGCCGCGCCCAAGGCCCGCCGTACCCGCAAGGCGGCCGTCGCGAAGACGGACGCGGTGGAGGCGGACGCGGTCGAGGCCGAGCCCAAGCCGCGCCGCACCCGCAAGACCGCCGCCGCCAAGCCGGAGACCGACGCCCCCGAGGCCGAGGCCAAGCCCCGCCGCACCCGGAAGACCGCCGCCGCCGTGGCAACGGCCGACGGGGTCGAGCCCACCGCCCCGAAGGCGCGGCGCACCCGTAAGGCCGTCGCCGAGACGGCCACCGCGGAGATCCCGGCGCAGGCCACCGGCGAGCCGGAGGCCAAGCCGCGCCGCCGCACCCGCAAGGCGACGGCCGCCGTGGAGGCACCGGACGCCTGATCCGGCGCCGCCCGCGCGGCGGCACCAGAGCCCTGACGGCCCGGTCCACCTCGGTGGGCCGGGCCGTCGGCGTCGCCCCAGAAGCCTTTGGCTAACCTCTCCTCCATGAGCAGGCCCGATACCTTCGTACCGCCCCCCGGCGCCCGTGCGTACGCGCTGGACACCGCGCGCGGGGAGTTCGCCGTCGTCGACGCTCCGGTGGCCGAGGGGGTCGAGGCCAAGGGGGTCGCCCTGCTGCTGCCCGGATTCACCGGCAGCAAGGAGGACTTCAACCCGCTGCATGTGCCGCTGGCCGAGCGCGGGTACCGGACCGTGGCCGTGGACGGGCGCGGCCAGTTCGAGTCGGACGGCCCCGAGAGCGACGAATCCGCTTACGCGCAGGGCGAGTTGGCGGCGGACGTGCTGGCGCAGGCCGCGGCGATCGGCGGGCCGGTGCATCTGCTGGGCCACTCCTTCGGCGGCCAGGTCGCCCGCGCCGCCGTCCTGCTGGACCGCGCGCCCTTCCGGTCACTGACCCTGATGGCGTCGGGACCGGCGCGGATCTCGGATTCCCAGCAGGAGCGGGTACGGCTGCTGCGGGACGCGCTCGCCGTGCTGACCATGGCGCAAGTGTGGGACGCGATGCGGGAGATGGAGTCGCCCGAGCAGACCGGGACGCCCGAGCCGGGCGACACCCCGGGTGTCCTGGAGGACATGCGGCGCCGCTGGATGGGCACGAAGCCCGCTCAACTCCTCGCCTCCGGGCGCCAGTTGTGCGCCGAGCCGGACCGGGTCGCGGAACTGGCCGCCGCGGGGCTGCCGTTCCACGTCGTGTCGGGCGCCTACGACGACACCTGGCCGGTGCCCCTGCTGGACGAGATGGCGATACGGCTCGGCGCGCGCCGCACGATCGTCGACGGCGCCGAGCACTCCCCCAACACCGAGCGCCCGCTGGAGACCGCCCGCGCCCTCGCCGACTTCTGGGACGGCACCGGCGAGGACCGCTGATACGACTGGTACGGCTGGTAACCGCCGATACGGCTAGTACTGCGCCTGCAAGTGGTCCCAGAACCCGTCCCTGAGGGCCCGGCGCAGATCGGCCTGGCCGCGCAGGGAGTACTGGAGCAGGCCCTCGGCCTCGACCAGCAGGTCCTGGTCGACGGAGCCGGGCAGATAGGGGTGGCCCGGCAGCAGCTCGACCAGGGCGTCGCGGCCCCGGGAGGCCAGCCACTTGGCGGCGATCTGGGCGCCGACGAAGCGGACGTCCTCGCGGGTGGGCCGGGCCCCGGCACCGGCCTCGTAGGCGGCGGCCGTGCGCCGGGAGACGTACGGCTTGAAGAACTCCAGGTCCAGGGTGCGCTGGCTGTCCACCTCCCACAGCAGCGGCTCGGCCTGATTGCGGCCCTCGGGCGCCTCGATGCCCCACAGATGGACGCGGGCGCCGTAGCCCTGGGCGGCCTCGACCGCGGAGACCAGGTCCTCGTCGCCGCCGAGCAGGGCCGCGTCGCTGATGGCGCGGTGCCGGGCCAGCGACTCCAGATCCGTGCGGATGAGTGAGTCGACGCCCTTCTGCTGGTTGTTGGCGTTGAGGTTGCCGAGGCGGACCTTGACGTCGGGAAGTTCCGCGATGGACTGCTGCTCGGCGGTGTGGATGCGGCGCCGGGCGCCGTCGTACCAGTAGACGCGCAGCAGCCGGCTGTCCGCGAAGACGGTACGGGCGCGGTCGATCAGGGCGTCGATCAGGCCCTCGGCGTCCACGTCGAAGGCCCGGCGGTCCTCCGTCCCGGCGACCAGGCGGCCCGCGGCCGCGTACAGATACCCCGCGTCCACGAAGATCGCGTGGGTCGAGGGTGTCTTCGCCACCTCGGCGAGCATGCGTTCCAGCAGCTCATTCGTACGGTCGATGCGGGTGGCGAGATGCGCCAGGTCGTCGTTCATCGCCCCCCATTCTCCTCGCCGTCACACTGTGAACACAACTGGTCCCGGTCAGTCCCAGGCGACCTCATACGGTCACCGACGACTACTTACCGGTCAGTAGTTAGGCGTTCGAAAAATTTCTTTAGCGTAGGGAATGTTTGTAACACGCGGCACGTTGACTCAGTACGACGCCGGATACACATCCGGCGCGCCAAGTAGTTCTCCGCAGGAGGATGACCAGACGAAGGGAGAAGCCTGTGCGCTTCGAAATCATGCGACTCGACGAGGTCGACGGCACCACCGTGGACAGCACCGTCGTGGACGCCGCCTCCGTCAACCGGATCGTTCAGCAGGCCGCCGCAGTGGGGCAGCGCCTGTGGATCCGCCCGGCCGAGACCCCGGCCTCGTAACGGGGTTCCCGCTCAAGCCTTCCGGGGGAACCGAGCCATGCACGACGGCCCGGTCCCCCCGGATCACCTGAGCGTCAGCTTCCGTGGATCACCTGGGTGATCCCGTTGATGATCTGCTGCACCGCGATCGCGGAGAGCATCATGCCCGCGAGCCGCGTCACCAGGACCACGCCGCCGTCCTTGATGACCCGGATGATCAGCAGCGAGTAGCGCATCACCAGCCACAGCACCACATGGATCGCGAGGATCGCGACCCACACGGATATCTGCGTGCTCACGCTGTCGGCCTTCTGCACGGCCAGGATGACGGACACGATCGCGCCGGGCCCCGCGAGCAGCGGCATGCCGAGCGGCACGAGGGCCACATTGACGTCCTTGGTCGCCTTCGGCTCGTCGTTCTTGCCGGTGAGCAGGTCGAGCGCGATCAGCAGGAGCAGCAGACCGCCCGCGATCATCAGGGCGGGCACGGACACATGCAGATAGTCGAGGATCTGGTGCCCGAGGACGCCGAAGACGGCGATGACCCCGAACGCGACGCAGACGGCCTGGAACGCCATCCGCTTCTGCACCTTCGCCGGGCGGCCCGCGGTCAGGGCAAGGAAGATCGGGGTGATCCCAGGGGGATCCATGATGACAAAAAGGGTCAGGAACAGAGAGCCAAAGACGGCGATGTCGAACATGCGGAAGTACTGGCCTTGCTGAAGAAGAAGAACTGAGGGTGTGAGCGCGCGTCGGCCGCGGAGGCGGCCTCAGGCTCCGCCGGCCCCCGGGACCGGGAACGCGCCGGTCGCCCGGCGGGTGATCTCCCCGTACACCTCGGGGTCGGTGGTGTAGTCGCCGAGCGCGACGGTCTTGCGGCTGCCGTGGTAGTCCGAGGAGCCCGTGACCAGCAGGTCCAGTTCCTTCGCCAGGCCGCGCAGCCGGTCCTTGGCCGCGGCGTCGTGGTCCATGTGGTCGACCTCGATGCCGTCCAGGCCGGCCGCGGCCAGCTCGGCGATCGCGGACTCGGGGACGGTGCGGCCCCGCTTGGCGGCGGCCGGGTGCGCGAACACGCAGACCCCGCCCGCGGCCTTGACCAGCCGGATCGCCTCGAAGGGGTCGGTCTCGTGCTTGGGCGCGTAGGCGCGGCCGCCGTCGGCGAGCCACTCCTCGGTGAACGCGTCGCTCACCGTCTTCACCACGCCCAGCTCGACCAGCGCGGACGCCACGTGCGGGCGCCCGACCGAGCCACCGGCGGCGATCCGCTCGACCTGCTCCCAGGTGACCGGCACACCCAGCGCGTTCAGCTTGGCGACCATGCCCTTGGCCCGCGGCACCCGGTCGTCCCGGACCAGCTCGCGCTCGGCGAGCAGGGCGGGCTCCTCGGGGTCGAAGAGGTAGGCCAGCAGGTGCATCGAGATGCCGTCGATACGACAGGACAGCTCGGCGCCGGGGACCAGGGTGAGCCCGGCGGGCAGCGCGGCGATGGCCTCGGCGTGGCCGCGGGTGGTGTCGTGGTCGGTCAGCGCGATGACGTCCAGACCGGCCGCGGCAGCGTTGCGCACCAGCTCGGCGGGGGTGTCCGTGCCGTCGGATGCCGTGGAGTGACAGTGCAGATCGATGCGCACGGTGACTCCAGACGGGCCCGGGACGGAAGAGGACACCTCAGGATAACCGGCCGGGACACCCGCTTTGTCACGACCGATCCCGGGGTACGCCCCCTACAGACCGCCCTCCGCACCCCTCAGGGACGCAGCAGCCGGGGTGACAGCGCCCCGCAGGGCACCAGGTCCAGTTCGGCGCCCGCGTCGCGCAGATCGGTCAGGACCAGCTCGTCGTAGAGCAGCAGGCCCGCCTGCTCGGGCCACAGCACCGCCCACAGCCACATGCCGAGTGCCTCGCCCGCGAAGACGGCGCGGTCGTCCGGGGTGCGGTAGACGTGCCAGAGGGGGGTGGGGCGGCCGGCGGCGAGCACCTTGGTCTGGGGCGGCTTCTCGACGTTCATGTACGGCCCCGGGTCCGGGCCGTCGAGGCCCGCGTACCGCGCGCCGAGGCCGACGCCCATCTCCTCCGCGACCAGGATCAGCTCACCGGGACCGCCGAGCGGGCCGGGTCCCGAGCAGGCGACGGCGGTCGCGCGCCCGCCGCTGCGGTCGTCGCCCGCGTAGGCCGCGCCCGTGAAGAGCCAGCCGACCGGCAGCGGCCACGGCATCCACAGCGGGACATGCGTGCGCTTCGCCACCGCACCGAGGGCCTCGACGCTGGGCGGGATCACGGGCTGCAGCGGAAACACCGCCCCGTGGGCATCGCACTGCCACGTGTCGGCGAAGAGACCGGGAGCCCTGACCCGGCCACCACACCGCGGGCAACTGGGTTCGCCCCTCATAGAGCCCCACGGTCCTACCCCGGCCCGTCCACGTCAAGGACGATCACCCGTCCGGGCGCCCTGACCAGGCCAAGTAGATGCATCTTGCATTAATTAGCAGAGCTAACTTAGTATGTGTAAACGCCAACTATCTATCCAGTCCTCTACGCGCTATCCAGCGGAACGGGAGAAGCACATGGACCCCCTAGACGCGGGAGCCGGCAGCATCCTGCGGCAGCCCAAGGCGGTCTGGGCCACGGCCGGCGCCTCCGTCGTCGCCTTCATGGGCATCGGCCTGGTCGACCCGATCCTGCCGTCGATCGCGCAGGGCCTGCACGCCACACCCAGTCAGGTCTCCCTGCTCTTCACCTCGTACTTCCTGATCACCGCGGTCGCGATGCTGCTGACCGGCTTCGTCTCCAGCCGGATCGGCGGCAAGAAGACGCTGCTGCTCGGCCTCGCCTTCGTGATCCTCTTCGCCGGTCTCGCCGGCACCTCGGACACCGTCGGCCAGCTGGTCGGCTTCCGGGCGGGCTGGGGCCTCGGCAACGCGCTGTTCGTGTCCACCGCGCTCGCGGTCATCGTCGGCGCGGCGGCCGGCGGCAGCGCGGCGGCGATCCTGCTCTACGAGTCCGCGCTCGGCCTCGGCATGGCCTGCGGCCCGCTGCTCGGCGCGGTCCTCGGCAACATCAGCTGGCGCTACCCCTTCTTCGGCACCGCCACGCTGATGGCGATCGGCTTCCTGTGCATCACGGTGTTCCTGAAGGAGCAGCCGAAGCCGGCCCGCAAGACCTCGATCCTGGACCCGCTCAAGGCACTCGGCCACGGCGGTCTGGCCTCGGCGGCGGTCTCGGCGTTCTTCTACAACTACACGTTCTTCACCGTGCTGGCCTTCACGCCGTTCGTGCTGAACATGACCCCGTACCGCTCCGGCGCGGTGTTCTTCGCCTGGGGTGTGCTGCTCGCCGTGTTCTCGGTGGTTGTCGCCCCGCGCATGCAGGAGCGGTTCGGCTCGCTGAAGGTGCTCGGCGGTTCGCTGGTGCTGCTCGCGGCCGACGTCCTGGTGCTCGGCTACGGCAGCCACACCGCCGCGATCGTCTGCACCATCCTGTCCGGCGCCTTCATCGGCGTGAACAACACCGTCTACACCGAGCTGGCGCTCGGCGTCTCCGACGCCCCGCGCCCGGTGGCGAGCGCGGGCTACAACTTCGTCCGCTGGTTCGCGGCGGCGGCCGCGCCCTACTTCGCGCCGAAGATCGAGGAGTGGACCGACATCCACATCCCGTTCGTGGTGGCGGCGGTCACCGCGCTGCTGGGCGCCGTGGTGGTCGCCGTACGGCGGCGCTCCCTCGTCCACGAGGCCGAGGAGCTGGCACCGCGGCACGCCACCGAGGACGGGGTCACGGTCTTCGCCAACTGACCCGTGGCCCCGTGAGCTTGCTCACTCCAGCGGTACGGACCTGCGGACGGGATCCCGCAGGTCCGTGCCGTGTGTCAGCCAGCGTTCCTGGAGTGCCTGGGCGCCCTGGACCCGTTTCCAGGCGGCCTCGTTCGGGGTCATCGGCAGCAGCGGCAGGAACCGTACGGGGTCCAGCGGATCGTCCAGCTCCAGGTCCTCGACCAGTCCGCCGCCCTCGCCCACCAGGACCGAGGTGAAGGGGGCGCCCGGCCACAGCGGGTCGCCCACGTCCAGGGAGGCGCCCGGGGCCACGATCAGCCCCTCGACCTGCGGGGAGGCGGCGAGCACGGCGAGCGGGCGGAGCACCTTGTCGGTGTCGGCGACGCCCGCGCGCACCGAAAGGACCAGTTCGGCGCGGGGGCCCTCGACGGGGTCGGCGACCAGCGCGGTGGGGTCGCTCATGGGGTGCGCGGACATGCCGAGGGTCGCGTAGCGGACGACGTCCCCCTCGGTGAAGCGGAGCACCTCGATGCGGTCCGTACCGAGGAAGGTGACGGCCGCGCGCGCGTCCGGAGTGCCCAGGGCGGTGGTCAACCGTGCCTCGACCAGAGCAAGAACATCAACCATGCGGTGAGCATAGAACTCGTCAGCAGCGGGCAAAGCGGCACCTTGACAGCAAGGGCGGCTGGTACTCTGAGCCGGCGGTTCGGGGCGGCGTGCCAAGCACGCTGTCAAGCCCGGAACCCTGGGAACTCCCTTACGAGGGACCGGCCGGAGGAGGTGGGGCTGTCATGGATCGAAGTCGACCTGGTAGTACCACTCGCTCTTCCGCCCGCTGAATGTAGTCACTGGCCCTCGTAGCCACTGACCGGTTTTCGTTCTGGCCGGCTGCCGCCTTCCCGTGCGCGTCACTGTTCGGAAGAGCACTTCGTCTCGCTTTGCCTGATCTGCGTCAGTTCTGCATCAGCAGCGAAATCGCCACCGCAACGGTGCGGTGCTCCCCGCTTTGTGGACGAGCCAAACACCTTCCCCCGCCCCCGGCCGGGGAAATTCCTGGAGGACGTCCCCATTCCGGGTAGTTCCACCCGTCTTCGGCGGTCTTTCGTTGCCTGTCGCGAAGGAGCCTGCCCATGTCGATGATCCGCGACCTGCGCGCCGTGGTCCGTCCCTCCCGCGTCTCGCCGCGCAAGGCCACGAGCGCGCCGTCCACGTCGTACGACACCACGCGTGACCCCGCCACCCCGTCGGCCGTGGTCGACTGCGCCGTCTACCGCGACGGCCGGCGCCTCGCGAGCGCGAAGCCGCTCACCCCGCAGGAGGCCATGCGCCAGGTGCGGCGCGACGGCGGCTTCGTGTGGATCGGGCTGCACGAGCCGACGGAGGCCGAATTCGCCGGAATCGCGGGCGAGTTCGGGCTGCACCCGCTGGCCGTCGAGGACGCGGTGCAGGCGCATCAGCGGCCGAAGCTGGAGCGGTACGACGACTCGCTCTTCACCGTCTTCAAGACGATCCACTACATCGAGCACGACCAGCTGACCGCGACCAGCGAGGTCGTGGAGACCGGCGAGGTGATGTGCTTCACCGGCCGGGACTTCTTCATCACCGTGCGGCACGGCGGCCAGGGCTCGCTGCGGGCGCTGCGGCACCGGCTCCAGGACGACCCGGAGCTGCTGGCCAAGGGCCCCTCGGCGGTGCTGCACGCGATCGCCGACCATGTGGTGGACGGGTACATCGCGGTGACCGACGCGGTGCAGGACGACATCGACGAGGTGGAGACCGAGGTCTTCTCGCCCGGGCGGGGCGGGGTCTCGCGCGGTGTGGACTCGGCGCGGATCTACCAACTCAAGCGCGAGGTCATGGAGTTCAAGCGGGCGGTGGCCCCGCTGCTGCGACCCATGCAGCTGCTCAGCGAGCGGCCGATGCGGCTGATCGACCCGGACATCCAGAAGTACTTCCGGGACGTCGCCGACCATGTCGCCCGCGTCCACGAGCAGGTGGTCGGCTTCGACGAACTGCTCAACTCCATCCTCCAGGCCAACCTCGCGCAGGCGTCCGTCGCACAGAACGAGGACATGCGGAAGATCACCGCGTGGGCCGCGATCATCGCCGTGCCGACGATGGTGACCGGTGTGTACGGAATGAACTTCGAGCACATGCCGGAACTGCACTGGAAGTACGGCTACCCCATGGTGCTGACCTTCACGGTCGCCGTGTGTGTCGGCATCCACCGGGTACTGAAGCGCAACGGGTGGCTGTGAGCGGCGTGGATAGGGTGGACGCATGACAAGCGAGCTGCTCACGAGGGCTCTCATCGAGGAGGCCGCGAAGAAGTCGGGCCTGCTGTGGGTGCGGGGCGCGGAGGCGTCCGCCGCGCATGCCGTGTGGCATGTGTGGCACGAGGGCGCGGTGTGCCTGGTCGGCGACGGGCCCGGGGAGCAGCCGCTGACGGGGCTGGCCGACGGGGGCACCGCCGAGGTGACCGTGCGCAGCAAGGACAAGGGGGGCCGGCTGGTCTCCTTCTCGGCCGCGGTGAGCGAGCTGGCGGCCGGTTCCCCGGGGTGGGAGGCGGCGGTCGCCGAGCTGAAGGGCAAGCGGCTGAACGCCCCCGACGCCGAGGTGATGACGGACCGCTGGGCGCGTGAGTGCCGGGTGCTGCGCCTGGTGCCGACGGACGCGGTGGCCGCGCTGCCCGAGGGCGATCTGGCCCGCAGACCGGTGCCGACCCCGGCGACCACGCGCCGACCGGTGCCGGCGGCCCTGCCGAAGCTGCTCGCGAAGCGCCGTAAGGGGCGGTAGGGGTCCGGTGCCCCGGCGGTGGCCCTCGTACCCCGGCGACCGCCCCGCTACGACGTCGGCAGCTGCTGTCCGTAGTCCACCGTCTCCGAGTCCTTGGGTTCGGTGACGGTGAAGTTCGCGCCCCAGTCGGAGAAGCGGAGCGTGCCCGCGTTGCCCGCGCGGGTGAGGGCGAGGGGGTAGGGGGTGCCCTTGAGGGAGACGTCGAGGGTGCCGCCCGAGCCGTGGTCGCCCGTGATGCGGACCGTCGGGGTGCTCCCCCGGGTGTGCCGCCCGTCGGTCGCCAGCGAGCCGTGCAGTGTCAGCAGACCCGAGAGGAGGACGTCCTTGTCCGTGAAGCCGCTGAACTTCTTGTACGCGGGGTCCCCCTGCGGCACCTTCACGTACTTCCCGTCGAGCTTGGCCGCCGCCCCGCTCCCGTCGCCGCCCTTGCCGTCCGGCTGCGCCCAGAAGGCCGCGTCGGCCTTCAGGTACAGCTGGGTGCCGACCCGCAGCAGCCTGAACGTGTCGGCGCCCGAGGTCACCGAGCCGGTCCCGCCGTCGTCCTTGAGGCGCATGTCGAGCCGGTACGTACGGCCACTGGTCACCACGGTCCCGGACAGCCGGACCGCCGAGGCGCCCTGCGCCGCGGACCGCGTGCGCGCCTGGATCCTGTCGGCGGACAGCTTGCCGACCCCGTTCGTGCCCGCGTCCGGATCGCCGCCGCCGCATCCGGTCAGCACCGCCGCGCCCGTCACGGCCAGCGCGCACAGCGCGGTCACCGGGCGGGTACGGCCGGGGGGAATCGCAGTCACGGGAGAGGTCGCCTTTCCGACGGTTCCTTCAGCGGCGTACCGCAGCGTACCGGTGCCCCGGCCGCCCGGCGGAGCCAGTCCGTCCGGACCTCCCCACCAGGGCGTATCCGAGCGGTACGGGCTAGCCTGAAGCGCAACCGTGCGGGCAAATCCGAGCAATTCACCGACAAAAGCAATCCCGGGCGCACACCACTTCGCGCAGACCCTCGATGTAAACCTCGTCCGCACGTTCCCTGACAAGGAAGCAGAACCATGGCAGCCGGTGCCCCCCGCATCTTCGTCTCGCACCTCGCCGGGGTCCCCGTCTTCGATCCGAACGGCGACCAGGTGGGGCGTGTACGCGATCTCGTCGTGATGCTGCGCGTGGGCAAACGC
This sequence comes from Streptomyces sp. LaBMicrA B280, assembly GCF_049222185.1. NCBI lineage: Bacteria > Bacillati > Actinomycetota > Actinomycetes > Kitasatosporales > Streptomycetaceae > Streptomyces > Streptomyces sp. LaBMicrA B280. The sequence continues at coordinate 5,682 of NZ_JBMJCT010000067.1, read as the reverse complement.
CCCCCGCGGGTGCTCGGCCTTGTCGTCGAACTGTCCACCCGGCGCCGCATCTTCCTGCCCATGACCCGGATCAGCGGCATCGAGTCCGGCCAGGTCATCAGCACCGGGGTGATGAACGTGCGCCGCTTCGAGCAGCGGCCCACCGAGCGGCTGGTCTTCGGCGAGCTGCTGGACCGGCGGGTCACCCTGGTGGAGACCGGCGAGGAGGCCACCGTCCTCGACATGTCCGTGCAGCAGCTGCCCGCGCGCCGGGACTGGGAGATCGACCGCGTCTTCGTCCGCAAGGGCCGCAAGGGCAGCGCGTTCCGCCGGGTCAAGGGCGAGACGATGACCGTGGATTGGGCCGGGGTCTCCGGCTTCGCCTTGGAGGAGCACGGACAGGGCGCCGAGAACCTGCTCGCCACCTTCGAGCAGCTGCGCCCCGCCGACCTCGCCAATGTGCTGCACCACCTCTCCCCCAAGCGGCGCGCCGAGGTCGCCGCCGCCCTGGACGACGACCGGCTCGCCGACGTCCTGGAGGAGCTGCCGGAGGACGACCAGATCGAGATCCTCGGCAAGCTCCAGGAGGAGCGCGCCGCCGACGTCCTGGAGGCCATGGACCCGGACGACGCGGCCGACCTGCTCTCCGAGCTGCCGGAGGAGGACAAGGAGCGGCTGCTGAGCCTGATGCAGCCCGGCGACGCGGCCGACATGCGGCGCCTGATGTCGTACGAGGAGCACACGGCCGGCGGTCTGATGACCACCGAGCCGATCGTGCTGCGCCCGGACGCCACCGTCGCCGACGCGCTCGCCCGCGTCCGCAACCCCGACCTCTCCCCCGCGCTCGCCGCCCAGGTCTACGTCTGCCGCCCACCGGACGAGACCCCGACCGGCAAGTACCTGGGCACGGCCCACTTCCAGCGGCTGCTGCGCGACCCCCCGTACACCCTGGTCAGCTCGCTCCTGGACGACGACCTCCAGCCGCTGTCCCCGGACGCCTCGCTGCCGGTGATCGCCGGGTTCTTCGCCACCTACGACATGGTGGCCGCGCCCGTGGTGGACGAGGCCGGGTCGCTGCTGGGCGCGGTGACCGTCGACGACGTACTGGACCACATGCTGCCCGACGACTGGCGTGAGACCGAGTTCCACCTGGAGGAGAGCCCCGAGGGCGACAAGGGGGCCGGCCATGCCTCCTGAGCGCGAGCGGGACCGCACGCCCGCCGGTGCCACGGCCGCCGGCCGCCCGCGCACGCCCCGGCTGGACCAGCCGCGGCCGCCCCGGCGCCGGTTCCTGCCCGAGTGGGACCCGGAGGCGTTCGGCCGGCTGTCGGAGCGGATCGCCCGGTTCCTCGGCACGGGACGCTTCATCGTCTGGATGACGATCGTCATCATCCTGTGGGTGCTGTGGAACGTGGTCGTGCCCCGGCATCTGCGGTTCGACGAGTATCCGTTCATCTTCCTGACCCTGGCGCTGTCCCTCCAGGCGTCCTACGCCGCGCCGCTGATCCTGCTCGCGCAGAACCGGCAGGACGACCGCGACCGGGTCAACCTGGAGCAGGACCGCAAGCAGAACGAGCGGTCGATCGCCGACACCGAGTACCTGACCCGGGAGATCGCCGCGCTGCGCATGGGTCTGGGCGAGGTCGCCACCCGCGACTGGATCCGGGCCGAGCTCCAGGACATGCTCAAGGAGATGGAGGAGCGGCGCGGTCACGGCGGCCCGGTCGTATTCCCGGCGGAACGGACGGATCACCCGCCGGGACGTGACGCAGAAGACCGCTGAGGGGCTACCCGGAGGGCCCAGGACGCGCCGTACCATCGTCCTTATGGCTACGGAAGACGCGGTGCGCGAGGCACTGGCGACGGTGAACGACCCCGAGATCAACCGCCCCATCACCGAACTGGGGATGGTCAAATCGGTGGAGATCGGGGAGGACGGCGCGGTCGCGGTCACCGTGTACCTGACGGTCTCCGGCTGCCCCATGCGCGACACCATCACCCAGCGGGTCACCGAGGCGGTCTCCCGCGTCGAGGGCGTCACCGGCGTGGCCGTCACGCTCGATGTGATGAGCGACGAGCAGCGCAAGGAGCTGGCGGCGGCCCTGCGCGGCGGCCAGGCCGAGCGCGAGGTCCCGTTCGCCAAGCCGGGCAACCTCACCCGGGTCTACGCGGTCGCCTCCGGCAAGGGCGGGGTCGGCAAGTCCTCGGTCACGGTGAACCTCGCGGCGGCGATGGCGGCCGACGGCCTCAAGGTGGGCGTCGTGGACGCCGACATCTACGGCCACTCGGTGCCCCGCATGCTGGGCGCGGAGGGCCGTCCCACCCAGGTCGAGAACATGATCATGCCGCCGTCGGCGAACGGCGTGAAGGTCATCTCGATCGGCATGTTCACGCCGGGCAACGCGCCGGTCGTCTGGCGCGGCCCGATGCTGCACCGCGCCCTTCAGCAGTTCCTGGCCGACGTGTACTGGGGCGACCTGGACGTCCTGCTGCTCGACCTGCCGCCGGGCACCGGCGACATCGCGATCTCCGTGGCCCAGCTGGTCCCGAACGCCGAGATCCTGGTCGTCACGACCCCGCAGCAGGCGGCCGCCGAGGTGGCCGAGCGCGCGGGCTCCATCGCGGTGCAGACCCACCAGAAGATCGTCGGCGTGGTCGAGAACATGTCCGGCCTGCCCTGCCCGCACTGCGGCGAGATGGTCGACGTCTTCGGCACCGGCGGCGGTCAGCTGGTCGCCGACGGCCTCACCCGTACGACGGGTACGAGCGTCCCGGTCCTCGGCTCCATCCCCATCGACGTCCGGCTGCGCGAGGGCGGCGACGAGGGCAGGCCGGTCGTCCTGACCGACCCCGACTCCCCGGCCGGCAACGCCCTGCGCTCCATCGCGGGCAAGCTGGGCGGCCGCCAGCGCGGCCTGTCGGGCATGTCGCTGGGGCTGACCCCGAAGAACAAGTTCTGAGCCGTACGGCACGGTAGGGGGCGCCGACATCACCCGGCGCCCCTCGGGTCACCCGTACGCGGAGATGTCCTTCACCGCGGCGAACCCGAGTCCGTACGCGCTCATCCCGCGCCCGTACGCGCCGAGATGCACCCCCGCCTCCGTGGACCCGGCCAGCACCCAGCCGAACTCCGACTCCCGGTAGCGGAAGGACGAGGCCACCCCGTCCACCGGGAGCGAGAGCCTGGACCACTCCGGCCCGTCGAGATCGTCGGCCAGTTCCCAGGCCGCCTCGGTCTGCTGATCCAGCCAGTCGTCGCGCAGCGCGTGATCCATCTGGCCCGGCCAGGTGAAGGACAGCAGCCCCACGCCCGCGAGCCATGCCGCCGACGACACGGACGTCGCCTCCAGCAGCCCCGAACCGTCGGCCACCTGCCGGGACGGGTGCCCCGCGACGGTCACGACGGCCGCGAACTTCTCCCGGGGCTCCGCGGAGACACCCTCGTGCAGCACGGACGGGGTGTCACCGTGCCCGATCGAGCCGTGCTCCACGGCGCCGTCGGACGCCATGCCGACCTGCATCAGCCAACGCGGCCCCGTGAACGCCTCGTCGAGCCCGTACCAGGGGAAGGGCGCCCGCAGGTAACCGTCGACCGTGCCGCGGTCGGCGGCGAGACCCTGTCCGCCCTCCGTGGCCGGCGCCGTCGCGCCCACCCGACTCGTCGTCTCCATCTGCCCGGACGCCTCCTCGCGCTCGTCGGACCGAAGCGGCGGCCCGCCCCCCTTCGGGCGTACTCGTCCGGTCCGCACAACAACTCGGCAGCATATCCACACCGCTGAGAGCCGCCGGGCAGGCACCTGTCACCGGGGTCCCCCGAACGATCTGTTCCGGCCGTTCGGGGCGGGCGCGCGCCATGACGCGCGTCACATGCGCGTGTCGGTACGTCAGGCGGGGCGGGTGCGGCTCAGGTGGCGTCGAAGTCGAACGGCGGCCGGTCGTCCTTCTCGGACTCCTCGGGCTTCTTCGTCATGTCGATCTTCCCACCGGTGGACGGCGTGGCCGCGGCGGAGTCGGAGGAGGACGAGGAGGACGAGGAAGACGCGTACGACTCCGGGGACGAGGACCCGGTGTCATGGCCGTTCACCGCGTCGGTGAGTTCGGCCATCTCCTTCTTCAGGTCGAAGCCGTTGCGGATCTCCTGGAGCCCCAGCTCGTCATTGCCGAGCTGCTTGCGCAGGAACGTCTTGGGGTTGAGGTCCTCGAAGTCGAAGTCCTTGAACTCGGGCCCCAGCTCGCTGCGGATGTCCTGCTTCGCGCTCTCCGAGAACTCGCGGATCTTCCGGATCGTCCGGGTGACGTCCTGGATGACCTTGGGGAGCTTGTCCGGACCGAACACGAGCACCGCGATGACGATGATCGTCAGTAGCTCCATTGGCCCTATGTCATTGAACACCTGACGCTCCTTGCGATGTCCTCGGTCGGTCAACGGTACCCGGCGTACTGGTCCGACCGGTACCGTCCCGAGGTGAGACTTGTGTCAGTTCTGGTCCGCGGTGCCCAGGACGAGTGAGACCTCCCGCTCGGTCCCGCCGCGTTCGACCGTCAGCCGCAGCCGGTCGCCGGGCTTGTGGGCGCGGATCCTGACGATCAGCTCCGCCGCGGTGTGCACCGGGGCGCCGTCCACCTCGGTGATCAGATCACCCGCCCTGAGCCCGGCCCGCTCGGCCGGTCCGTCCTTGAGGACGGCGGGGCCGCCGTCCGGGGCGCGGCTGTCGACGCGGGCGCCGTCGCCGGTGTAGCCCATGTCGAGATCGACGCCGATGACCGGGTGGGTGGCGCGGCCGTCGGCGATCAGTTCCTCGGCGACGCGCTTGGCCTGGTTGACCGGTATGGCGAAGCCGAGGCCGATGGATCCTGCCTGGCCGCTCTCGGTCGCCGAGCCGCTGTCGGCGGAGCGGATGGCGGAGTTGATGCCGATGACATGGGCCCGGGAGTCGAGCAGCGGTCCGCCGGAGTTGCCCGGGTTGATCGGCGCGTCGGTCTGGAGGGCGTCCACGTACGACACATCGCTGCCGTCGCTCTTCTCGCCGCCCGCGGTGATGGGCCGCTCCTTGGCGCTGATGATGCCGGCGGTGACGGTGTTGGCCAGGTCGAAGGGGGCGCCGATGGCGACGACGGGGTCGCCGACCCGGACGTCGTCGGAGTCGCCGAGGGTCAGCGGGGTGAGCCCGTGCACGCCGCTGACCTGGACCACGGCGAGGTCGTAGCCGCTGTCCCGGCCGACCACGGTGGCCTTGACGGAGGTCCCGTCGCTGAACGTCGCGGATATCTTGCCGCCGGACGCGGCGGGCGCGACGACATGGTTGTTGGTGAGGATGTGGCCGCGGTCGTCCAGTACGAAGCCGGTGCCGGTGCCCTCCTCGTCGGAGCCGGAGACATGCAGGGTGACGACGCTGGGCAGGGCGCGGGCGGCGATCCCGGCCACGCTGTCCGGCGCCCGCCCGGCGGGCACGCCCCCGGCCTGCGGCAGGGTCACCTCGCGCCCGACCCCCTCGCGCTCGACATAGCCGCCGACGAGCCCGCCGATCCCGGCCGCGACCAGGGCGAGGGCGAGTGTCCAGCCGAGCGCGGCACGCCGCCGCCGGGGCCGTCCTCCGTGCACCGCCAACGCTCCGGGCTGCTGGAGCGGCCCCGCGGCCCAGGGGTCGTGACGCGCCCAGGGGTCGGCCGGGGGCTGCCCGGGGGGCGGAGGCGCGGACACGG
>NZ_JBMJCT010000066.1:0-22195 GCF_049222185.1 Streptomyces sp. LaBMicrA B280 | reverse complement strand
GGGTTCACGAGGTGGCCGGCAGGCTCCATTCCCCCGAGTGGCCGGGCGGCAGCCCGAGGTCGCGCCGGACAGCCGCGTAGTACGCCTCCCGGACCGGCCGCCCCGCCATGCCCACTCCCCCGGGTCCGGCGCCGGGGATCCGGGGCTCTCCCTGGTGATCCTCGCGCCCCGGGACGAGGTGGCGGTGCACGCCCCGGATCCGCGCGCCGCGCAGTCGCTGCTGGACTCGGGCACCCCGCATCTGTACGCGGGTGTGGTGGAGGGCACAGGGGTCGTGGGGCCGCTGGTGCTGCCGGGCGAGACGGCCTGCGCGGGGTGTCTGCACGAGTCGCGCACGGACCGTGATCCGGCCTGGCCCCGGCTGCTCGCGCAGTGGCGCTCCGGCTCCGGATCCCGCCCGGTCGGGGCCTGTGACCTGGCCCTTTCCACGACGGTCGCCGGACTGGCCGCGGCCCACGCCCTGGCCCATCTGGACGGCGCGTCGCCGTCCGCCGCGAGCGCCCGCTGGGAGGTGTCCCTACCCGGTCTGAACTGGCATTCCCGCCCGGTCGTGGCACACCCGGCCTGCCGCTGCGGCGCGGCCGAAAGCCCAGGTGAGAAAGCGGACGAAAGGCCAGGTGAGAAACCGGAGGGGGAACACTCCTCAACCCCGGGGCGGTCACGCGCGACAATGGCGGTGCAACGGCCGTCGACGGAGCGGGCACGCGAAGCGGGCGCGGCACGGCCGACAGGGACTTGGAGGGCGCATGTCTGATCTTCCCCGGAAGGCGGTCACCCGGACCGCCAAGCTCGCCGCGCTCCCGCTCGGCTTCGCCGGCCGGGCGACCTGGGGGCTGGGCAAGCGGATCGTGGGCGAGTCCGCGGAGATCGTCGGCCGGGAGCTGCAACAGCGCACGGCGGAGCAGCTCTTCAAGGTCCTGGGCGAGCTCAAGGGCGGCGCCATGAAGTTCGGGCAGGCCCTGTCCGTCTTCGAGTCCGCGCTGCCCGAGGAGGTCGCGGGGCCCTATCGGGTGGCCCTGACCAAGCTCCAGGAGGCGGCACCGCCGATGCCGACCCGCACGATGCACGCGGTGCTGGCGGAGCGGCTCGGGCCGGACTGGCGGGAGCTGTTCGAGGAGTTCGAGGACAAGCCCGCGGCGGCGGCCTCGATCGGCCAGGTGCACCGGGCGGTGTGGCACGACGGCCGTGAGGTGGCGGTCAAGGTGCAGTACCCGGGCGCCGGTGAGGCCCTGCTGTCCGATCTGATCCAACTGGGCCGGTTCGCCCGACTGTTGGGACCGTTCATCCCGGGCGTGGACATAAAGCCGCTGATCGCGGAGCTGCGGGACCGGGTCTCCGAGGAACTGGACTACGGGCTGGAGGCCGCGGCCCAGACGGCGCACGCGCAGGAGTTCGCGGATGATCCGGATGTGGTGGTCCCGGCCGTGGTGCACCAGTGCGAGCAGGTGCTGGTGACGGAGTGGATCGACGGCATCCCACTGTCGGAGATCATCGCCGACGGCACACCGGAGCAGCGGGACCGGGCCGGGCAGCTGCTGGCCCGCTTCCTGTTCTCGGGCCCGGCCCGCACCGGGCTGCTGCACGCCGACCCGCATCCGGGCAACTTCCGGCTGCTGCCGGGCGGCCCGGAGGGCGAGGACGACTGGCGGCTCGGCGTCCTGGACTTCGGCACCGTGGACCGGCTTCCCGGCGGGCTGCCGGAGCCGATCGGGACCTCCCTGCGGATGACGCTGGACGGCGACGCGGAGACGGTCTACGAGCTGCTCTGCGAGGAGGGGTTCGTCAAGGAATCCATAGAGCTGGATCCCGACGCGGTCCTCGACTATCTGCTGCCGATCATCGAGCCGGCCCGTGTCGACGCGTTCACCTTCACCCGCTCCTGGATGCGCAGCCAGGCCGCGCGGATCGCCGATCCCCGTTCCCCCGCCTACCAGCTCGGCAAGCAGCTCAACCTCCCCCCTGCCTACCTCCTGATCCACCGTGTCACCCTCAGCACCATCGGCGTCCTGTGCCAGCTGGGCGCCACGGTCCGCCTCCGCGAGGAACTGGAGTCCTGGCTCCCGGGCTTCTCCCTCCTGGACGAGCAGGAGGAGCCGGAGGAGCCGGAGGAGTTCCTGGAGGAGGAACTCGCCGAGGAGTCCGCCGCGGAGGCGTGAGCCGGGGCCCCCGAAAAAGCCCGGGCCCCGGAGCCGGGCCGCGTGCTCCAATGGGGAAGGAACAGGCCGTCCTTCGGGCCGAGGACGAGCCTTCCAGCTGGTGGCCGAGGCGGCCCGCGCCGGGCAGGTCGCCGGTGCCGTCGGCTCGTACCGGACCGATCCGGGCGCGGGATGGTTCGAGCACGGCGTCATGATCGGCGCCGATCGGCGGCGCAGCAGTTGCGCGGCAGGGGCGACGACGCTGTCGCTGCGCCACATGTTCGAAGAGCGGCGCCACCACCACGGGTGCCAAGCCCGCGTCTTCGCTCACAGTGAGCCCCCGCTCGCGCTACAGCGCCGGCTGATGGGGTGTGTTCGCCGAGGAGTTCGCCCGGGGCCGGGGCGGCGGGTGCGGCGCGGCGGGCCTGTGGCGGATCACCACCAGTTCGAGTCCAGACGACCCTCGATGGCACGGAGGTTGTCGCGGGAGCAGGCGGCGCAGAAGTAGCGGGGGGCGCCGTCCTCCACGGAGCAGGTCCAGGTGGCGGGGTGGGGGGCGGGGGCGGGGACACCGCAGCGGGCGCACACGAGAGGGGCCGGGCGCTCCGCGGAGCCACCCTGATCGCTTCCTGGGGGAAGACTCGTCACCCGGTGACGATAACTCCGCGCCCGGCGGGCGGCACGCAGAACGCACCGCGGGGGCCGGTCCGTTCGGCCGGACCGGCCCCCGCGGGGAGTCACCGCGTCGTTCGGGTCCTGCCCCGTGCGGGGCAGCACCTTTTCGTCGTATGCGGCATTTACTGCATGACGGCCATGGCGAGCGCACGGCGGGCACGCAGCGAAGCGCGTTCGGCGCGGCGCTGCATGCGCTGGGCGACGGCCAGGCGGGTGGCCTGGCGTTGCCGGTGGGCGTCATGGAGGCGGTCGTGCATATGCGCACGAGCCAGGGCTTCTTGCATGAGTTGCATCTCACGGGTCCTGTTCTGGCGGGCTTCGGTCGCGCCGGAGGTGGTGGAGTCTGGGATCGCGGAGCCTGCGGGCTCGCTGGTGGACGGCTTCATCGGGGCCTGCTTCTTGGGGTCGTGCGTGAGGGGACGGTCGATTGTTCCTGCGGTGTTCATGCTGTGACCGGGTTCTTGCGCGGGCGGCCACGCGGCCGCTTCCGGGCGACGACGACACCCTGGACGAACAGCTCGCCACCCCAGACGCCCCAGGGCTCACGCCGCTCCTTCGCCCCGGCGAGGCAGGCCTCCATCAGGGGGCAGGTGCGGCAGAGGGACTTGGCGTACTCCACGTCCGCGGGCGACTCGGCGAAGAAGACCTCCGGGTCGTAGGAGCGGCACGGGACGGGCACGCCGAGGTTCTCGATGGCGTCGTCGAGCGCGGTGAGCGCGGTGAGGGGGATCAAGGTGGAGTCCTCCGTGAGGCCGGGCGGGGGGATCGTTTGCGAAGGCGGTACGGACGGGGCGTGCGCTTCGAGTTGCACGGGTGGTCTTCCTCGTCTGGTCGTCCGGCCGGTTGACCGGGTGTCGGCTGGTACCGGGTTCTTTTCTTGTCCCGAGGCCCCTTCGCGTCGTCCTTCCCGGTCGGGAAAAACTGAAGGGCCGCGGATCCCGGATGGGGTTCCGCGGCCCTGAAGGCGCCGGCCTGATCGAATCAGGCTGGATGACTCCAGGGTTCTGGCCCACGGAAGGCCCACATCTGGTGGTGCTGCGTCGTCTGCTTCCGGAATCCGGCACCAGTCGCCGTAAAGGCATAGGCATGTGCCTGCGCCTCTACTGCTCCCAGTGCCTTGGTCGGTCGCTCATTGCGCTCATCGCTGACGGGAAGGCCCGCGACGGGCAGGGAGGACGCCGGGTGCGCGGCACGGATGCCGGACAGACCGGTGCCCCGGTCAAAAGCGCCGAGCAGGCACAGGGAGACGGCCGAGCGATCGGTCAGTTTGGCCGTGCGGATGTCGCTGACGTTGATGCTGATCACTGGACTCGCCTCCTCTCGGCGTCTCTGGGACCGGTGAACCGATCCGTTTCGTATATGCAAGTACATCACGGAGGGCGGGCCTTGGAGAAGGCCGCTGCTTCCGTGCCTAGAACCTATGGGGATTCCCGGCGCGTGCGCAAACTATTTTTGCGACGAGTTCGTATCAGTCCTCCGCGATCTCGCCATCAAGCTCCTGACCTGCGCAGATGGCCAGGACTTCGGCTCCGTAGCTGCGTAGCTTGCGGCTGAGGACGCCGGGGATGCGGGAGAGCTCGGCGGGGCTGTCCGGGCGGTTCTCGGCGATGGCCATCAGGGTGCGGTCGGTGAAGACGCAGAAGTCCGGCTGCCCGCTGTTCGCGGCCTGGACGGCGCGCCATTCGCGCAGCCGCTCGTAGAGCCCCTCGTCCATGTCGGAGGGGCAGTCCTCGCAGCGCATCAGCTTCATCTCGCCGGCGTCGGTGAGGGTGCGGCCGCAGACCCGGCAGCGGGCCGGGCTGCGCTGGGCGCGCCGGGGCACCGCGGTGGCGTCCGCACCGCCCCGGATGCCGCGTTCGACGCCCCCGACGGATCCGGCGCTGCGGCCGACGGTGGGGGTGGTGCCGGGGCGCAGTCCGTCGAGGAAGCGGCTGGGCCTGCGGTTGTGGCGGCCGCCGGGTGAGCGGGACAGGGACCAGGAGACATGGAGGCGTTCGCGGGCGCGGGTGACCCCGACGTACAGGAGGCGGCGTTCCTCCTCGATCTGCTCGTCGGTCCTGGCGTAGGTGATGGGCAGCATGCCCTCGGCGACGCCCACCAGGAAGACGGCGTCCCATTCCAGGCCCTTGGCCGCGTGCAGGGAGGCGAGGGTGACGCCCTGGACGGTGGGGGCGTGCTGGGCGGCCGCCCGCTCGTCCAGTTCGGCGACGAAGTCGGCGAGGGTGGCGCCGGGGCGGGCGGCGGCCAGGTCCTGGGCGAGGTTGACCAGGGCGGTGAGGGACTCCCAGCGCTCTCTGACGGCGCCGGAACCGGCCGGCGGCTGGGTGGTCCAGCCGCCCTCGCCCGACAGCACGGCACGCACCTGGGAGGGCAGGTCCACGACGTCGTCCAGGCGGGAGTCGTTGCCCCCGAAGCGGGCGGCGCCGCGCAGGGCGAGCCCGGCCTTGCGCACCTCGGGCCGGTCGAAGAAGCGCTCGGCGCCGCGCAGCTGGTAGGGGACGCCCGCGTCGGCGAGCGCCTGCTCGTAGGTCTCGGACTGGGAGTTGGTGCGGAACAGGACGGCGATCTCGGCGGCCGGGACACCGGCGTCGATCAGCTCGCGGATGCGGCGGGCGGCGCCCTCGGCCTCGACGGGCTCGTCGGTGTACTCCGTGTAGCCGGGTTCGGGTCCTGAGGGGCGCTGGGAGACGAGTTCCAGCCGGTGGTCGGCGGCGCGACCGTGGGCCTGGGCGAGCAGGCCGTTGGCGAGGCGGACGACCTGGGGGGTGGAGCGGTAGTCGCGGACGAGCTTGACGACGGTGGCGCCGGGGTGGCGGGCGCGGAAGTCGAGCAGATGATCGGGCGTTGCTCCGGTGAACGAGTAGATGGTCTGGCTGGCGTCGCCGACCACGCACAGGTCGTCGCGGTCGCCGAGCCACAGGTCCAGCAGGCGCTGCTGGAGTGGGCTGACGTCCTGGTACTCGTCCACCACGAAGTGCTGGTACTGGGCGCGCACCTGTTCGGCGATGTCCTGGCGGTCCTGGAGGACGGCGACGGTGAGCAGCAGGACGTCCTCGAAGTCGATCACCGCGCGGTCGCGTTTGAGGTCCTCGTAGGCCGCGTACAGGTGCGCGATCTCGGTGGGGTCGCGGGGGGCCTCGCGGCCGGCCTTCGCGGCCGCGTACGGATAATCGGCGGGGATGGTCTGGGTGACCTTGCACCATTCGATCTCGCCGGTGACATCGCGCAGCTCGCCGCGGTCGAGCCGGGTGCCGAGTCCGGCGGCCGCGTCGGCGACGAGCTGGATCTTGCGGTCGACCAGCCGGGGCAGGCTGCCACCGACGGCTTTCGGCCAGAAGTACTGGAGCTGGCGCAGGGCCGCGGAGTGGAAGGTGCGGGCCTGGACGCCCTGGGCGCCGAGCTGGCGCAGCCGGCCGCGCATCTCGCCCGCGGCGCGGTTGGTGAAGGTGACGGCGAGCACGCTGGCGGGCTGGAGGATGCCGGAGCGCACCCCGTAGGCGATGCGGTGGGTGATCGCCCGGGTCTTGCCGGTGCCCGCGCCGGCCAGCACGCACACCGGGCCGCGCAGGGCGGTGGCCACCTCGCGCTGCTCGGGGTCGAGCCCTTCGAGCACCGCGTCGGCCGAGTCCGGGACGGCCGGTACCTGCGGGAAGAGGGGGGAGTGCGTTGCTGCTGTCACACAGCCATGCTGCCAGGTCGCCGGAGAGGGCCGCGGCGGTTGTCCACAGGCGGGACCCCATTGTCGTACTAATGCCCTGGTGGGAGCGGTATACCCCCGGTGGGAATGGCGGGGCGCCCCCTTGCGTTCTTCCTCCGGACGACCTTTCCGAGCTGTCTGAGGAGCGCGAGAGACATGCAGGGCACTGTGACGATGTACAGCACGACTTGGTGCGGTTACTGCCGTCGGCTGAAGAGCCAGATGGAGCGGGAGGGCATCGCCTACACCGAGGTCAACATCGAGCAGGACCCCGAGTCCGCGGCCTTCGTGGAGAAGGCGAATGGCGGAAACCAGACGGTCCCGACCGTGCTCTTCGCGGACGGCACCACGATGACGAACCCCTCGCTGGCCCAGGTCAAGCAGAAGCTCGCGGCCTGACGCGGCGCACGGAGAAGGGCGGCCCCGGACAACCGGGGCCGCCCTTCTCCGTGTTTCGGACGCGGCCGCGTCTCAGACGAAGCTGCGCGTCGGCAGCGGCTTGCCGTACCACATCTCGATCAGGCGGGCGGCGATGGAGATGCCGTAGGGCGGCAGGACCGTACCGGCCTCGAAGGCGTCGTGCAGTTCCTGGCGGGAGAACCAGCGGGCCTCGGAGATCTCGTCGCCGTCGACGTCGATCTCGGTGGTGGTGGCGCGCGCCATGAAGCCGAGCATCAGGCTGGACGGGAAGGGCCAGGGCTGGCTCGCCACGTACTCGACGCCGCCGACGGTGACGCCGACCTCCTCGGCGACCTCGCGGCGCACCGCGTGCTCGATGGACTCGCCGGGCTCCACGAAGCCGGCCAGCGTGGAGAAGCGGCCCTCGGGCCAGTGCACCTGGCGGCCGAGCAGGATCCGGTCCTCCGCGTCGGTCACGGCCATGATCACGGCCGGGTCGGTGCGCGGGTAGTGCTCGGCGCCGCACGCCTGGCAGCGGCGGATGTGGCCGGCCGCGGCGATCACGGTCCGCTCGCCGCAGCGGGAGCAGAAGCGGTGGGTGCGCTGCCAGTTCTCCAGGCCCACCGCGTGCACCATGAGCGCCGTGTCGCGCGGCGACAGCAGCAGGCCCGCCTCGCGCAGGCCCGCCGGGCGCGCGGACTGGTCGATGCGCCCGGGCAGCGCGTCCTTCTGGAGCGCGAAGTAGGCGACGCCGTCCTCGTCGATGCCGAGGAAGTAGCGGTGCGCCTCGGTGAGCGGGGCCTCGAAGGAGGGGGTCATGACGACTTCGGTGCGGCCGTCGGCCGTCTCGTCGATGAGCACCTGGCCGCCGGAGACCACGAAACAGCGGGTCGAGGGGTGGCTCCACGCCGCCGCGAGCCAGGCCTCGTCCAGCCGGTGGTGGGCGGCGCGGTCGATGCCGCAGGGGGCGGTCAGCGAGATGGGTCGGTCGGCTGTGTCGTCGGTCCAGGTGGTCACGGGTGCTTCCAACTCCCCCAGTACGGCGGTTCGGTTCGGCGGACGGTTCGGGCGGACGTACGGCAGGCGTACGGGACGCACCGGGTCGGGCGCGGGCGGGGCGGTGTCTCCAGTGTGCCTCTCGCCCGTGGCGCCCTTCCCCACGGTGCCGCTGGTCAGGGCGTGGGCCGCCAGTTCTCGGCCAGGTCGGCCCACAGGTAGGCGCTGGTCTCGACGCCCTTGAGGAGGAGGTCCAGTTCCACCTTCTCGTCGGGGGCGTGCCAGCCGTCGGAGGGGACGGAGATCCCGAGGAAGAGGACGGGGGCGCCGAGGACCTCCTGGAGGTCGGCGGCGGGTCCGGAGCCGCCCTCCCGGGTGAAGCGGACCGGGCCTTCGAAGGCGCGGCCCATCGCGCGGGCCACGGCCTTGAGCGCCGGGTGGTCGAGCGGGGTCAGGCAGGGGCGGGTGGCCGAGCCGAAGTCGATCTCGCAGCGGATCCCGGCGGGCACCTGGTCGGCGGCCCAGGCGCGCACCGCCTTCTCGACGTGGTCGGGGTCCTGCCCGGCGACCAGCCGGAAGGACAGCTTCACCAGGGCGGCGGACGGGATGATCGTCTTGCTGCCGGGGCCCTGGTAGCCGCCGCCGATGCCGTTGACCTCGGCGGTCGGGCGGGCCCAGATGCGCTCCAGGGTGGTGTGTCCGGCCTCGCCCAGGGTCGCGCGGGACTTGGCGGTGCGCAGCCAGCGCTCCTCGTCGAAGGGCAGCTCGGCGAAGAGCTCGCGCTCGCGGTCGGTCAGCTCCACGACACCGTCGTAGAAGCCGGGGACGGCCACGCGCCCCCGCTCGTCGTGCAGGGCGGCGACCAGGCGGGCGACGGCGGTGGCCGGGTTGGGCACGGCGCCGCCGAAGGAGCCGGAGTGGATGTCCTGGTCGGGGCCGTAGAGCCGGATCTCGCACTCCGCGAGGCCGCGCATGCCGGTGCACACCGTCGGGGTGTCCTCGGCCCACATGCCGGTGTCGGAGACGATCACGGCGTCGGCCGCGAGGCGCTCGGCCCGCTCCTCCACCAGGGCCCGGAAGTGCGGGGAGCCGGACTCCTCCTCGCCCTCGATCAGCAGCTTGAGGTTGACCGCGGGGGCGGTGCGGCCGGTGGCGGCGAGGTGGGCGCGGACGCCCAGGGTGTGGAAGAAGACCTGACCCTTGTCGTCGGCGGCGCCGCGCGCGTAGAGGCGGTTTCCGCGCACGACGGGCTCGAAGGGCTCGCTGTTCCAGCCGTCCTCGCGGGCGGCGGGCTGCACGTCATGGTGGCCGTAGACCAGCACGGTCGGCGCGTCCGCCTCGCCGGAGGGCCACTCGGCGAAGACGGCCGGGGCGCCCTTGGTGGGCCAGACCTCGACGGTCGCGAAACCGGTCTCCGTCAGCTTCGCGGCGAGCCAGTCGGCGCTGCGCCGCACGTCGGGCGCGTGGTCGGGCTGGGCCGACACGGAGGGGATGCGCAGCCACGCGGTGAGGTCGTCGAGGAAGGCGGCGCGGTGCTGCTCGATGTACGTGCGGACGGCGCTGTCCGGGGTCTGGCTCATGCTCACGAGCCTATCGGCCCGCGCGCACATCCTCGGCGGGCGGTTCGTCACACTCGGGGGGCGCGCTGGATCACGTCGCCCTCGCCGTCGGCTGCCCCGGAGGCGCCCGTGAGCAGCCGTTCCAGCGCGGCCCGGCCGGGCAGGTCCGGGGGGCGTACGGCCTCGCCGGTGCGCACGTACAGGAACGTGGCGGTGACCGCGTCGAGCGGGACGCCCCGCTGTTCGGCCCAGGCCAGCCGGTACACGGCGAGCTGGAGGGGGTCGGCGGTGTGCTCCCGGCCGGTCTTCCAGTCCACGATCTCGTACGTCGCCGACGCGCCCTCGCCCTCCCGGTAGACGGCGTCGATCCGGCCACGCACGACCCGCCCGGCCAGGACGAGCTGGACCGGCTCCTCCACGCGGTACGGCGTGCGCCGGGCGTACTCGGTGCGTTCGAACGCCTCCTTGAGGGCCGCCAGGTCCGCTTCGTCGGCGATCTCGGCGTCGGCGCCGGGCAGTTCGTCGGGCTCCAGCAGGGGCAGCGCCAGCTCCTCGTAGCGCGACTCCACCCAGGCATGGAAGCGGGTGCCCCGGCGCGCGGCCCGCTGCGGGGGGCGCGGCATGGGGCGCGCGAGTTCCTGCGCGAGTCCGTCCGGGTCCTCGGCCAGCCGCAGCAGCTGGGTGGCGGTCAGCGTCGCGGGCAGGGGTACGTCCGTGACGGCGCGGCGGGCCAGCAGCAGTTCCCCGGCGAGCGCGTCCAGATCGCGGTCCCAGGAGGCGATCAGGCGCGACTCCTCGGGGGTGAGGTCCGGGCGGGGGCCCGGCTCGCCGGGGGCGGGTGCCTGGTGGGGGATGGCGGGGGCGCCGCCGTAGGGCTCGTGGTGCGGTTCGGCGCCGAAGGGGTCTTCGTACGGCGGCTCGTCGTGAACCTCGTCGTACGGCGGCTCCTCGTACGGCTCGTCATACGGCTCGTCGTACGGCGGTTCCTCCGGCGGGGTCGGCCAGTCCGGGTCCTCGGGGGCGGCCGGGGCGGCGGGGGCCGGGCCGGGGGCGGGCAGGGTGTCGAGGTGGGCGAGGACCGTCTCGGCGGCGGCGCGGCGGCGGGCGAAGGCGTCGGCGTCCAGGGGCAGCGGCCAGGCCAGGTCGGCGTCGGGCTCCCGCAGGGCCGGGTTCTCCTCGTCCTCGGCGGGCTCCTCGGCCCAGACCTCGATCTCGCCGTGCCCGGCGGCGCAGTGCGCGTACAGCTCCTGGAGGAAGTCGGAGGGGCCGCGCTTCTTCTTCTGGCTGGGACCCCACCAGTGGCCGGAGCCGAGCAGGAGGGAGCGGGGGCGGGTGAAGGTGACGTAGCCGAGGCGGAGTTCCTCGGTGTGCTGGTGCTCCTTCACGGCCTCGTGGAACGCCTTCATGCCGCGCGCGTCCCAGCCGTCCACGTCGGGCAGGGTGGCGGCGTCGCCGCGCAGGGCGTGCGGCAGCACCTTGGCCTGCGCGGTCCACTTGTCGCGGCCCTGGGCGCTGGGGAAGGCGCCGCTGACCAGTCCTGGCACGGCCACCACGTCCCACTCCAGGCCCTTGGACTTGTGCGCGGTGAGCACCTTGACGGTGTTCTCGCCGCCGGGCAGGGCGTTGTCGAGGCCCTTCTCGTACTGGACGGCGGTGCGCAGGAAGCCCAGGAAGGCGAGCAGGGTGGCCTCTCCGTCGCCCGCGGCGAAGGCGGCGGCGACGTCCAGGAAGTTGGCGAGGGTCTCGCGGCGGCGGGCGGCCAGGGCGCCCGGGGACGCCGAAAGCTCCACCTCCAGGCCGGTGACGGCGAGGACGCGGTGCAGGACGTCCATCAGCGGGTCGGACAACGCGCGGCGCAGATCGCGCAGTTCGGTGGCGAGACGGGCGAAGCGCACGCGGGCGTCCGGGGAGAACGGCAGTCCGTCCTCGTCCCCGCCGTGGGCGTCCAGGAAGGTGTCCAGGGCGTCGGCGAGCGATATCACCTCGGCCGGGTCGGTGCCCTCCACGGCGGCGGCGAGCCGGCGATCGGGGTCACCGGTGTCACCGGCGCCCGCATGGGCGACCAGCAGGCGGGCGCGGCGGCCGAGGAGGGCGAGGTCGCGGGGGCCGATGCGCCAGCGGGGGCCGGTCAGCAGCCGTACCAGGCTCGCGTTGGCGCCGGGGTCCTGGAGGACCTCGCAGACCGCGACCAGGTCGGCGACCTCGGGCAGGTGCAGCAGCCCGGACAGGCCGACCACCTCGACGGGGACCTTCCGGGCGACCAGCGCGCCCTGGATCGCGGCGAAGTCGGCGGCCGTACGGCACAGGACGGCGATCTCACCGGGAGCGGTGCCGGTGCGCACGAGGTGGGCGACGGAGTCGGCGAGCCAGTCCAGCTCCTCGGCGTGGGTGGGCAGCAGGGCGCAGCGGACCAGGCCGTCGCGCTCGGCGCCGGGGGCCGGGCGCAGGGCCTCGACGCCCGCGTGCAGGGCGCGCAGGGGGGCGGCGAGTCCGTTGGCGAGGTCGAGGAGGCGGCCGCCGCTGCGGCGGTTCTCGCTGAGCGCCTGGCGGGTGGCGGGGCGTCCGTCGGCGTGGCGGAAGTGGTCGGGGAAGTCGTCCAGGTTGGCGACGGAGGCGCCGCGCCAGCCGTAGATGGCCTGGCAGGGGTCGCCCACGGCGGTCACCGGGTGGCCGGTGCCGGACCCGAACAGGCCCGCGAGCAGGACGCGTTGGGCGACGGAGGTGTCCTGATACTCGTCCAGGAGGACCACCCGGAACTCCTCGCGCAGCAGGCGGCCCACCTCGGGCAGGGTCGCGAGGCGGGCGGACAGGGCGATCTGGTCGCCGAAATCGAGCAGGTCGCGTTCGCGTTTGGCACGGCGGTAGCGCTGGACCAGTTCGGCGAGTTCGCGGCGGGCGGTGGCGGTCTCGGGGACCTTGCGCAGTTCGGCGTTGCTGAGTTTGGCGTCCTGGAGGGTGGTCAGCAACTCGGTGTCCCAGGCGCGCAGTTCGCCGGGGTCCACCAGGTGTTCGGAGAGTTCGGAGTCCAGGGCGAGCAGGTCGCTGACGAGGTCGGCGAAGGAGCGGGTGAGCGCCGGGTAGGGGCCGGGGGCCTCGCGCAGCACGCGGGCGGCGAGCTGGTAGCGGGTGGCGTCGGCGAGGAGGCGGGAGGCGGGCTCCAGGCCGATGCGCAGGCCGTGGTCGGTGAGGAGGCGGCCGGCGAAGGAGTGGTACGTGGAGATGACCGGCTCGCCCGGGGGGTTGTCCGGGTCGATGGCGTCGGGGTCGGTGACACCGGCCTTGACGAGGGCCTTGCGGACGCGTTCGGCCAGTTCGCCCGCGGCCTTGTTGGTGAAGGTCAGCCCGAGGACCTGCTCGGGGGCGACCTGTCCGGTGCCGGCCAGCCAGACCACGCGGGCCGCCATCACCGTCGTCTTGCCCGAACCGGCACCGGCCACGATCACCTGCGGGGCGGGCGGCGCGGTGATGCAGGCCGTCTGCTCCGGGGTGAAGGGGATGCCGAGGAGCTCCTTGAGCTGCTCGGGATCGGTGAGATGTGCGGGCATGTCCAAAAAGGTAGCGGGAGGTACTGACAATCCCCTGCGCGCCGGTCCCCGGGGCGGGGATAGGCGCAGGTCAGGGGCGCGGGATGCCGTACACGGGGTGCGATACGTCACTCCGTGCGGTACGTCACTCCACCACGTGCCGCCCCTCGGGGCGTGCGCTGCACGAGGCGCGGAAGGCGCAGTGGGCGCAGTGCTGGCCGGCGTTCGGGCCGAACCGCTCGTCCAGGACCTTTCCCGCGGCGGTGGCCAGCAGCTCGCCGACCCACTCCCCGGTGAGCGGCTCCTGGGTCTGCACCTTGGGCAGGGTCTCGCCGCCGTCGCGCTTGGCGGCACCCTGCCTCAGGTGCACCAGTTCGGCGCCGCCGGGCTCGGGGCGCTCCCCGTCGAAGGCGGTGTCGACGGCGCCCTCGCGGACGGCGAGCTGGTAGACGGCGAGCTGGGGGTGGCGCTCCACCTCGCGCGCGGTGGGCGCCTGTCTGCCGGTCTTGAAGTCGACCACGTAGGCGCGGCCCTCGGCGTCCGTCTCGACCCGGTCCATCTGGCCGCGGATACGGACCTGGTAGTCGCCCGCCTCCAGGGTGACGTCGAAGTCCTGCTCGCTGGCGACGGAAGTCCGGGTGGAGCGGTTCATCACGTGCCAGTTGAGAAAGCGTTCGAGTGCGGCGCGGGCGTTGTCCTTCTCCTGGCGTGACTTCCAGGGCGCGTCGAAGGCGAGCGCGTTCCACACCGAGTCCAGGCGCTCCATGAGGACGTCCAGGTCGGCCGGGGTGCGCCCGGAGGCGACCTCGTCGGCGAGGACATGGACGACGTTGCCGAAGCCCTGGGCGGTGGTGGCGGGCGCGTCGGCCTTCACCTCGCGGCCCAGGAACCACTGGAGGGCGCAGGTGTTGGCGAGCTGGTCGAGGGCGCTGCCGGACAGCACGACGGGCTGGTCCCGGTGGCGCAGCGGCACCTTGCTCTCGGTCGGCTCGAACATGCCCCACCAGCGGGAGGGGTGGGCGGCCGGTACGAGGGGCCGGTCGTCCTCGTCGGTGAGCGCGGCGAGCCGGGCCAGCCGACGGGCGGCGGCCTCGCGCAGGGCGGGAGAGGCGGCCGGGTCGACGGTGGTGGCGCGCAGCTCGGCCACCAGCGCGGCGACGGCCAGCGGGCGGCGGGGGCGGCCGGTGACGTCCTTCGGCTCGACGCCCAGCTCGGCCAGGAACCGGGAGGGCTGGTCGCCGTCCTCGGCCGGTGCCTTCACTGCGGTGACGACCAGGCGGTCGCGCGCGCGGGTGGCGGCGGCGTAGAAGAGCCGGCGCTCCTCGGCGAGCAGCGCGCCCGGGGTGAGCGGTTCGGCGAGTCCGTCGCGGCCGATGCGGTCGGCCTCCAGGAGCGAGCCGCGGCGTCTGAGGTCCGGCCACAGGCCCTCCTGGACACCGGCGACGACGACCAGGCGCCACTCCAGGCCCTTGGCGCGGTGCGCGGTCATCAGGCGGACGGCGTCGGGCCGCACCGCGCGGCGGGTCAGCGTGTCGGCGGCGATGTCCTCGGCCTCGATCTCGGCCAGGAAGTTCAGGGCGCCGCGGCCACCGGTGCGCTCCTCGGCGCGCGCGGCGGTGGCGAACAGGGCGCAGACGGCGTCCAGGTCCCGGTCGGCGTTACGGCCCGCCGCGCCGCCGCGCCGGGCGGCCCGCTCCAGGCGGCCCGGCCAGAGCGTGCCGTTCCACAGGTCCCACAGCGCCTCCTCGGCGGTACCGCCGTTCGCCAGGCGCTCGCGGGCCGTGCGCAGCAGCGCGCCGAGTCGCTGGGCGCCGCGGGCGTACGCCGGGTCGTGCACCGCCAGCCGCTCCGGCTCGGCGAGCGCCCGCGTGAGCAGCTCGTCGGAGGGCGGCGGCACCATGTTCCCGCCGGCCCGCTCCTCCTCCCGCAACGCCCGTCCCAGCCGCCGCAGATCGGCCGCGTCCATACCGGCGAGCGGCGAGGCGAGCAGGGTGAGCGCGGTCTCGGTGTCGAGCCAGCGGGGCTGGCCGGTGGGGTCGGCGGAATCCGGCGCGGGCGGCTCCGCGAGTTCCGGAGAGCCGGGCGTGGGCTCCTCCAGCCCCCGCTCCTCCGACTCCCGCTCCTCCAGCCCCCGCTCCTCCGACTCCCACTCCTCCAGACCTCGCTCCTCCGACTCCCGCTCCTTGTGGCCCCGCGCCGCTTCGCCCGGCTCCCCCCTCCCCGTCGCCTCCGCCCTCGCCACCGCGCGCAGTGCCGTCAGCAGGGGGGCCACCGCGGGCTCGTGGCGCAGGGGGAGGTCGTCGCCGTCGATGTCCAGGGGGACGCCCGCCGCGGTCAGGGCGCGGCGCAGGGTCGGCAGGGAGCGGGCGCCGGCGCGGACCAGGACGGCCATCTCGCGCCAGGGGAGGCCGTCCTCCAGATGGGAGCGGCGCAGGATGTCCGCGATGTTGTCCAGCTCGGTGCCC
Organism: Streptomyces sp. LaBMicrA B280; assembly: GCF_049222185.1. Taxonomy (NCBI): domain Bacteria; kingdom Bacillati; phylum Actinomycetota; class Actinomycetes; order Kitasatosporales; family Streptomycetaceae; genus Streptomyces; species Streptomyces sp. LaBMicrA B280. Next base: position 6,745 of record NZ_JBMJCT010000066.1, on the reverse strand, counting down.
GGGGTCGGATACGTGTAGACCTCGGCACGGCCGCCGTCACGGGCCGCGGCCGGCTCCCGGTGGGCGCGCACCTTGTCGGCGGGCAGCCGGGGCAGCGGCATCCGCTGGGTGATCAGCCGGGTCGCGGCCAGCAGGCGTGCGCCGGAGCGGCGGTTGGTGCGCAGCACCTGGACCGGCGCCGGGCCGCCGTAGGCGCTCGGGAAGGCCTCCGGGAAGCCGAGGATGCCGTTCACGTCGGCGCCCCGGAAGGTGTAGATCGACTGGTCGGGGTCGCCGAGCGCGACCAGGGTGCGGCCGCCGCCGGCCAGCGCGTGCAGGAGTCGTACCTGGGCGGGGTCGGTGTCCTGGTACTCGTCCACGTACACCGCGTCGTACCGCGCGGCGAGATCCGCGGCGACCTCGGGGCGGCGGGCGAGCAGGACCGCGCGGTGCACCAGCTCGGCGTAGTCGATCACGCCCTGGAGGTCGAGCACGTCGAGGTACTCGGCGAGGAACGCGGCGGCCGCGCGCCAGTCGGGGCGGCCGATGCGGCGGGCGAACGCGTCCAGGGCGCCCGGCGCGAGCCCCAGCTCGCGGCTGCGGGCGAGGACCGCGCGGACCTCGTCGGCGAAGCCGCGCGTGGTCAGGCAGGCGCGCAGCTCGTCCGGCCAGCGCACATGGGTCAGCCCCAGCCGCTCCAGCTCGGGCTGCCCGGCCAGCAGCTCGCGGACGGTGACGTCCTGCTCGGGGCCGGAGAGCAGCCGCAGCGGCTCGACGAACAGCCCGCTGTCCTGGTGGGCGCGGACCAGGGCGTAGCTGTACGAGTGGAAGGTGGTCGCCCGGGGCGCGCGGGCCGCGCCGATCCGCAGGGCCATCCGGTCGCGCAGGTCGACGGCGGCCCGGCGGCTGAACGTGAGCACCAGGATGCGCTCGGGGTCGGCGCCCTCGGCGATCCGCGCGGCCACCGACTCGACGAGGGTGGTCGTCTTGCCGGTGCCGGGGCCCGCGAGCACGAGCAGGGGTCCGGTGCGGTGGTCAACCACGGCGCGCTGGGCGGCGTCCAGAACAGGAGGAGCCGTCCGGGACGGCGGGGTGCGGACCAGGCGGTAAGCGCCACGGCTCCCCCGCCGCGCCTCGGGGTGCGGCGGGTGTCCGGTGGAGAAAGAGGAGCTCACGTGGTTGGCCGGTCCTGGTGGTCGTACGGCTGGTCGTGCGGGCGAGCGGGCGGTCGCGCGCGCGGGGCGGTGAGCTCCGGGTGAGGTGCGCACGGGCCGCCGGCGCGATACCGCCGACTCTCGAACGTACGGCATGCCACGGACGTCCCGGGTATCACCCGTGCGAGGGACGGGTTGCCGCCGACCGCCTCCGATGGCGGAAGCTGTCAGGTGTGACCCGCGTCCGCACCGCCGTCCCACCGGGCCCGCCGCATGTCGAGCCGCGGCAGGTGACCCTCGGCACTCCTGCCCGCCTCGCGCAGCGGTGTGCCCTCGACGCGGTAGTGCCCGAGCGCGCTCAGCTCGTGGCCCGGCAGCAGCACCCCGTCGGACCGTACGACGCGCCACCACGGCACGGCGCCGCCGTACAGGGACATCACCCGGCCGACCTGGCGCGGGCCGCCCTCCTCCAGCCACTCGGCGACATCGCCGTACGTCATGACCCGTCCCGGCGGGATCAGCTCGGCGACCTCAAGGACCCGCTCGGCGTACTCGGGCAGGTCGTCCGGGTGCGTCTCGCGGGGTTCCGCGCCGGGGCTCCCATCGCTCATTCGCCCCATCCTGCCGCACCCCGCCGACATCGCGGAGCCCGGTGGAGCGAACGTCCCTCTCGCCCCCGGGCGGCGCTTCCGGCAGACTGTGCGACCGCACATCCACACCCTGGCGCCCGCGTGTGTCGGTGGGACATGCCACCATCGTGCGGGCGGTGACCGGTGATACGAGACCAAGAAGAGATCATGAAACAGCAGGGAGTGCACCCCGAGGGCGGGTCGGGCACCCCTGACGCCGGCGCACGCCCGAACACCGGCCGTACGGGCGAGGGCGGCCAGGACGCCCACCGGGATCCGCACCCCGCGGACACGGCACGCACCGAGGCGGCACGCACCGAGGGGGCGCACATCCCGCAGAACCCGCCGACCGACCGGAGCGGCTCCACAGGCGACGCGGACGACGGCGATCCGCACACGGATCCACCCGCCGACCGCCCGCCCGGCGACCGACCGACCGCCGACCGACCGCCCGCCGACCGACCGGACCCGGATCACCCAGACCCGGACCCGGACCGTCAGGACCCGGAGCGTCAGGACCCGGACCATCCGGACCCGGTGGAGGGCGACGAGCCCCTGCTCCCGGCCCGGGTGCACCGGCCCTCCGATCTGATGCGGCTCCTGGTCGGCCTGCTCGCCATCGTGGTGCTGCTGGCCGTCGCCGCGTTCGCGCACGGCACCACCTCGGGCCTCGAACAGGACATCAACAAGGGCACCGGACAGGCCCCCGATCTGCTGATCAGATTCGCGGGGCTGGCGTCCAGCATCGCGATCCTGCTGGTCCCGGTCGCCTTCGCGATCGAACGGCTGATCAAACGGGACGGCCTGCGCATCGCCGACGGCGTCCTGGCCGCCGTCCTCGCGCACGGGGTGACGCTCGCCACCGACCTGTGGGTCGCGCGGGCCGCGCCGGGCTCGATCCAGGACGCGCTGACCCAGCCCTCGCCGGTCGACGTGCACGCCCTGACCGACCCGGTGCACGGCTATCTGGCGCCCGTCATCGCCTATATGACGGCCGTCGGCATGTCCCGCAGACCCCGCTGGCGCTCGGTGCTGTGGATCGTGCTGCTGCTCGACGCGTTCTCCATGCTGGTCACCGGCTACACGACCGCCTTCTCCATCGTCCTGACGGTGCTGATCGGCTGGTCGGTGGCCTACGGCACGCTGTACGCGGTCGGCTCGCCCAATGTCCGCCCCACCGGCCAGACCCTGCTGGCGGGCCTGCGGCACGTCGGCTTCCGCCCGGTCGGCGCGGCCCGCGAGGAGGTCGTGGAGAGCGAGAACGGCGACCGGGGCCGGCGCTACTTCGTCACCCTGGAGGACGGCCCGCCGCTGGACGTCACGGTCGTGGACCGGGAACAGCAGGCCCAGGGCTTCTTCTACCGGGCGTGGCGCAACCTCACCCTGCGCGGCTTCGCCACCCGCTCCAGCCTCCAGTCGCTGCGCCAGGCACTGGAGCAGGAGGCGCTGCTGGCCTACGCGGCGATCGCGGCGGGCGCCAACGCGCCGAAGCTGATCGCCACCTCCGAGCTGGGCCCGGACGCCGTGATGCTGGTCTACGAGCACACCGGCGGGCGCACCCTGGACGCGCTGGCGGACGAGGAGATCACCGACGATCTGCTGCGCAGCGCCTGGGCACAGGTGCGCGCGCTCCAGTCGCGGCGCATCGCGCACCGCAGGCTGGCCGGTGACGCGATCCTGGTGGGCCGTTCCGGCGAGGTGATCCTGGCCGAGCTGCGCGGCGGCGAGATCGCGGCCGGTGAGCTGCTGCTGCGCATGGACGTGGCCCAGCTGCTGACCACGCTGGGGCTGCGGGTCGGCGCGGAGCGGGCGGTGGCCTCGGCGGTCGAGGTGCTCGGGCCCGACGCGGTGGCCGACTGCCTGCCGATGCTCCAGCCGATCGCGCTCACCCGTTCCACCCGCAACACCCTGCGCCGACTGGGCCGGGAGCGGGCCCAGCGGGAGCGGGAGGCGGTCCTGGAGGCGTCCCACCAGGCCAAACTGGCCCGGCTGCGGGAGGCCGCGGAGGCGAACGGGACGACGCTCGCCGAGGGCGCCGACGCCGATGAGCAGCTCAGCGAACTCAGCAAGTCGAACAAGTCGGACAAGTCGAACAAGAAGGTCGTACGAGCGGAGCAGCGGGCCGAGCGGCGCGCGATCGACGAGGCCATAGAGGAGGCCCGCGAGGAGGACCTGCTCACCCAGATCCGGCACCAGGTGCTGCGGATCAGGCCGCAGGCCCCGGTGCAGCCGGCCCGTCTTGAGCGGGTGCGGCCGCGCACGCTGATCAGCTTCATCGCCGGCGCGATCGGCGCGTACTTCCTGCTGACGCAGCTCACCCACATCCAGTTCGGCACGCTGTTCTCGCAGGCCCAGTGGGGCTGGGTGATCGCGGCGGCGCTGTTCTCGGCGCTGAGCTATGTGGCGGCGGCGATGGCGCTGCTGGGCTTCGTGCCGGAGCGGGTGCCGTTCCCGCGGACGGTGGCGGCGCAGGTCGCCGGTTCCTTCGTGAAGATCGTGGCCCCGGCGGCGGTCGGCGGGGTGGCGCTGAACACGCGCTTCCTCCAGCGCGCGGGCGTGCGCCCGGGGCTCGCGGTGGCGAGTGTCGGCGCCTCGCAGCTGTTCGGGCTCGGCTGCCACATCCTGATGCTGCTGTCCTTCGGCTATCTGACCGGCACCGAGAAGACGCCGTCGCTGTCGCCGTCCCGGACCGTCATCGCGGGTCTGCTGACCGTCGCGGTGCTGGTGCTGGTGGTGACCTCGGTGCCGTTCCTGCGGAAGTTCGTGGTCACCCGGGTCAGGTCGCTGTTCGCCGGGGTCGTGCCGCGCATGCTCGATGTGCTCCAGCGGCCGCAGAAGCTGGTCACCGGCATCGGCGGCATGCTGCTGCTGACCGCGTGCAACGTGATGTGCCTGGACGCCGCCGTGCGCGCCTTCGGCCACGGCATGACCACGCTGAGCATCGCCAGCGTCGCGGTCGTCTTCCTCGCCGGCAACGCGCTCGGCTCGGCCGCGCCGACCCCCGGTGGCGTCGGCGCGATCGAGGCGAGCCTCACCCTCGGGCTGATCGCCTTCGGCCTGCCCAAGGAGGTCGCGGCCCCCGCCGTACTGCTGTTCCGGCTGATGACGCTGTGGCTGCCGGTGCTGCCGGGGTGGCTGGCGTTCAATCACCTGACCCGTAAGGGAGCCCTGTAGGTCCCCGGCCGGCCCTTCGGAGGAACCCGTAGGACCCCGGCCGACCCTTCAGGGGAAGCCCGCGGGGGGCCTTGCCGGGGCCTTGTGGGGCGTCCCCGTGAACGTCGTACCTCGTACGGCCCGTGCCCCGCGCGGCCCGGCGTGCGGGCCCGCAGGATGGGGGCATGGCCTCTCCCTCCCGGCTGCGAGCCGCCGCTCCCCCCTGGCCGCGCACCACCGCCCTGACGACGGCCGCCGTGCTGCTGGCCGCACTGCTGGCCGGTTGCGGCGACGACGATGTCAGCACCGGCGCCACCGCGTCCCTCGCGTCCCTGACGACGCAGACGCTGGACTGGACGGCCTGCCCGGCCCCGGACGAGGCGGAGGGCGGCGGGAGCGCGCCGTCCCCGCTGCCGAACGGCGCGGCCTGGGAGTGCGCCACCATGCGGGCGCCCCTGGACTGGAGCAGGCCCCAGGGATCCACCATCGGCATCTCCCTGATCCGGGCCAAGGCCAGCGGGCCCGCGAGCGAGCGGATCGGCTCGCTCATCTTCAACTTCGGCGGCCCCGGCGGCAGCGGGGTCACCGCGCTGCCCGCCTTCGCCCAGGACTACGCGACCCTGCGCACCCGCTACGACCTGGTCAGCTTCGATCCGCGCGGGGTGGGCCGCAGCGCGCCGGTGACGTGCAAGACCGACGCCCAGCTGGACACCTTCTTCCAGCAGGACGCGACCCCGGACAACGCCACCGAGCGCACCCAACTCGTGCGGCGCACCCGGAACTTCAACGCGGGCTGCGAGAACAGGTCCGGGGAGGTGCTGCCCCATGTGCGCACCACCGACGCGGCCCGTGACATCGATCTGATGCGGCGGGTGCTCGGCGACGCCGAGCTGCACTACTTCGGCATCTCGTACGGCACCCAACTCGGCGGTGTCTACGCCCACTTGTTCCCCACGCGGGTCGGACGGGCGGTGTTCGACGGGGTGGTGGACCCCACGCAGAACCCCGAGCAGAGCGCGCTCGGCCAGGCGAAGGGATTCCAGCTGGCGCTCGGCAACTTCGCCGAGGACTGCGTCTCCAAGCCGGAGGGCTGTCCGATCGGGGACACCCGGCAAGACGTCGAGAACCGGGTGGCGAAACTCCTGGCCGACCTGGAGAAGAAGCCCATCCCGGGGATCGCGCCGCGCCTGCTCACCCAGACCGCGGCGACCAACGGCATCGCCCAGTCCCTGTACTCCAAGGACTTCTGGGAGTACCTCACCGAGGGTCTTGAGCAGGCGTACGACGGCGACGGCAAGGTGTTGATGGTGCTGTCCGACGCGATGAACGGCCGGGACGAGAACGGCCACTACAGCAACATCACCTCGGCGAACGTGGCCATCAACTGCGCCGACGAGAAGCCCCGTTACACCGTCGCCGACGTCCAGCGCGTGCTCCCCGAGTTCCGTGCCGCCTCGCCGCTGTTCGGGGACTTCCTCGCCTGGGGCATGATCGGCTGCACCGACTGGGCCGTGCCGGGCGCCGCCTATCACCCCGACGTCAGCGCCCCCGGTTCGGCGCCGATCCTGGTCGTCGGCAACACGGGCGACCCGGCCACCCCCTACGAGGGCGCGCGGCGGATGGCGGAGGCGCTCGGCACGGGCGTCGGCGTCCAGCTGACCTTCAAGGGCCAGGGGCACGGCGCGTACGACAGCAAGGACCCGTGCGTACAGAGCAAGGTGAACGCCTACCTGCTCAACGGGACGATCCCGAAGGCGGGTTCGGTCTGCGGCTGAGCCGCGCGCGAGCCGGCCCGGACGGGGAAACCCGTCCGGGCCGGACGCCGGCCAC
>NZ_JBMJCT010000065.1:0-218285 GCF_049222185.1 Streptomyces sp. LaBMicrA B280 | reverse complement strand
GGAAGCTAAGCCTTTCAGCGCCGATGGTACTGCAGGGGGGACCCTGTGGGAGAGTAGGACGCCGCCGAACAATTTTTAGGGAAACCCCCGCACCGTTGGTGCGGGGGTTTTCTGCGTTCCGGGGTCAGTCCTCGATGACAGGGCGACAGGGCGAAAGGAATGGATCGAGTCTGTCCTGCACTTCGCCCCTGGCCATGACATGGACCCGAAAGGCCCCCGGGCCTGGCGGCTGATCCATATCGGCGGAACGTTCGTAGAGCAGACCCCAGGAGCCGGCGTCTGCCTCTTCCGTGGATCCGGCGATGCCGGACCAACCATGAAACTCGTACGTGTGTCTCTCACAGCGGTTTCGTGGGGGCGTCGTACAGCCCCTTGGCGATCAGGGCCAGGCCCTCGGTCTTCAAGTCCTTGCCGTCGCCGCTCACTTCGTGTCCCCCCACGCTTCGGTCACGTCCACCGCCACCCGGTCCGGCACGATCCCCGCGACCGGCGGGAACAGGGCGCCCGGGCCGCCCGCGTCCAGCGCGACCCCGCACGGCACCCCCGCGGCGGGCACCGCGGCGTCCAGCAGCCGGGCGCCCAGCCAGCGTACGAGAACGGCCGTGCGGCGGAACTCGCCCACTCGCGCGGCCCCTTCATGGCGCACGTGCGCCGACTCGGCGGCGGTCGACCGGGTGAAGGGATCGCCGTTCGACGGCATGGAGATGTTCTGGCCCCCTGAGGTCATGTCAGGGAGCATCGTGGCGGTGTGTGGCCGCTCGCAACGCGAATCGGGCCGGGGCGGCCGAAAACGCACGAGGCGCCCGGACTCCGAGGAGGAGGCCGGGCGCCGGGTGGTGGGGGTCGGGGGTGGTCAGGTCAGGTCAGGGCATCGCGTGGACGTGGGTGCCCACCGTGCCGGACCAGGCGTTGCCGTTCGAGGCGTCCCAGTTGGTGGACCAGGTCATGGCGCCGCGCAGGTCGGGGTAGGTCTTTGAGGGCTTGAAGGAGCCGCAGTTGGTGGCGGCGGTCAGGCAGTCGAGGGCGTTGTTCACGACCGAGGGGGAGACGTAGCCGCTGCCGGCCGCGCTGGTGGAGGCGGGGAGGCCGAGGCCGATCTGGGAGGGGGAGAGGCCGCCCTGGAGCTGGATGCAGGCGAGGGCGGTGAGGAAGTCGACCGTGCCCTGGCTGTAGACCTTGCCGTCGCAGCCCAGCATGGAACCGCTGTTGTAGTACTGGGTGTTGACGACCGTGAGGATGTCCTTCACGTTCAGGGCCGTCTGGAAGTAGGAGGCGGACGTCGACTGCATGTCGATCGTCTGCGGGGCCATCGTGATGATCAGGGACGGGCCCGCCTTCGCGGACAGGGCGCGCAGGGCCTGGGTCATGTACGTCGCGTTCAGACCGTTCTCCAGGTCGATGTCGACGCCGTCAAAGCCGTACGTCTGCATCAGGGAGTAGACGGAGTTCGCGAAGTTCGTGGCCGAGGCGGAGTCGCTGACCGAGATCGTGCCGTTCTGGCCGCCGATCGAGACGATGACCTTCTTGCCGGCCGCCTGCTTGGCCTTGATGTCGGCCTTGAACTGGTCGGCCGTGTAGCCGCCGAGGTCGGCCGAGTCCAGCGTGAAGGTCACCGCGCCCGGCGTGGTGGACGCGTCCGCGAAGGCCACCGCGATGATGTCGTAGGCGGCGGGCACGTCGGAGATCTTCTGGACCTTGGCGCCGTTGTTGAAGTTCTGCCAGTAGCCCGTCACCGCGTGCTTCGGGAGCGAGCCCCCGGTGTTGCCGCCGGTGCCGGTCGAGGCGGTGGTCGCCGTCACCGCCGCCGACTTCTGCGACTCGCCCGCCGCGTTCGTCGCCGTCACCTGGATGGAGTACGAGGTGGCGGCGGACAGGCCGGTGAGGGTGGTCGAGGTGCCGGTCGTCGAGGAGACCTTCGCGCCGTTCTCGTACACGTTGTAGCCGGTCGCGCCGGAGGACGTGGACCAGGTGAGGGAGGCGGAGGACGAGGTCGTGGCGGAGACCGCGAGGCCGGTGGGGGCGGCCGGGACGGTGGGGGGCGGGGTGGTGCCGCCGGTGCCGCCGCCGTCGGGGCCGTAGAGGGAGAGGTCGTCGGCGTAGTAGGCGGCCTGGCCGTACCAGCCGTGGGTGTAGAGCGTGACCGACGTGGTGTTCGCGCCGGTGGTGAACGACGTCGACAGCTGCTTCCAGGCCGTCGTGTCCGGCGTCCAGGTGGAGACGTCCGTGGTGCCCGTGCCCGTCACGCCCAGGTAGGTGTAGCCGCCCTGGACCCAGGAACTCAGCGTGTACGAGGAGTTGGGCTTGACGGCGACCGTCTGGGTGCACTGGGCGTTGTCCTGCCCCGCGGGGGTCGCCTTGAGCGCACTGGTTCCGGAGTGCACCGGAGAGGAGACGGTCGTGCCGCTGCCCGCCGAGCAGGTCCAGTCGGACAGGCCCGATTCGAAGCCGGCGTTGACGACGTTGTTGACGTCGGCCGCGGACGCCGGTGCGGCGGTCGCGGCGAGGCCGGCGGTGGCGAGGGCGAGGGTGACGGCGGCGGACCAGGCCGCGAGCCGGCGTCGGGGTGGTCTGGGGGTGCCTGGTGCTCGGTCCACGGGGACCTCCGGGGGGAGTCGGAGTGGGGCAGGGGTCCAGCGGGTGGATCCCAACGGGTGAATTCCAGGGGAGTGGAATCCGACGGGCTGGAATCCGTGGGGTGGAGCCGGTGGCCACCGGTGCACAGACAAGTTGGTCCAGACCAATCCGGCTGTCAAGAGGTCCAGACCAAAGCGGGGGTCGATGGGTTTCGCAACCTGCCCCGGTTTGCGGGGACTTGCCCCCAGCAAGTTCCACATGGGCTTCACAAACGCTGTTCTCCCGCCCGGCGCGCGTGGATACAGTGCTCAGGTAGTCACGCAGTGAAGTCACCGGGGAGCGGGGCGTGCCAACTGCCATTGCCGTGACCAGCGCCGATCTGGCGCTGCCGCCACAGGACGAACGCACCATGCCCGCCGTCGTGCTGGCCGGACTCGACCGGCATCCGCTCGATCACGCCCTCACCGAACTGAGCGACCTCATCGAGGGGCACGGCCATGTCGTCGTGGTGTGCTCGGCGGCCACCCCGGAGCCGGTCGTACGACGGCTGTACACCCTGCGCTCGCTGCTGGAGAGCGACCGGATCGCGCTGCTCCGGCCCGAGCTGCCGCCCCTCGGAGTCGCCGTCCTGGGACGCCAGTTACGCCAGCTCGCCTCCTGCGACCTCAGCCCCGGCGTGCTGGCCTCCGCCGGGCGGCTGCTCGCCCACTACATCCACGCAGGGGCCGTGCTCGGCTCCGTCGCGCGCCTGGACCGGGTGCCGGTCGGGCTGAAGGCGCACGCCAAGTCCTGGGTTCCGGGCAGCCAGTTCGCCGTGCTCGCCCATCCCGAGCCGCAGCTCGTCAAGGTCGGAGCCGAAGTCACCCTCAAGGGGCCCGAGTTCCCCACCTGGCTGCTGCTCGCCAAGGGGCAGCTGCCCGGCGACTGGGCGGCCGGACTCGGGACCGCGTGGGGGGCGCAGGGCGTGCGGGAGACCGCGCTGCCCGCCGAGTCCCGCACCTGGTGGGGGACCGGCCGCATGGTCGAGTTCTGCGCCCACCTCGACGATCTGTCCGTGCTGTACCAACTGGTCACGTCCGTACGGCAGTCCAGCTGCCACTGGTGCGGGCTCGACGTCATCGGCGACCGCTGCGTCTTCTGCTCCGCCGTACCGCCCGTCCATGAACCGCCCGCCCCACGGGCCCTGGAACCCCGCACGCCCGCCTGAGCCCGGGAACACGCCCACGACCTGTACGTCCATATCCCGAACGACCGATTCCCCCAATGAGGTTGCACGGTTCATGAACTCCCGTCAGCGCCGCGGCGTGATACTCCTGCTCCTGTCCGTCCTGTGCGCTCTGCTCGCGTTCGCCGGTGTGCTCTCCGTCGTCCATGACGTGGACTCCAAGGTCGGCCCCGAGGTCACCGCCTACCGGGTCCGCTCCGACGTGAAGCCGTACACCACCCTGGACGCGGGCCAGTTCGAGAAGGTCAGGATGCCCAAGCGGTGGCTGTCCGGGACTGCGGTCACCGATCTGCGCGCGCTCCAGGGCAAGATCGCCGTCACCACGTTGCGCGCCGGGTCGCTGCTCCAGAGCGACATGATCGTGGACCAGCCCGCCCTCCAGCCCGGACAGCAGGAGGTCGCCATCATGATCGACGCGGCGACGGGCGTGGCGGGGAAGATCACCCCGGGGTCCCGGGTCAATGTGTACGCCACCTTCGCGGGCAAGAAGGAGGGCGACCCCGACCAGTCGAAGATCATCGTCACCGACGCCCGCGTCCTCGACGTCGGCCGGATCACCGCGCTGGACCCGGACGCCGCCAAGAACAACCAGCAGCAGCCGAGCGAGGCCGTCCCGATCACCTTCGCGCTGTCCACCCTCGACGCCCAGCGCATCACCTACGCCGAGTCCTTCGCGCAGCGCGTCCGGCTCGCGCTGGTGGGCCCCGGCGGCGACACGAGCGTCCCGGACAAGGACCGCACCTACGAACTCGCGACGGACAAGTGAGAGGCGGCCCGCATGCCGACCAGGATCCTCCCGGCGGGCGCCGACCCGGACGCCGTCCGCTCCCTCGTCACCCTGCTCAGCCAGCTGCCCGACGCCGAACCGCAGCCGCCGGTCACCGACTCCACCCAGCTGGTGGACGCCCTCGCCCGGCTCGCCGCCGAGGCCGTGGACGAACTGCCCGAGGTGCTCGTCGTCCATGAACGCATCGGCCCCGCACCGGCGTTGGAGCTGATCCGCGAGATCGCCCTGCGCTTCCCCGCGGTCGGCGTCATCCTCGTCACCACCGACGCGAGCCCCGGCCTGTTCGCCGCCGCCATGGACTCCGGCGCCCGGGGCCTGGTCGCGCTCCCGCTGTCGTACGACGAACTGGCAGGCCGGGTGCAGGCGGTCGCCCAGTGGTCGACGGAGGTACGGCGCCACCTCGGCCAGGGCGGCGAGGCGCCGAGCGGCTCCGGCGGTACGGTCGTCACGGTCAGCGGCGCCAAGGGGGGTGTCGGCGCGACGCTCACGGCCGTACAGCTCGCGCTCGCCGCGCAGGCCTCCGGGCGGTCCACCGCGCTGGTCGACCTCGATCTCCAGTGCGGGGACGTCGCCTCCTTCCTGGACATCCAGTTCCGGCGCTCGGTCGCCGACCTCGCCGCCATCAGCGACATCTCGCCGCGCGTCCTCGCCGACGCCCTCTTCCGCCATGACACCGGGCTCGCCCTGCTGCTCGCGCCCGGCGAGGGGGAGCGCGGCGAGGAGGTCACCGACCGGGCCGCCCGGCAGATCGTGCGCGCCCTGCGCTCGCGCTACGAGGTGGTCGTCATCGACTGCGGCGCACAGCTCGGCGGGGCGGGCGCGGCCGCGATCGAGACGGCGGACACGGCGCTGCTGGTGACGACGCCGGATGTGATCGCCGTACGCGCCGCCAAGCGGACCGTGCGGATGTGGGACCGGCTCCAGATCCGCAAGGCGGAGGAGACCACGGTCGTCGTCAACCGGCAGAGCCGGCACACCGAGATCCAGCCCGCGTTGGTGCAGCGGATCACCGGTACGGCGCTGGCGCGCACCGCCGTACCCGCCAACTTCAAGGAATTGCAGGCGGTGGTGGACGCGGGGCGGGTCCATGAGCTGGACGCGCGCAGCACGGTGAAGCAGGCGCTGTGGGCGCTCGCGGGAGAGCTGGGGCTCGCACGGGCGGCGGAGGGCGCGCACCGGGGTGGGGCGCGGGGTGGCGTGCGGGGCAACGGGCGCGGCGGCGGGCGCGACGGGGCGCGTGCCGGGGGCCTTCGGCGGCGGAAGGAGTGAGCCGGTGACGAGGAGGGGCGAGAGGGGCACGGATTCGGGTCGGGTGAGTGATCCGGGTCCGATGAGTGATGTGGGCCGGGTGGGCGATGCGCGGCCGGTGAGCGGGGCGGGCCGGTTGGTCGAGGCGGGTTCGACGAGCGATCCGGGCCGGATGAGCGATGCGGGTCCGACGCGCGGTGCGGGCCGGGTGAGTGATCCGGGTGCGATGAGTGATGCGGGCCGGGTGGGCGATGCGGGTCAGGTGAGCATCGAGTTCCTCGGCATGTTGCCGCTGATCCTGCTCACCCTGGTGCTCGTGTGGCAGGCCGTGCTCGTGGGGTACACCTTCACGCTCGCCGGGAACGCCGCGGACGAGGCGGTGCGGGCCGGTACGGCGGCGTCGCCGGGCGGGGCGCGGCAGGCGGCCTGCGCGGCGGCGGGGCGCAAGGATCTGTCGGCGGCGTGGCGGGGGGACGCGACGGTGAGCTGCGGCGGGTCCGGCTACGTCACGGCCGATGTCTCCCTGAAGGTCCCGGTGCTCTTCCCGGGCCTGATCGCCTTCCCGGCGCGGGTGCACGGGCACGCCGGTGCGGTGGAGGAGGCGAAGGACTGAGATGCGGTACCCGAGCGGGCGTCGTGACCGCCGTGAGAGTCGCGAGCGCGGCCAAGTCGCCATCGAATACCTGGGGTTCCTGCCCGTGCTGCTGATCGTCGCCCTCGCCGGCATCCAGCTCGGCGCGGTCGCCTACGCCGCCGAGCAGGCCGGTACGGCGGCCCGTGCCGGGGCGCGGGCCGCCTCGCTGCGGCAGGACGCGCAGCAGGCGTGCGCGGCGGCGGTCGGCGGGGGGATGCGGGTGAGCTGTGCGGAGGGCGGCGGGGGCGGCTCCGTGACCGTGACGGCGACCGTCCGCATCCCGAAGATCGTATGGAGCTTCGGGGACGCCACGAAGTCGGCGACCATGCCGCTCGACCATTGAGGAGCCGGTGACCATGAGCCTGCGGGCACGTATCAGCACTCCGGAGGAGCACGGCAGCCGGGGCGAGGACGGGCATCTGGTCGCCGCCTACCGGGCCAAGCTGCTGGAGGAGATCGACCTCGCGGAGATGGGCGCGCTGGCCGCCGCGGAGCGCCGCAGCCGTCTCGAACGGGTGCTCGGGCACATCATCAGCCGGGAGGGCCCGGTGCTCTCCACGGTGGAGCGCGCCCAGCTGATCCGGCGGGTGGTGGACGAGGCGCTGGGCCTCGGCATCCTCGAACCCCTCCTGGAGGACACCTCGATCACCGAGATCATGGTGAACGGGGCGGACGCGATCTTCGTCGAACGCGGGGGCCGCGTCGAGCAGTTGCCGCTGCGCTTCGCCTCCGCGGACCAGCTGATGCAGACCATCGAGCGGATCGTGTCGACCGTCAACCGCCGGGTGGACGAGTCGAATCCGATGGTGGACGCCCGGCTGCCGTCCGGCGAGCGCGTCAACGTCATCATCCCGCCGCTGTCGCTGACCGGGCCCGTCCTCACCATCCGCCGCTTCCCGCGCTCCTTCACCCTCCAGGAGCTGATCGGGCTCGGCTCGCTCGACGAGCCCATGGTGTATCTGCTGGCGGGGCTGGTGCAGGCGAAGTTCAACATCATCGTCTCGGGCGCGACCGGCACCGGCAAGACGACCCTGCTCAACGCGCTGTCCGGGCTCATCCCGCCGCACGAGCGCATCATCACCATCGAGGACTCCGCCGAACTCCAGCTCCAGCAGAGCCATGTGGTCCGGCTGGAGTCGCGGCCGCCGAACGTCGAGGGCAAGGGCCAGGTCACCATCCGCGACCTGGTGCGCAACTCGCTGCGGATGCGGCCCGACCGGATCGTGGTCGGCGAGGTCCGCGGCGGTGAGTCCCTCGACATGCTCCAGGCGATGTCCACCGGCCATGACGGCTCACTGGCCACCGTGCACGCCAACAGCGCCGAGGACGCCCTCACCCGGCTCCAGACGCTCGCCTCCATGTCGGACGTAGAGGTGCCGTTCGTCGCGCTGCACGACCAGATCAACAGCGCGGTCGACGTCATCGTCCAGCTCACCCGGTTCGCCGACGGCGCCCGCCGGATCACCGAGATCGCGCTGCTGGACAGCCATGGCGGGGAGCCGTACCGGCTGGCCAGCGTCGCCCGCTTCGAGGCGGAGCCGATGACGGCGGACGGCCGGGTGCCCGGCGCCTTCGCCTACTTCCCGCTGCCGCGCCGCACCGCCGACCGCCTGCACATGGCGAGCCGGCCCGTGCCGGGCGCCTTCGGCGTGGCCCGCACCGCCGACCAGCTCGCCACCCGAGAAGCCAGGTAGGCCCCCACATGGAACTCCACACCCTCGTCCAGCTCACCCTCGGAGCGGCGCTGCTGACCTGCGTGTTCGCGGTGATCGGCGTGCACAGCTACGCCCGGGGCCGGGCCCGGCGGGCCGAGCTGGTGGACCGGCTCACGCACACCGGGCCACCGGATTCGGGCACCGGGCGCGGGCGGCACTTCCGCGATCTCGACCGGCGGCTGCGCCGTACCCGCCTCGGTCGCTGGCTCGAACGGCGCCTCGCCGCCACCGGGTTGGACATCACGCCGGGCGAGTTCTTCGTCGCCATGCTCGGTACGGTCGCCGCGCTCTGGCTGATCGGCCAGGCCGCGCTCGCGCCGTTCTTCGGGCCGATCGCCGGGCTGCTGGGCATCTGGGCGGCGGTGCAGTTCCTCAACTGGCAGCGGCGCAGGCGCATCGAGCGGTTCATCGGCCAACTCCCGGAACTCGCCCGCATCCTGGCCAACGCCACGCAGGCGGGGCTCGCCCTGCGGACCGCGATCGGCATGGCGGCGGAGGAGCTGGAGGCGCCGGCCGGGGAGGAACTGGTCAAGGTATCCGACCAGTTGGCGATCGGCCATTCGCTGGACGACGCCCTCGGTGAACTCGCCGACCGGCTCCCGTCGCGGGAACTGGTCGTGCTGGTGACGACGCTGGTGCTGTCCAACCGGGCCGGCGGCCAGGTCGTCTCCGCGCTGCGCAATCTCACCGAGACGCTGGAGGAGCGCAAGGAGACCCGGCGGGAGGTCCGTACCCAGCTCTCCCAGGTGACCATGACGTCGTACGCCGTGCCCGTTCTCGGGGTCGGCGCGTTGTTCCTGATGAACGGCGTCAGGGACGGCGCCCTGGCCCGGATGACCGGCTCCCCGGTGGGCCAGGGCTGCGTGCTCGTCGCGTTCGGGCTGTACGCGGTCGGTTTCGTCCTCATCCGGCGGCTCAGCCGCATCGACGTGTGAGGGAGGGAGGATCCTGATGGCCTTGCTGCTCGCCCTGCTGACGGGCGTCGCCGTGTGGGGGATCTTCACCGGTGTGCGCATGTACCGCGCCGACGCCAAGCTCCCCGTCGACCTCGCCGTCGCCCTGGAGGTGGGCGCCACCCGCACCGGCGCGGTGGGCTCCGTGATCGACCGCATGGGCATGCGGTACGCGCCGCTGGTGCTGCGGCTGATGGGGCCCCGGCTGGTCGCCCGGTACCGGCGCCGGATCGACCTCGCGGGCAACCCCGGGGGCCTGACCATCGACCGGTACGCCGCCCGCCGCGCGGTGTACGGCGCGCTGGGCGGTGTGGGCTTCCTGGTGTTCCTGCTGCGCGGGCAGTGGTTCGTGGCGGTTCTGCTGCTGCTGTTCGGGGCGTTCTGGACGGAGGTCGGGATCTGGTCGGCGATCCGGGTCCGCCGGGACGTGATCGAGCGGACCCTGCCGGACTTCCTGGACGTGCTGGCGGTCGTGGTCAGCGCGGGGCTCGGCTTCCGGCAGGCCCTGGACCGGGTGGCGTCCCGCTACGAGGGCCCCTGGGCCGACGAACTCCGGATCACCCTGCGCCAGATGGACCTCGGCATGAGCCGCCGCCAGGCCTTCGCGGAGCTGCGCCGGCGCAATGACTCCGAACAGGTCGCCATGTTCGTCACCGCGCTCCAGCAGGGCGAGGAACTGGGCGCGCCGATCGTCGACACCCTCGTCTCGCTGGCCAGGGACATGCGCCGCACGGACGCCCAGAACGCCCGCCGCAAGGCCGCTCGCGCGGTGCCCAAGGCCACGCTGATGATCACCACCTTCATGGTCCCGGCGACGATGCTCCTCCTCGGCGCGGGCCTGATCCTGGGCTCGGGCGTGGACTTCGGATCCCTCACGGGGAAGTGAGGGACGTGGGGTGTGAAAGAGCGAGGCGCGTGCGGGGGGTGCTTTCGGAGGGGGCGCGGTGGGTGCGGGACGGCGGGGCGGGGGCGGGCGGATCGCCACGGCGGGGTGTGACGGCCCCTGCCGGGCCGGTGCCGGGTGCGGCGGGCCCTGGCGGGTCGGTGCCGGGCGACGCGGTGGCTCATGCGGAGCCGGTGCCGGACGCCGCGGTGACGGGCGCCGAGCCGGGGGCGGGGGACGCGGTGGTGACCGGCGGCTCCTCGCCGGATCGTGTGCCGGGTCTTGCCGAGGCGGGGCCGGGCGGGGTGGCGGCTTCGGCTGAGCGCGCGCTGGCGCTGGGCGTGGAGGCCCCTGTCGAGCCGGTGCAGGACGGTGGGACGGCTCCCGCGGAGCCAATGCCGGACCGTGCGGCGGCGGCTCCCGCCGGAGTCTTCGTCCGGCTCTTCGCCGGTCATGTGGCGGGCGGTGCGGCGGCCTCGGCCGAGCCGGTGTCGGGTGCGGCGGGCCCCGTCGAGCCGGTGCAGGACGGTGGGACGGCTCCCGTAGAGCCAATGCCGGACCGTGCGGCGGCGGCTCCCGCCGGAGTCTTCGTCCGGCTCTTCGCCGGTCATGTGGCGGGCGGTGCGGCGGCCTCGGCCGAGCCGGTGTCGGGTGCGGCGGGCCCTGTCGAGCCGGTGCAGGACGGTGGGACGGCTCCCGTAGAGCCAATGCCGGACCGTGCGGCGGCGGCTCCCGCCGGAGTCTTCGTCCGGCTCTTCGCCGGTCATGTGGCGGGCGGTGCGACGGCCTCGGCCGAGCCGGTGCCGGGTGCGGCGGGCCCTGTCGAGCCGGTGCACGACGATGGGACGGCTCCCGCGGAGTCCGCGCCGGACGACGTGACGGCCCCCGCCGGAGCACTCGTCCACGCCTCCGCCGAGTCTCCCGCCGGGCCCTCTGCCCGGACCCCATCCCCATCCCCATCCCCGCCCCTGTCCCCGTCCCCGTCCCCCGCCGAGCCTCCCGCCGCGCCCCCCGCCCGGTCCCTGTCCCCGTCCCCCGCCGAGTCTCCCGCCGCGCCCCCCGCCCGGTCCCCGTCCCCGTCCCCCGCCGAGCCTCCCGCCGGGTCCCCGTCCCCGTCCCCGTCCTCCGCCCAGCCCTCCGCCGATCCCCCCGACCCCCCCTCCGAGCAGCTCCAGATCCGGGCGTTGCAAGCCATGTGTCGGCAAGTCTTCGGGTTTCGGTTGGCCATGATCGGTGTGGCGGCGCCCGCGGCCCTGTTGCATGCCGCGCCCGGGGTCGGGGTGCGGCTGGTCGGGGTGGCGGTCGTTGTCGCGGTCATGGTGTCGTACGTCCTGTTCCGGGACTGGGAGCGGTTCGGGCCGCTGCTGTTGCGGCACCCCGCGCTGCTCGTCGCCGACACCCTCATCGGGTCGCTCCTGCTGGTCTCGGCCGGGCCTGACACCACGCTCGCCTATGCCGGTGTCTGCACCCCGCTGCTCGCCGGGCTGCTCTACAGCTGGCGCGGGGCGGCCTGTTTCGCGTCGCTCCAGGCGCTGATCCTGTTCGTCGTCCACCTCACCCTGAAGGCCGACCGGTCCGCCCCCGTGGCCGAGGCGCTGCTGCTGCCCGGTCTGTGCGTCGTCGCCGGGGCCATGGGCTCGACCCTGCGCGCTCTGATGCTCCGCTTCGGCGCCGCCACCGAGGCGCTGACGACCGTACGGGCGCGGCTCGCCGCGGCGGAGGCCGTGAGTGCCGAACGCGCCCGGCTGGCACGGGAGATGCACGACTCCGTCGCCAAGACCCTGTACGGCGTCGCCCTCGCCGCCGACGGCCTCGCGGCCACCGCCTCGGCCACCGCCCCCGACCCGGCCCGCATCCGCGACCAGGCCGAACTGGTCTCCCGCTCGGCCCGCCGCGCGGCGACGGAATCGAGGGAACTGCTCATGGACCTACGACGCGAAGGGCCCGAACAGGACGAGCGGACCGCGCCGTCCAAGCCGTTCTGGTCCGAACTCGCCGACTCCGTACGAGACTTCGCCGCCCGTACGACGCTCGACGTCACCTGCGCCTGCCCGGACCCCCCGGCCACCCTCCCGCCGCTGCCCGCCGCCCCGGCCCGCGCCCTCCTCGCCGTCGCCACGGAGGCACTGGAGAACGCCCACCGGCACGCGGACGCGACCCGGGTGGACGTACGGCTCCGCGTCGACGGTGCCCTGCTGCGGCTGACGATCCACGACGACGGCCGCGGCCTGCCCCCCGGCACCACCCTCGAACAGCTGCGCGCCCGCGGCCACTTCGGCCTGCTCGGCATGGTCGAGCGGGCCGCACAGGCGGGCGCCCGCATCCGCATCGGCCGCGGCCCCCACCCCCGCGGCACCGAGGTGCGCGTCGAACTCCCCTTGCGCACCCAGGATTCCTGACAGGAGGCACGGCACACCCATGCGGCAGCACCCGAACGACCCCGGCATACCGGCCTTCCAGCCGCCCGCCCGATTAAGGCTGCTGGTGGCCGACGACAATCCCGTGGTGCGCGCCGGTCTGACCGCGCTGCTCACCGACCGCGCGGAGACCACCGTGGTGGCGCAGGCGGCGGACGGCCGCGAGGCGTACGAGGCCGCGCTACGGCATCATCCGGACGTCATCCTCCTCGACGTCCGCATGCCCGGCGTCGACGGCATCTCGGCATTGCCCCACCTGGCGCGCCTCGCGCCCGTCATGATGCTCACCTACAGCCATGAGGCCGAGACGGTGCGGGAGGCGCTGCGGCTGGGGGCGGGGGGATACCTGGTGCACGGCGAGTTCACCACCGAGCAGCTGGTGCGCGCCGTACGGGACGTCCACGAGGGCCGGCCGCATGTGACACCGGGGGCGACGCGGGCGTTGGTGGACGGATTGCGGGGGAGTGCAGCTGCACACGGAGACTCCCAACTCGCCGCCACAGAAGGCCAAAATACCTCCCCTCCTCCTTCACAACTGCAATCCTCTATGGGACAGTCGATCCGCTCGCGGTTCCGGCTGAGTGTCAGGGAGGCGGAGATCATGGACCTCATCGCGTCCGGCATGACCAACCAGCAGATCGCCGCCGTCTGCTTCATCAGCGAGAAGACGGTCAAGAACCACATCAACCGCATCTTCGCCAAGCTCCAGACCGCCACCAGGTCCCAGGCCGCGGCGAAATGGCTGGGGGTGGCGTGAGATGCCGGACCGGACCGGCGCCGACACCGTGAAATGGGCCCGGGGTTGGGCCCTGGGACCCTCGGCCGAGCGGGTGGCCGCCTCGTACGGTGCCCCGATCGGACGCGCAGCTGGAGGGGACAACCGTGAGCAAATGGTTCAACACCACCGTGACGTATCTGATGACCCGCGCCGCGCGCGACGACCGGGGCCAGACCGCGGTGGAGTACCTCGGCATCATCGCGGTGGTGGTGGCGATCGTGCTGGCGATCACCGGGACGAGCATCGGGCAGACGATCTACGACGCGATCACCTCGAAGATCTCCGAGGTCACCGGCGGCTGACCCGTCCGGTCCGCGACGCAGGGCAGGCCTTCCCCATCTATCTCACGGTGGTGGCGGGCCTGCTCTTTCTCGCGCTCGCCTATCTCGCGGTCGGCCAGGCGGCGGTGAACCGGGGCGGCGCCCAGACGGCCGCCGACGCCGCGGCGCTCGCCGCGGCCCAGGACGTGCGGGACCAACTCACCGGCCAGTGGCTGAAGGTGCTGCTCGACCCGACGAAGTGGCAGGCCGTCCTCGACGGCGACGCGCCCCTCGCCGGCGACCCCTGCGCACGGGCCGGGGAACTGGCCGGGCGGAACGACGCCCGGCTGACCGGATGCGCTCCGGCCGGGCCGCTGAAGTACTCGGCCGAGGTGCGGACCGACA
The DNA here is from genome assembly GCF_049222185.1 of Streptomyces sp. LaBMicrA B280. Lineage (NCBI taxonomy): Bacteria > Bacillati > Actinomycetota > Actinomycetes > Kitasatosporales > Streptomycetaceae > Streptomyces > Streptomyces sp. LaBMicrA B280. Next base: position 204,406 of record NZ_JBMJCT010000065.1, on the reverse strand, counting down.
AGTCCGTCGGCCGCTCCGTCGTACCCGGCACGGAGAGGTTCCGCTCGACCGCCTCCGCCACCGCCGAGATCGAGCCCCTGTGCACCTTCGAGCTGCCGCCGAAGGGTGCCGGGGACGGTCCCGCGCACGGCGCCGCGAAGGCGGATCTGCCCCGGCTCACCTGCAAGGACAAGGTATGGGACCTGGATCCGGACGACCCCTCGGGACTTCCCGGGCCCGAGGACCTCTTCGATGTGCATCTGGCCGACTGACGAACGACCGACTGGCGAACGATGAGTGACGAAGGAAGCGGACTATGACCATGCGGTTCACCGCGAAGACCCGCAGAGGGATGGTCGCCCTGGCCGTCGCGGCCGGACTGGCCGCGGGCGCGGCCGGGTGCGGCAGCGGCGGCGACGACGGCAAGCGGCCGGAGCGGACGGCACCCGCTTCCAGCGCGGCCGGGGCGGGGCCCAGCGCCCAGAAGGGGCAGTCGGACAAACCGCTGGCCGAACTGCGCGGCTCCGACGGCCTGAGCCTCCAGATCACCTCCGCCCAGCGGGACTCCGGCGGGTTCGTCACCGTCAACGGCACCCTGAAGAACGACGGCGCCCAGAGCGTCGTCATCCCCTCCGCGCTCAGCGGCAACGAGACCGAGATCATCAAGAACGGCAGGTCCCTGGGCGGGGCCACCCTGGTCGACCCCAAGGGCAAGAAGCGGTACTACGTGCTGCGGGACACCGAGGGCCGGCCGCTGACCACCACGGGCTTCTCCACCCTGCGGGCCGGCGACACCCTCGCGGTCTTCATGCAGTTCCCGGCGCCGCCCGCGAACCAGGTGGAGTTCCAGCTGCCCACCTTCTCCTCCGCCACCCTCCCCATCTCCGGCTGAGGCACCCGTGACCACCCGACCCCGTCTCGCGCTCACCCTCACCTCCGCCGCGTTCCTGCTGGCCACCACGCTCACCGCCGCGCACGCCGACAGCACGGACCCCGCCGAGCCCCCCGACACCGCGCCGTCCGCCGCCGCGCCCGTGAAGATCGACCCCAAGGACCCGGACCTCAAGCTGCCCGAGGGCGCCACGCTCGCCCAGCCCAAGGTGCTGGACATCAAGTCGGTCGTGGAGGACCAGAGCGGGGACGAGCGCCGCGAGGACACCAACGCGGACGTCACCTTCGCCCTCCAGGCCGAGGTCCTCTTCGGCAAGGACAGCGCGCAGCTCGGCGCCGACGCCAAGGCCCGTATCGCCGCGATCGCCGCCGAGATCAGGAAGCAGCGCGCCACCCAGGTCCGCGTCTTCGGGTTCACCGACGACCTCGGCTCCTCCAGCCACGGCGTCCTCCTGTCCCGGCAGCGCGCCAACGCCGTCCAGGCGGTCCTCGGCCAGGACCTCGACAGCCCCGACATCACCTTCGAGGTCCGCGGCTACGGCGAGCAGTACCCCATCGCCGACAACTCCACGGAGGAGGGGCGCAAGAAGAACCGCCGGGTGGAGGTGTCCTTCCCGCGCACCGCGGACTGACGGCCGGGGCTCACCCGCCCTCGCCCACCGCCACCTTCACCCGCACCCCGGCCCGCAGCCCCCACCCCGCCATCGCCCCCGCCTCCGCCTCCAGCACATGCCGGGCCCGCGGGCGGGGCAGGCCCAGGCGGCCCGGCTTCATGGTGCGAACGGCGCGGACCGTCAGCCGGCGGTCCAGGTACGCCACGTCGATGGGGATGCGCATCCCGAAGGTGTGGATGCTGTTGGCCGGGGACAGCAGCAGCGCGCCGTCGACACCGGTCCGGCCGAGCAGCCCCCTGGTGCGGGCCCGGTAGGAGGCCGCGATCTCCAGGGGGACCTCCATCGCCCGGGGCTCCCCGGGGATCCGCAGCACTCCCGGGCCGTCCCGCCACCGCCGTCGCGCCATCGTTCCTCCACCGTCAACGGGCCTGCCCCGTAAAGCGTTTGTCCCCTTCCCCATCCCCCGCCAGGAAGGTCCCCATGACTTCACTCGGCATTGTGTTCCGGCCCCGGCTCCCTCCCGAGCGGCTGCGGGTGAGGAGCGGACCGGCTCATCGAGGAGGGCCGGGCGGAGGCCGGGCGCACGGAGCCGCACCGGGTGGTCGTCCATCTCCTGGCCGCCACCGGCGCGGGCGCCGTCGCCGGAGCCGTACGGCGGCAGGTGGAAAAGGGGAGGACCGGGGCGTCGGCGCTCGTCATCATGGAGGGCATGACTCCAGCCCGCCGGTCCTTCGCCGAACTCGTCGCCGAGGGGGCCGCCGTGCCCACCGAGGGGTGGGACTTCTCCTGGTTCGCGGGCCGGGCCACCGAGGCGCGGCCCTCCTGGGGGTACGCGCGCTCGGCGGGGGAGCGGCTGGCCGCCGCCGAGGCCGCGCTGGACATCCAGACCGGGGGCGGGGAGGTGCTGGCCTTCAGCCTCGGCGCGGCCGCCCCGGCCCGGCCCCGGCTGGTCGCCGCCACCGAGGGCTGGCCGCCGAACACGGCCAGGGCCACCGAGCTGCTGCGGCCGCACGGCGCGGTGGTCGTCGCCGCCCCGGACGACGCGCCGCTGCCCTTCGCCGACGGGGCCTTCGACCTGGTGCTCAGCAGGCATCCGGTGGTGCCGCACTGGGCCGAGATCGCGCGGGTGCTGCGGCCGGGCGGCACGTACTTCGCCCAGCATGTCGGGCCCGCCAGCGCCTTCGAGCTGGTCGAGCACTTCCTCGGGCCGCAGCCGGAGACCGTGCGCCGGGCGCGGGATCCGCGGCGGGAGCGGGCCGCGGCCGAGGCGGCGGGCCTGGAGGTCGTCGCCCTGCCGGCGGAGCGGCTGCGGATGGAGTTCCATGACATCGCCGCCGTTGTCCACTTCCTGCGCAAGGTCGTCTGGATGGTGCCCGGGTTCACCGTCGAGGCGTACGAGCCCCAACTCAGGGCGCTGCACGAGCGGATCGAGCGACAGGGGCCGTTCGTCGCCCACAGCTCGCGGCACCTCTTCGACGCCCGCAAACCCCGTTAGAACTCTCCGGGGCCCCGCAGTGTCCACATCGTTATCGGACTCTGTTCACACCAGCCCCACCCGTCACGTAAGTTCAGACCAACGCAATTCGCGCCAGCAAAGCAGCGCGGGCGGTACCGCGCAGTGGAGGGGGCTGCGCGGTGCCGTGAAACGGGGAGATCGCCCCGTTGGGGGCGCGCGGAAGCCGTCACCTCACCGTTCGCCGCACGGGTGGTCCGTCGGAGGGATTCGGGGGCAACACGCCGACGCGCCCCCGGATGGCGGCAAGTCTCCGAAATCCTTCGGTTTTCATCGCGTCCGACCAGGTTTGCCTGGGATTCCCCGGTGAATCGACCGGAAAGACCCCCTGAATCCATCGTTCCGCATCCACCAGGGCGTTCCCGGGTGACTTCGGAGAGTAGTTGTGGGGCGCCAATGCCCCCATCCGCCCTTACGAAGGGTTATGGTGGAAACCCCCCCTCGGGCCGGTCCGTCTCCCCCCCACGGACCGGCCCGTTTTTTCTTGCCCGCGCCAGAGGTCCCGACCGGGAACCGGTCACCACCCGGCGTGCGTCCCTACAGCGAGGACCGGAGTCCCGATCCCGCCCCCGCCCCCTCGCCCCGCCGCAGCAGGGCCGGACCAGGGCCCGGGCAGCGGTAGGCTCGACGGGCCCGGCAACGTACCCCGCGCCAACCCCCCGGAGGGCCACGTGAACCTGCGCGACAAACTGCGCGGCCTGCTGGTCAGGCTCTACGCACGCCGGGTGGAGGGCCACCTCGACCACGCCCAGGTGCCCAAGCACATCGGCGTCATCATGGACGGCAACCGCCGCTGGGCGAAGGCGTCGGGCTCCACCACCGTCCACGGCCACCGGGCCGGCGCGGAGAAGATCGAGGAGTTCCTCGGCTGGTGCTCCGAGACCGATGTCGAGGTCGTCACCCTGTGGCTGCTGTCCACGGACAACTTCGACCGTCCGCAGGACGAACTCGGCCCCCTGCTCGGCATCATCGAGGACGTCGTACGCACCCTCGCCACCGACGGCCGCTGGCGGGTGCACCACGTGGGCGCCATGGACCTGCTCCCCGCGGGCATGCAGGCCACCCTCAAGGAGGCCGAGGAGGCCACCGCCCACACCAAGGGCATAGTGGTCAACGTGGCCATCGGGTACGGCGGCCGGCAGGAGATCGCCGACGCCGTGCGCTCCATGCTGGCCGAGGCCCACGACAAGGGCGTCACGATGGCGGACCTCGCCGAGTCCGTCGACATCGACATGATCGGCCGTCACCTCTACACCAGTCACCAGCCCGACCCGGACCTCGTCATCCGCACCAGCGGGGAGCAGCGGCTGTCCGGATTCATGCTGTGGCAGACCGCCCACTCCGAGTACTACTTCTGCGACGTCTACTGGCCGGCCTTCCGCAAGGTCGACTTCCTGCGCGCGCTGCGCGACTACGCCGCACGTCATCGGCGCTTCGGCGGCTGAGACACGCCCGAGGGCCCCGCCGGTGATTCCACCGGCGGGGCCCTCGCGCATTCCCGTTCGAACTGTCGTCACCAGGAGTTCACCGCCGCTGCGATGGCCGCTTTTGCATGGCGGCGCTCGTTCGAGGGCATAGACCAAGCAGGTCGACGCCCGAACCCCGGGCGTCGGATCTCAGCGGGCGGCAGGGGCCGTCCGCCCGGGAGGTCCTTTGCACCAGCACGACCGTGCGACAGCGCCGCGGAGGTCCGGCCCCCGGCCCGCCGTGTGCAGGGGCCGCCGGCCGGCCCGGTCCGTCCCGCCCTCCCGGCCCGGCTTCCGCTTCGTCGCTCCCCGACCTCATCCGAGGGGGTACGTCCTTCCGTGGTGACCAGCACAAAGCGCCACAAGCCCGACCGGCGCACCTATGTTCTCGACACCAGCGTCCTGCTGGCCGACCCGAACGCCCTGACCCGCTTCGAGGAGCACGAGGTGGTGCTCCCCATCGTGGTGGTCACGGAGCTGGAGGCCAAGCGGCACCATCCCGAACTCGGGTACTTCGCCCGCCAGGCCCTACGCCTGCTGGACGACTACCGGGTGCGGTACGGCCGCCTCGACTCCCCCATCCCGATCGGGGAACTGGGCGGGACCATGCGTGTCGAGCTCAACCACTCGGACCCCAGCGTGCTGCCCACCGGCTACCGCCTCGGGGACAACGACTCCCGCATCCTCGCGGTGGCCCGGAACCTCCAGGCCGAGGGGTTCGACGTCACCGTCGTGTCGAAGGACCTGCCGCTGCGCATCAAGGCCTCGTCCGTCGGGCTCCTCGCCGAGGAGTACCGGGCGGAGCTGGCCATCACGGAGAACTCCGGCTGGACCGGGATGACCGAACTGACGCTCCCCGGCGAGCAGGTGGACGTCCTCTTCGAGGCCGGACACCTCTATGTACCGGAGGCGTCCGAACTCCCCGTGCACACCGGTCTGACCATCCAGTCGGAGCGCGGCAAGGCGCTCGGCCGGGTCACCGCGGAGGGCAACGTCCGGCTGGTGCGCGGCGACCGGGAGGCGTTCGGCATCAAGGGCCGCAGTGCCGAGCAGCGCATCGCCCTCGATCTGCTGCTCGACCCGGACGTCGGGATCGTCTCGATGGGCGGCCGGGCCGGCACCGGCAAGTCGGCGCTGGCGCTCTGCGCGGGTCTGGAGGCGGTCCTGGAGCGCCGCCAGCACCAGAAGGTCATGGTGTTCCGGCCGCTGTACGCGGTCGGCGGGCAGGAGTTGGGCTATCTGCCGGGCAGCGAGGCGGAGAAGATGAGCCCCTGGGCCCAGGCCGTGTTCGACACGCTGTCGGCGGTCACCAGCCGGGAGGTCATCGAGGAGGTCACCGCGCGCGGCATGCTGGAGGTCCTGCCGCTCACCCATATCCGCGGCCGCTCGCTGCACGACGCGTTCGTCATCGTGGACGAGGCGCAGTCCCTGGAGCGCAATGTGCTGCTGACGGTGCTGTCCCGGATCGGCGCCAACTCCCGGGTGGTACTGACCCATGACGTGGCACAGCGGGACAATCTGCGCGTCGGGCGGTACGACGGTGTGGTCGCCGTGGTGGAGAAGCTGAAGGGGCATCCGCTGTTCGCGCATGTCACCCTGACCCGGTCCGAGAGGTCCCAGATCGCCGCCCTTGTGACCGAAATGCTCGAAGACGGTCATATCTGAGCCGATCCAGCCCAGTTGGCGCCGTCCGGCAAAAGGCATCAGAGCCTAGCCGGGCGGCGCCTTCGTGTGTGGGCGATTCCGGAAATCCCTTGGGCCAAACGGGATGTGAGCTTTCACACTCAACTCGGAATTGCCTCCCGGCGTCCGGTTACGGCAGAGTCTCAGTCCTGTCAGGCCCCGCATACGACACAGCTGCACCACCTGGGGGTACCTCCCACGCCTTTAAGGCTGTGGGGGAGGTGTGGAACACCAGGAAAAGCACCAACTCCATAGCGTTCGTCGTATGCCGCCCGCGCACCACGCGGCGCTTCCCGCAGGGGGAGTTGCCCACCGGGCCCGTGCCTCCCGTGACCCCGCAGTTGGGAGGCCAGTGTTCAGGGGCACGATTGCGTCCGCCAGGGTCACCGAAGCGGGCGATGCTGGAAGGAAACCGTGTGAGCCGGATTTCGGTCCGGGGATTCGCAGTGGCCTCGGCCACCGCGGTCACCGCCGTCGGAAGCGTCGTCGGAGTTGCCTCGGGCAGCGTCGCGCAGAACAACGACGCCGAGCCGACGGCAGCAGCCGACACCACGCTCCTCGCGGACATACCCACGGGTCAGCAGGCCCAGGTCCAGTCCGCGACCCTGACGCAGCAGGCCGACTCCCAGGCCATCGCCGCGGACGCGAGCGCCAAGAAGGACGCCGAGGCAGCAGCCCGCAAGGCCGCCGCCGAGACCGCGATCGCGAAGAAGGCAGCCGCCCAGAAGGCGGCCGAGGAGGCCAAGCAGCGCACGGAGACCAAGGCCGCCGCCAGCCGTGGCGACGCCAATGCCAGCTTCCCCGTGCAGACCTCGTACTCGATCGCCCAGATCCAGGCGATGGCCCGCCAGATCGTGCCGTCCGGCCAGTACCAGTGTTTCAGCAACATCGTGAACCACGAGTCCAGCTGGAACTACCGCGCGGTCAACGCCTCCTCGGGTGCCTACGGCCTCGTCCAGGCCCTGCCCGGCGGCAAGATGGCCTCCGCGGGTGCCGACTGGCAGACCAACCCGGCCACGCAGATCAAGTGGGGCCTCAACTACATGAACCAGCGTTACGGCAGCCCCTGTGACGCCTGGACCTACTGGCAGGCCAACGGCAACTACTAGTTCCGGCCACGCCACGCTCAACCCCGCGCAGCCCCTTCCCGTCCTCTGGGAAGGGGCTTTCGCACTGTACGGTCGTAGGCGCACGACTCCACGCGGGGGAAGAGGATGGATGATGTCGCGAGTGCCAGGGTGGCTCGGCAAGCTGGGCGCGGGTCTCACCGAGATGAGCGAGCGGCTGGACGCCCGCCAGGCGGAGGTGTCCGAGGAGGACACCGCGCCCGAACCGGCGCGCCGGGAGCCGGTCATGGCCGATGCGGTGTCCTCGGCCGCGCCCGATGCCGCCTCCGCCACCGCGCCCGACGCCGTCGCCGACGCGGTGCCGCACGCCCGCCGTCCGCCCGTCTCGGCCCCGCCCGTCCCGCGCCCCGATCCCGCCCAGGCCGTGCCCTGGGGAGTGCGGGTCGCGGCCGAGGCCGGCTGGCGGCTGCTGGTGCTCGCGGGCACCGTCTGGGTGCTGATGCGGGTCATCAGCGCCGTCCAGCTGGTGGTGTTCGCCTTCGTCATCGCCCTGCTGATCACCGCGCTGCTGCAGCCGACGGTCGCCCGGCTCACCCGCCGCGGGGTGCCGCGCGGCCCGGCCACGGCGCTCACCGCGATCAGCGGCTTCGTGGTGATCGGCCTGATGGGCTGGTTCGTGACCTGGCAGGTCATGGAGAACATCGACACGCTCTCCACCCAGATACAGTCCGGCATCGACGATCTGCGCAACTGGCTCCTGAAGAGCCCCTTCCATGTCACCGACAAGCAGATCAACCAGATCGCCAAGAACCTGCGCGAGGCCATCGGCGCCAACGCCGACCAGATAACGTCGGCGGGCCTGGAGGGCGTTCAGGTCATAGTGGAGGCCCTGACCAGCATCCTGCTGGTGTTCTTCTCCACGCTCTTCCTGCTCTACGACGGCAAGCGCATCTGGAGCTGGGTCCTGAAGCTGGTGCCCTCGGCCGCCCGGGAGGGCGTGGCCGGCGCCGGCCCGCGCGCCTGGCGCACCCTGACCGCCTACGTCCGCGGCACCGTGCTGGTCGCCCTGATCGACGCGACCTTCATCGGCATCGGGATCTACTTCCTCGATGTGCCGATGGCGGTCCCGCTGGCCGTCTTCATCTTCCTGTTCTCCTTCATCCCGCTGGTCGGCGCGGTCGCCTCCGGCGCGCTCGCGGTGATCGTGGCCCTGGTGACCCAGGGTGTGTTCACCGCGGTGATGACCCTGGTCGTGGTGCTCGCCGTGCAGCAGATCGAGGGGCATGTGCTCCAGCCCTTCATCCTGGGCCGCGCGGTGCGGGTGCACCCCCTCGCGGTGGTGCTGACCGTGGCGGCCGGCGGCATGGTGGCCGGGATCGGCGGCGCGGTGGTCGCCGTACCGCTGGTGGCGGTGGCGAACACGGTGGTGGGCTATCTGCGGCAGTACTCCGAGGAGTTGCACCAGCCGGCCGCCGGGGCCCCGGCCCCGGAGGAGCCGGTGGCGAACGCGGAAGACCCCGCCCACCAGGGGTGAGCGGGGTCCTCGGCTGAAGCGGTGTCGGCCTTACTCGGCCAGCACGGCCTCGGCCTCCAGGGTGGCGCCGACCGCCTGCACGACGGCAGCGATCTTGAAGGCCTCCTGGATGGTGTCGCGCTCCATACCGGCCTTGCGCAGCACCTGCTCGTGCGAGTCCAGGCACATGCCGCAGCCGTTGATCGCGGAGACCGCGAACGACCACAGCTCGAAGTCGACCTTCTCCACGCCCGGGTTGCCGATGACGTTCATCCGCAGGCCGGCGCGCAGGGTGCCGTACTCGTGGTCGGACAGCAGGTGCCGGGTGCGGTAGAAGACGTTGTTCATCGCCATGACGGCGGCCGCGGACTTGGCCGCGGTGTACGCCTCCGGCGAGAGGTTCGCCTTCGCCTCCGGCTCCAGCTCACGCAGCACGATCGGGGAGCGGGAGGCGATCGCGGTCGCGAGCACCGTGCCCCACAGCTGCTGGGCCGGCAGGTCGGAGTTGCCGATGACCGAGCCCAGGTTGAGCTTGAGGTCCTTGGCGTAGTCCGGGACCCGGGACTTCAGCGAGTCGAGCGACATGGGTCACTCACCAGCCAGCAGCGCGACCGGGTCGAGGGTCTCGTCGCCCTTGCTCCAGTTGCACGGGCACAGCTCGTCGGTCTGGAGGGCGTCCAGGACCCGCAGGACCTCCTTGGGGTTACGGCCCACGGAACCGGCGGTCACCATCGTGAACTGGATCTCGTGGTTCGGGTCCACGATGAACACGGCGCGCTGCGCGAAGCCGTCCTCGCCCTCGATGCCCAGGTCACGCATGAGCTCGTGCTTGGAGTCGGCGAGCATCGGGAAGGGCAGCTCGGTCAGGTCCGGGTGGTCCTTGCGCCAGGCGTGGTGCACGAACTCGGAGTCACCGGAGAAGCCGAGGATCTGGGCGTCGCGGTCGGCGAACTCGTCGTTCAGCTTGCCGAACGCGGCGATCTCGGTCGGGCAGACGAAGGTGAAGTCCTTCGGCCAGGCGAACACGACCAGCCACTTGCCCTCGTAGGACTTGTGGTTGAGCTGCTCGAACTCCTTGCCCTTCTCCAGCGAGACGCAAGCGGTCAGGTCGAACTCGGGGAACTTGTCACCGACAGTGAGCACAGGCTCTCCTTGCAGCGAAGAATCACCCCTTTTGAGGATGATTCCCATGGGTTGGACTTCGTCGATGTTGGCACAGGGTGCATTGATTAGGGAAATAGCTACACTCGGTCGTGTTGATCGGAGGTATCTATCAGTGACCATCAGTAACGGCAGACGGAGGCAGCCGAGCCTCGCGCAGCTGCGTGCCTTCGCCGCCGTGGCCGAGCATCTGCACTTTAGGGACGCGGCGGCGGCCATCGGCATGAGCCAGCCCGCCCTGTCCGGCGCGGTCTCGGCGCTGGAGGAGACACTCGGAGTGACCCTCCTTGAGCGTACGACGCGCAAGGTACTGCTCTCGCCCGCGGGGGAGCGGCTCGCGGTGCGGGCCAAGGCGGTGCTGGACGCGGTCGGCGAGCTGCTGGAGGAGGCGGAGGCGGTCCGCGCCCCCTTCACCGGGACGCTGCGCCTCGGGGTGATCCCCACCGTGGCGCCGTATCTGCTGCCGACCGTGCTGCGGCTCGTCCATGAGCGCTACCCCGACCTCGACCTCCAGGTGCACGAGGAGCAGACCTCCAGCCTGATCGACGGCCTGGCCGTCGGCCGTCTGGACCTGCTGCTGCTCGCCGTCCCGCTCGGTGTCCCCGGCATCGCCGAACTCCCGCTGTTCGACGAGGACTTCGTGCTGGTCACCCCACTTGACCACTGGCTCGGCGGCCGCGAGGGCATCCCGCGCGAGGCGCTGAAGGAGCTGAATCTGCTGCTGCTGGACGAGGGGCACTGCCTGCGCGACCAGGCTCTGGACATCTGCCGCGAGGCCGGTCGCGCGGACGCCCCGGTCACTACCACGGCCGCGGGGCTGTCCACGCTGGTCCAGCTGGTCGCGGGCGGCCTCGGCTGCACCCTGCTGCCGCGCACCGCGCTCAAGCTGGAGACCACGCGCAGCAGCCAGTTGCTCACCGGCTACTTCGCCGATCCGGCCCCGAGCCGCCGGGTCGCCCTCGCGATGCGGGCGGGCGCGGCACGCGGTGCCGAGTACGAGGAGCTGGCGGGGGCGCTGCGGGAGGCGATGCGGACGCTGCCGGTGCGGATGCTCGACGGCGGGTGACCGCCGTACGCGAAGGGCCCCTCCCGAATCCGGGAAGGGCCCTTTTCCGTAAGGGACTTACTCGGTGCGCAGCCCCTCCGGGCGCATCAGCCGCAGCAGCGGCGGCAGGCTCAGCGCGGTGACCACGAGGACCACCGCCGCGCCGGCGCCGGTCAGCGACAGCACGCTTTGCCAGTCCACGCCCAGCGGCGAGCCCACCATCTTCAGCAGCACCGAACCCAGCGTCAGTCCGACGGCCGTGGCCAGCAGCAGGCCGAGCGCGACCGGGAGCGCGGTCTGCCAGAACACCGACAGGCTCAGGGTGCGCCGCCGGGTGCCGAAGGCCATCAGCGAGGACAGCAACTTCCGCCGCTCGCGCAGCTGTTCCAGCTGGGTCACCAGCAGGCTGGTGCCGATCAGCGCCAGCACGCACAGGGCGCCGACGTACAGACCGGTGCGGATGGAGGTGAACTTCTTGGACTGCTCGGTGGAGGACCACACCATCACATCGGCGAACGGGTCGACCTTCGCCGCCGTGTTGCGGGTGTACTCGGACACGTCGGGCACGCTCTTGTCGAACATGACGTACACCGTGCCGTCCAGCAGCCGGTCCACCCGGTCCGGCACCGCCGCCGGGGTCAGCAGGATGGCGCTGCTCTTGGTGCCGTTGGGGCTGGTGATCGCGTGGGCCGGCTTCAGGCCCGCCGGCACCTTCCAGCGCACGTCCGGGCCCGTTCCCGCGCCGTGGTCGGCGTCGAGATGGAGCACCCGGCCCGGCTGGGCGAGCTTCCTGACGGCGGGGTCGTCGTCCCCGCCCGTCACCACGAAGGCGTCCCCGTCGCGGCAGGACGGCAGCTGGGCCGTCTCGCGCAGCGAGGCACAGGTGCCGGAGACCAGCACGGTCGTGTCCCCGGGCCCGTTCTTCCAGTCCTTCTCGCCCAGGGAGGCGCTGCCGAGCGAGACCGCCTTGCGCACGCCCTTGGTCGTGCGGAACTGGTCCGCGGCCGTGCGGAACGGGGTGCCGTCCGACAGGTTGATCTGCATCTGCGCCCGGGTGATGTCCTGGCCGGTGTTCTTGGTGTAGTCACCCTGGACCCCGGCGAACAGCATCTGGAGCGCGATCGCGCCGGCCACCGCGACGGCGATGCCGTTCACCATGCGGGCCGCCGAACCGCTGCTCAACTGGAGCCGTCGTACCGCGAGTTGCCAGGCCACCGAGCCGCGGTGCAGCCGGGCCACCACCGCCTCCACGGCCCAGGGCAGCAGCGCGGTGACGCCGACGAGCAGCAGCAGCACGCCGCTGGTCACCAGGTACTGGTTGAACTGGCCGTCCGAGCCGCCCTGGCCGATCATCGGGGCGAGCAGCGCGATGCCGCCCACCGGCAGCAGCAGCCGCCACCACAGCCGGCGGCGCGGCGGCTTGGCCGTACGCACCACGCCCAGCGGCTCGATGACCACCCCGCGCAGCGCGAACAGCGTGACCAGGACTGCCGCCGCGGGCACGGCGAGGACGACCAGCGCGGCCAGCGCGGGCGAGGGGTCGAGGTAGTCGGGGAACGCGCTGACGCCCACGACCTCCACCGAGCCCGCGAACTGCCGGCCCAGCAGGAAGAAGGCGGTGCCGAAGACCAGTCCGACCAGCGATCCGGCCAGCGCCTCACCGGCCGCGATCCGCCGGGTCATCCGGCTGTCGGAGCCCACCAGGCGCAGTGCGGCCAGTCTGCGGTCGCGCCGCTCGCCGCCGAAGCGCACGGCGGTGGCGATGAACACCGCCACCGGCATCAGCAGCACCACGAAGACCACCAGCACCAGCAGGATCAGGATCGGATCCATGCGGGTCGGCGGGGTCGCGTCGGTCGCGCCGTACATGTTGATCCGGGCGGTCCGGGAGCCGTCGATCTTCGGGGCGAGGTTCTTCGCCCCGGCGTAGTAGGCGAGCTCACGCGAGCCCACCAGCCCGTCCTCGGTGATCGTGCCGGTGATCCGGTACGGCAGCCGGGCCCGCAGCAACTGGCCCTCGCTGGAGTCGAGCAGCTTTTTCAGGGCGGGGGAGACGACCATGTCGCCGGTCGCCGGGTACGCGGTCAGGCCCGGCGGGATGGGCGCCTTGGGGCCCTCCGGCTCCACCAGTCGGCCGCGCACGTCATGGCCGTGGAACTCGGTGTCGGTGTCCGAGATCACCAGGGTGTTCGCGGCCTTCGGCCGTACCGGGCCGTAGGTGTGGTCCGCGCGGGCGTTGTCCCGGGTGTGCCGGACCGAGAGCGCGTTCGGTATCGCGGTGGTGAGCAGCAGCAGCGCCACGCCGAGGCCGACCCCGACCGCCGTCAGCAGCACCCGGATCCAGCCCTCACGCCCTCCGGTGAAGGCGAACCGGAAGCCCAGGCCGAGGTCTCTGCCCCACTGGCGGGTGTTCATACGGCGCGCTCCATGTCCCGGGACTTGCCGTCGCGTACGACGATCTCCCGGTCGGAGTAGGCGGCGACCCGGGCCTCGTGCGTGACCAGCACGACGGCCGCGTTGGTGGAGCGGGCCGCGTCGGTGAGCAGCTCCATCACGCGCTCGCCGTTGAGGGAGTCGAGCGCGCCGGTCGGCTCGTCCGCGAACACCATCCGGGGCGCGGTGACCAGGGCGCGCGCCACCGCGACCCGCTGCCCCTGGCCGCCGGAGACCTCGCCGGGCCGCTTGCCGCCCAGGTCGTCCACCTCCAGCCGCTCCAGCCAGGTCAGCGCGGCCCGTTCGGCCTTCTTGCGTGGGGTGCCGTTGAGCCGCAGCGGCAGCGCCACGTTCTCCACACAGGTCAGCTCGGGGACCAGCTGGCCGAACTGGAAGACGAACCCGAACTCGCTGCGCCGCAGCGCGCTGCGCTCGGCGTCGCTCATGCCGGACAGCTCCCGGCCGTCGTACATGATCGACCCGGAGTCGGGCGGCACGATGCCGGCCAGGCAGTGCAGCAGCGTCGACTTGCCGGAGCCCGAGGGGCCCATGATGGCGACGACCTCGCCGGGGTGGATGGAGAACTCGGCGCCGTCCAGCGCGACCGTCGGGCCGTACGCCTTGCGGAGGTCCCGGGCGGTGAGCAGGGAACCGGGGGGAGGAGTCATGCGGCGACCTCCGCGCGCAGCTTGTCCAGACGGGCGGTGGTCAGTTCCAGCCAGCGCAGATCGGCCTCCAGATGGAACAGGGCGTGGTCGCAGATCAGCTGGTCGGCGAGGTCGCCCTTGCGCTTGCGGTCGGTGAGGATGCGCATGCTGCGCAGATGCTCGGAGCGCTGGACGTCGAGGACGCCGGCGGCGTCGCGGTGGGTGAGGAGGGCGAGGACGACCTTGGTGTACAGGGTCGACTGGAGGTACTCCTCCGGCTTCTCCGGGGTGGCGAGCCAGCGCTGCACGTCGGTGATGCCGGCGTCGGTGATGGCGTACCGCTTGCGCTCGGGGCCGCCGCCGGTCTCTATGCCGTCGACCTCCACGAGGCCGTGCTTCAGCAACCGGGACATCGTCGAGTAGACCTGGCCGTAGTGCAGGGGCCGGTCCTGACCGAACTTCTCGTCGAAGGCCCGCTTGAGGTCGTAGCCGTGGCGCGGGCCGGACTCCAGGAGTCCTAGGAGGGTGTGACCGATGGACATGCCCCGCACTCTACACACCGTGTATACGCAATGTGTATACACGCCGGGTGTAGCTCTATGACTTCTGGGCGCGGAGCAACCTTGGACCCCTGGTAACCGTCGGTTCCCTTGGAACGGGTGCTGATTCTCACGTCCGTAAAAGAGCGGATCGGTTGCCCTTTGTCATATAGGCGAGTGTTAGCTTTCGGAGCTGACCACCGAGACGGAAGCGGAGCGAAGGACTCATGGGACGAGCGGAAGAGAGACGAGCGCGACAGCGCGGCGGCCACCGCGCGGCGCCCCAGCGCCGCCGCTCGATACCCGAGACCGGCAACGGATCGGCGGGTCTCGCGCCCGGGGGCAAACCCCGCAAGAGCTTCCTGCGCCGGATGTTCACGTGGAAGAAGATCCTCGGTACGTTCTTCGGACTGTGCCTGCTGTGCATAGGCGGCTTCGCGGCCGCCTACGCGCTGGTGGACATACCGGCGGGCAACGCCGACGCCCAGCTGCAGAGCAACATCTACAAGTACAGCGACGGCACCATGCTCGCCCGCACCGGGCAGCTCAACCGGGAGAGCGTCGACCTCTCCGAGGTCCCCAAGGACGTCCAGCTCACCTTTGTCGCGGCCGAGAACAAGAGCTTCTACCACGACTCCGGCGTCGATCTGCGGGGCACCGCACGCGGTGTGCTCAACACCGTCATGGGGCGCGGCACGCAGGGCGGTTCGACGATCACCCAGCAGTACGTCAAGAACTACTACCTCGACCAGAACCAGACCGTCTCGCGCAAGCTGAAGGAACTGGTCATCTCGCTGAAGCTGGACCGTCAGAAGTCCAAGGGGTACATCCTCGCGGGCTACATCAACACCAGCTACTACGGCCGCGGCGCCTACGGCATCCAGGCCGCGGCGCAGGCGTACTACCACAAGGACGCCAAGGACCTCACGGTCGAGGAGGGCGCCTACCTCGCGGCCCTGCTCCAGGCGCCCAACGAGTACGACTTCGCGCTGGCTTCCGACACCGGCAAGCGGCTGGCCGAGGCGCGCTGGAACTACGTCCTGGACAACATGGTCAAGCAGCACTGGCTGGACGCCGGCAAACGCCAGGCCATGCACTTCGAGAGGCCGAAGGCGCCCAAGGCGGCGCCCGGCATGAAGGGCCAGACCGGCTACCTGGTGGACGCGGCCAACGCCTCCCTGGAGCGGCAACTGGTCGCCCAGGGCAGCGCCGCCACGATCGGCGACGCCGAGGCGCTGGTGAAAAAGGGCGGCTGGACCATCACGCTCAACATCGACAAGGGCAAGCAGCACCAGCTGGAGCAGGCCGTCAAGCAGCAGCTGACCAGCAAGCTCGACGCGAAGCGGCGCTCCGTCGACGGCGATGTCCAGCCCGGTGCCGTGTCCGTGGACCCGAAGACGGGCAAGGTCCTCGCCATGTACGGCGGCGTGGACTACTTCAAGCACTTCAGGAACAACGCGACCCGCACCGACTACCAGCCCGCCTCCACCTTCAAGCCGGTGATCCTCGCCGCGGCGCTCCAGCAGGGCTCCGTCACCCAGGACGGCAAGCCGATCAACGCCGACACGGTGTACGACGGCACCAGCGGCCGCCAGGTCGTGGACCACGGCGGCAAGGTCGGCTTCGGCCCGCCCAACGAGGACGACGCCAACTACGGGAACATCACCGTCCAGAAGGCCATGGACGACTCCGTCAACTCCGTCTTCGCGCAGATGGGCGTCGACGTCGGCATGGACAAGGTGATGAGCACCGCCAAGCAGCTCGGCATGGACACCACCGGCATGCAGGCGGTGCCCGCGCAGACGCTGGGCTCCATGGGCGCGAGCCCGCTGGAGATGGCCGGTATCTACGCGACCCTCGACAACCACGGCAAGAAGGTCACCCCGGCCATCATCAAGTCGGTGGAGCACAAGGACCGCGACGTCACGCTCCCGAACCCGATCGGCGACCAGGTGCTCAGCAGGACGGCGGCCGACACGGTCACCTCCGTGCTCACCGGCGTGGTCGACGACGGTACGGCCAAGGTGTCGGTGGCGGCCAACCCGGCGCGTGACGGGCAGCAGGTGGCCGGCAAGACGGGTACGTCCGACAACAACAAGTCGGCCTGGTTCACCGGCTACACGCCCGGCCTGGTCACCTCGGTCGGCCTGTTCGGCGAGAGCGCCAAGACCCACGCACAGGTCCCCCTGACGGGCGCCACCGGCCTGCTCCCGGGCACCGGCCGGGTCAACGGCGGCACCTACCCGGCGCAGATCTGGGCCGCCTACACCTTCAACGCGATGGACGGCGTCAGCAAGTTCGACCTGGACACCTCCCAGGGCGCCGCCGTCGAGACCCCGACGCCGTCGAACAGCGCGACCAAGACCCCGACCCAGTCGCCCTCGCAGTCGCCGTCGGGCACGCCGTCGCAGTCCCACTCCCCGACCCAGTCGCCCACCCAGTCGCCGACGCAGAGCCCGACCCAGTCGCCGACGCAGACCCCGACCGCCCCGCCGACCAGCGAGCCGCCGACGGGCGACCCCACCCAGGACAACCCGCTCGATCAGTTCGGGGGACAGCGGGAGCAGCTGGGACAGCAGCAGCGGATGAAACAGCCGTAGCCGGACATGCGGCAGAAACGGCCGTAGGCGGTACGCATGAGGGAGGGCGCCCGGTACTTCACCGGGCGCCCTCCCTCATGCGTACCGCCTCAGCCGCGGTGCAGCTCGAACCACACCACCTTGCCGGTGCTCAGCCGGGTCGCGCCCCACCGCCGGGCCAGCTTGTTGACCAGGTACAGGCCCCGCCCGCCCTCGTCCGTGGCCCGCGCCTGCCGCAGCCGCGGCAGCTGCGGCACATCGTCGCCGACCTCGCAGCGCAGTACATGGGTGCGCAGCAGCCGCAGCGTCACCGGCCGCGACGCGTACCGTACGGCGTTGGTCACGACCTCGCTGACCAGCAGCTCCACCGAGTCGGTGAGGTCCTCCATGTCCCAGCGGGCGAGCGCGCGCCGGGCCAGCCGACGGGCCTGGCCCGGGGCCGAGTCCTCCGGCTCCAGCGTCCAGTACGCCACATCGCTCGGCGCGATCCCGTCGAAGCGGGCCGCGAGCAGCGCGATGTCGTCGTCCCGGTCGCCGGGCCCGAGCATGTCGAGGACCTCGTCGCACAGGGCCTCCAGCGGCGGCGGATGGTCCGGACCGGTCAGCTGCGCGGTGGCGGCGAGCCGCTCGCGCAGCTGCTCTATGCCCGTCCACACGTCCCGCAGCCGGGACTCCACCAGGCCGTCGGTGTACAGCAGCAGCGTGGCCCCGGCCGGCGCGTCCAGCTCGACCGCCTCGAAGTCCACCCCGCCGACGCCGATCGGCGCGCCCGGCGGCACCCGCAGCACCTCGGCCCGCCCGCCCAGATGCAGCAGCACGGGCGGCGGATGACCGGCGTTGGCGATGGTGATGCGATGCGTGACCGGGTCGTAGACGGCGTACAGACAGGTCGCCATGCGGTCGGTGCCGAGCCGCTGGGCCTGCTCGTCCAGGTGGTGCAGCACCTCCTGCGGCGGCAGATCGAGCCCGGCCAGGGTCTGCGCGGTGGTGCGCAGCTGGCCCATGATCGCCGCCGAGGTCATGGAGTGGCCCATGACGTCGCCGACCACCAGCGCGACCCGGCTGCCGGGCAGCGGGATCGCGTCGTACCAGTCGCCGCCCACCCGCGCGGTCTCCGCGGCCGGCAGATACCGGGAGGCGAGCCGCACCCCGGTCGGGCGGGGCAGGGTCTCGGGCAGCATGGTGCGCTGCAACTCGTCGGCGATGTACGCCTCGCGGCCGTAGAGCACCGCCTTGTCGATGCCGAGCGCGCTGTGCGTGGCCAGTTGGGCGGCCACCAGCAGATCGTCCGTCTCGAACGCGGGGCGCTCGGGGCGGCGCAGGAACAGGGCGGCGCCGATCACCCGGCGCCGGCCGCGCAGCGGCGCGAGGATCGCGTGCTGCCCGGAGGGTACGAGCGCCTCCGCGCCGTCGCCGAGCAGTTCGGGCAGCGCGGCCCTGGCGGCCGGGGCGTCCGCGAACACCGGGCGCACCCCGCGCAGCACTTCGTTCAGCGCGCCGCCGGGGCGCACCTCGCACAGCTCGGTGGTCAGCGAGGACAGCTCCGCGAGCGCGACCGGCTCGGGCTCCGGCTCGAACGCGCCGGGCAGCAGGACGCCGTCGGTGTCCCGCTCCTCAGGTATGCGGTCGGTGCGGCGCAGCCGCAGGACGACGGGGCCGGTGGGCCGTTCGTCGCCGACCGGCAGCGGGTCGCGCAGATAGACGAGGATCGCGTCGGAGAACGTCGGCACCGTGGCCCGGCACAGACCCATCACGATCTCGTCCAGGTCGAGGCCGCGGGCGATCCGCCGGGTGGCCGCGCCGACGAACCTGAGCCGGTCGCCGTCACGCCGCATGGGCATCGGCCGCCCCGGCGGCAGGCCCCGTCCGGTACGGCGCTCCGGACCGCCCGGCGCCCGCTCCTGGTCGGCGCCTGGCTGCGGCGGAATGGCCTCCGCGGGACGCGGGCGATGGGCCGCGCCGGCGTCCGCGGTGGCGGGCTGGGAGTGCTCCGGGCCGTTGACTGGGGGCTCCTTCCCCTTGCCGTCCATTGGCTGGCCACACGAGGTGGCCGTCCCGGGCCCCGACGGCGTCCCGTCCGCCCGTGCCTGCACGGGTAAGACGGGGGTGCCGACCGGTTCCGGGGCATGCGTCAGCGCCCCGCGGCCGTCCGCGGGGTCGGCGCCCGCCTCGGGGCGCTCGAAGGAGGTGGGCTGCTCCGTCACGCGTGTCGCATCCATCCGTCCGGGGCTGCGCGCCGGGCGCGCAGTCGGTCCCGCAGAAGTCCCGATACCCGCAATACGTGCCCCGGGAACGGATTTTCCGCGGGCCCGGAGGAAGTTCCCGTGCCACCGGCGTGGCCCGCGCGCCCGGCGGTGCTCCCCTGATACCCCTCGTTCACGTCCCTGCCGCCCCTCGGTGACGATCGGTCAAGCCCGGCGCAAGCCGCGGAAGTTGTCGCTCCGAAGCGCCCTTGCGGAGGACGATCCTACGTTTCTTGCCCGGGGGCGCATCAAGAGTCTCATGAGGACACGTGCGCGGGCGTACGGTCCCAGCCCTCGGGGAGTGACGGTACCGCCCAGGACTCGTCCGGGCGCCACCCCGGCCAGCCTTCCGAGAACGGCGGCCCCCAGGCCGCGATCGCCTCCAGGGCGGCCCGCCCGGCCGCGCGGACCCGTTCGGCGGTCTCGGCGGACATCAGGCCGTCCCGCTGGGCCTGTGCGAACTCGTCCTCGTCGCGCCAGTGCCAGCTGCGGTCCGGACGGACGTCGATGTCCAGGAAGTGGTCCTCGGAGTCCACCCCGCCCGCCCAGCGGACCAGCGGTTCCTCCAGGTTGACGTACCAGTTCTTGAACCGCCAGCCCGGCTCCCAGAACAGCCACACCGACCAGGGCACGCCGGGCTGGGCGAGCTTCAGCACGCCGGTGCCGAGCCAGCGGTCCCGCCGTACCGTGCGCGGCTTGGTGTAGCGGGACTCCAGCGGCTCGCGGTGCACCGGCGTGCCGTCGGCCAGGGCCGGCTTCACGCACTCGGTGCCGGGGGCCAGCCAGACGGCGAGCAGTTCGGCGTCGTCGCGTACGACGGTGACGGGCCGCACGATGTGGAACCTCGCGCCGCCGTTCTCCCGGTAACGCCACAGGATCGGGGTCCCCGGCGCCCAGTACGCCGCAGGTCCCGCCGCCGCTTGCCGCATCGTTCCGTCGTCCGTCATGGGCAGATATTAGGTGCCGGGCGGGGCGGGCGCTGCGGCGCGGGTCACGGTTCCCCCGTGCGCGTGCGCGGTGGCCGAAAAGGTTCGCTCAGGGGTTACGGACGGGTCATCCGCAGCACATCCAGCGCCTCGTCGAGCTGCTCCGCGGTCAGCTCGCCGCGCTCCACGTACCCGCCCTCCAGCACCACCTGACGGATTGTCCGGCGTTCGGCGAGCGCCTTCTTGGCGACCTTCGCGGCCTCCTCGTAGCCGATGTACTTGTTCAGCGGGGTGACGACGGACGGCGACGACTCGGCGTACTCACGGGCGCGTTCGCGGTCGGCGGTGATGCCGTCGACGGTGCGGTCCGCCAGCAGCCGGGTCACGTTGGCCAGCAGCCGGATCGATTCCAGGACGTTCTTGGCGATGACCGGGAGCATCACGTTCAGCTCGAAGTTGCCGGCGGCGCCCGCGGTGGCGATCGTTGCGTCATTGCCGACGACCTGGGCGGCGACCATCAGCACGGCCTCCGGCACCACCGGGTTGACCTTGCCCGGCATGATCGAGGAGCCCGGCTGGAGGTCGGGCAGCCGGATCTCGGCGAGCCCGGTGCGCGGGCCCGAGGCCATCCAGCGCAGATCGTTGGCGATCTTCGTCAGCCCGACCGCGATGGTCCGCAGCTGCCCGCTGGTCTCCACGATGCCGTCCCGGGCGCCCTGCGCCTCGAAGTGGTCGCGGGCCTCGGTCAGCGGCAGCCCGGTCGCGCGCGCCACCTCCTCGATGACGGCGGCGGAGAACCCGGGCGGGGTGTTGATGCCGGTGCCCACCGCGGTGCCGCCCAGCGGCAGCTCGGCCAGCCGGGGCAGCGAGGCGCGCAGCCGCTCGACGCCGTGGCGGACCTGCGCCGCGTAGCCGCCGAACTCCTGGCCAAGTGTCACCGGCGTCGCGTCCATCAGATGCGTGCGGCCCGACTTCACCACGTCGGCGAACTCGGCGCTCTTGCGCTCCAGCGCGGCGGCGAGGTGGTCGAGGGCCGGGATCAGGTCCTGGGTGACGGCGGCGGTGGCGGCGATGTGGATCGAGGAGGGGAAGACGTCGTTGGACGACTGCGAGGCGTTGACATGGTCGTTCGGATGCACCGGGCGCCCGAGCCGCTCGCTCGCCAGGGTCGCGAGGACCTCGTTGGTGTTCATGTTGGACGAGGTGCCGGAACCGGTCTGGAAGACGTCGACGGGGAAGTGCTCGTCCCAGTCGCCCCGGGCGACCTCCCCGGCCGCCTCCTGGATCGCCCCCGCGACGTCCTTGTCCAGCACCCCGAGTTCCGCGTTCACCTTCGCCGCGGCCGCCTTGATCCGCGCGAGCGCCTCGATGTGCGCCCGCTCGATCCGCTGCCCGGACACGGGGAAGTTCTCCACGGCCCGCTGCGTCTGCGCCCGCCACTTGGCACCCGCCGGTACCCGGACCTCGCCCATGGAGTCGTGCTCGATGCGGTATTCGCTCATACCGGGAACAGCGGGCGAGGGCCCGCTGTTGTTCCGCGCGTTGGTCCATCGGCCGCGCCCCGACCCTCGTACGGGTCACCCCGGCCCTGACCGCGCACCGGGAGGTCGGCGAACGGCGGCTGGGGAGCCGGGTCCTGGGGCCCTGCGGGCGAGGCGGCGGGGCGAACCGCGCCCCCGCCGCGTGCCCCGGGGCGGGGCACGCCGGGCGGGGCACGCCGGGCCGGGGCCGCGCACGGTGTCGAGGTGCACGGCCCGGCCGCGTGCCGATGGCGTCATGCCGGGCCGGGGTCTCGTAACGCGGTTGGGGTGAACGGCGGCTGGGGATCGGGGCCTGGCCGGGGCCGCGCACGGTGTCGAGGTGCACGGCCCGGCCGCGTGCCGATGGCGTCATGCCGGGCCGGGGTCTCGTAACGCGGTTGGGGTGAACGGCGGCTGGGGATCGGGGCCGGGCCAGGGCCGCGCACGGTGTCGAGGTGCGCGGCCCCGCCGTGTGTCGCGGGTGCTACGCCAGGCCGGGGCCCCGTACCGGGATCGAGGTGAAGGTGGGCGCGGGGGCCGGGTCCTGGAAGAAGTCGTTGCCCTTGTCGTCCACGACGATGAACGCCGGGAAGTCCTCGACCTCGATCTTCCAGACGGCCTCCATGCCGAGCTCCTCGTACTCCAGGACCTCGACCTTCTTGATGCAGTCCTGGGCGAGACGGGCCGCGGGGCCGCCGATGGAGCCCAGGTAGAAGCCGCCGTGGGCGTCGCACGCGTCGGTGACCTGCTTGCTGCGGTTGCCCTTGGCGAGCATCACCTTGGAGCCGCCGGCCGCCTGGAACTGCGCCACGTAGGAGTCCATCCGGCCGGCCGTGGTCGGACCGAAGGAGCCGGACGCGTAGCCCTCGGGCGTCTTGGCGGGACCGGCGTAGTACACCGGGTGGTCCTTCAGGTACTGCGGCATCTCCTCGCCGGCGTCCAGCCGCTCCTTGATCTTGGCGTGCGCGATGTCACGGGCCACGACCAGCGGACCGGTCAGCGACAGCCGGGTCTTGACCGGGTACTTGGTCAGCTCGGCGAGGATCGTGTCCATCGGCTGGTTGAGATCGATCTCGACGACGTCGCCCTCGGTCTCCAGGTGCTCGTCCGTCGTCTCCGGCAGGAACCGGGCCGGGTCCCGCTCCAGCTGCTCCAGGAAGACGCCCTCGGCGGTGATCTTCGCGACGGCCTGGCGGTCGGCCGAGCAGGACACGGCGATGGCGACCGGGCAGGACGCGCCGTGCCGGGGCAGCCGGACCACGCGGACGTCGTGGCAGAAGTACTTGCCGCCGAACTGCGCCCCGATGCCGATCTTCTGGGTCAGCTCGAAGACCTTCTCCTCCAGGTCCGTGTCCCGGAAGCCGTGGCCGAGCGGCGAGCCCTCGGTGGGCGCGTTGTCCAGGTAGTGCGCGGAGGCGTACTTCGCGGTCTTGAGCGCGTACTCGGCGCTGGTGCCGCCGACGACGATCGCCAGGTGGTACGGCGGGCACGCGGCCGTACCGAGCGAACGGATCTTCTCCTCCAGGAACTTCATCATGGAGGCCTCGTTCAGCACCGCCTTGGTCTCCTGGTACAGGAAGGACTTGTTGGCCGAGCCGCCGCCCTTCGCCATGAACAGGAACTTGTAGGCGCCGCCGTCCGTCGCGTACAGCTCGATCTGCGCGGGCAGGTTGGAGCCGGTGTTCTTCTCCTCCCACATGGTGAGCGGAGCCATCTGCGAGTAGCGCAGGTTCAGCTTGGTGTAGGCGTCGTAGATGCCGTGCGAGAGGTGCTTCTCGTCCGTGCCCTCGGTGAGCACGTTCTGGCCGCGCTTGCCCATGACGATCGCCGTGCCGGTGTCCTGGCACATCGGCAGCACGCCCGCCGCCGCGATGTTCGCGTTCTTCAGCAGGTCCAGGGCGACGAACTTGTCGTTCGCGGACGCCTCGGGGTCGTCGATGATGCGGCGCAGCTGGGCGAGGTGGGCCGGGCGCAGGTAGTGCTGGATGTCGTGGATGGCCTCCGCGGCCAGCGCCCGCAGTGCCTCGGGCTCCACCTTGAGGAACGTCCGTCCGTCCGGGCCCTCGACGGTGGACACGCCCTCGGACGTGACCAGCCGGTAAGGGGTGGTGTCCTCTCCCTGGGGGAGCAGATCGGTGTACGCGAACTCAGGCATCTCAGCCCATTCCTCACTCTGACGGACGGTGCCCGCCGACGCTGGCGGGCTCGTCCAGCGTAGAACCTGCCGCCGACAGTGAACTTGTGAGGTAAGGCTCAGTGGCCGTGAGCCCGCGTTCCGGCCGGGCCGGAGGCCCGACGACACACCGGGGTTGTCCACACCCCTAGTCGCGATCTATCGCGTTTCGGTACGCTGCTGCCGTGGACCTTCAGAAGCCCGCCCGTACCCAGGACGCCACCCCGAGCGTCTCCGCCCTGCGCGCCTCGGACGCCGACCGCGACCGGGTCGCCGACCTCCTCCGCGAGGCCCTCGCCGAGGGCCGGCTCACCGCCGACGAACACGCCGAGCGCGTGGACGGCGTGCTCAACGCGAAGACGGTCGGCGAGCTGGAGGTCTTCATCCAGGACCTGCCCGCCGCCCACCAGCACGCCTCCCGCGCCGCCTACACCCCCGCCCCGCCGCGCCCCACGGACGACATACCCAGCGAGTCCGACGCCAACGTGGTGGCCGTCTTCAGCAGCGCGGTCCGCCGCGGCCGCTGGCGCGCCGGGCGCCGGATGCACGCGTACTCGATCTTCGGCAGCGTCGAGATCGACCTCAGCGAGGCGATCTTCGAGTACCAGCAGGTCGTGATCAAGGCCGTCTCGGTCTTCGGCGACATCCAGATCCGCGTCCCGGAGAACGTGTCGCTGCGCGGCACCGGCGGCGGCGTCCTCGGCAACTTCGAGGTGGCCACGCTGGACTCGACCGAGACGGACGCGCCGGTCGTCTACGTCGACGGCTGGGCCGTCCTCGGCAATGTGGAGGCCCGGCCGAGGCGCGGCAAGCTCGTCTCGGACATCCTGGAGCGGGTCCAGGACAAGGTCGAGCGGAAGCTGCGCAGACACCTGGACCGTTGACGGCCGCGAACTCCCCGGCAATCGTCCGCCGTCGGGAACGCAGTGCATAGGCGCGCGTACAGCGGGTAGGCCTTGCTGCATCGTCGCTCGCTCGCGAAGCCGTCGTCAGGAGTAGACCCGTGCTGCAACCGCCGCATTCATCCCTGCAGGTAGCTGCCGTACCGGCCCAGCGGGTGCCAGCGCGGGAGCGGGACCAGGAGGCGCCCTGGCACACCGAGGCCGTGTGCCGGCGCGACGAGGCGGGGCTGTTCTTCGCCCCGTCCAAGGAGCCGACCGCCGCCCGGCTGTCCCGCGAGGAGGCGGCCAAGCGCGTCTGCGCCCGCTGCCCGGTCATGGTCGAGTGCCGCGAACACGCCCTCCTCCAGCCCGAGCCCTACGGCGTCTGGGGCGGCCTGACGGCGGCCGAGCGCCGTGTGGTCCTGGCGAGGCGCCGCCGCCGCGAACTGGACCTGAAGAAGACGGCCCGTGTGACGACGGACCGCATAGCCGGCTAGGGCGGCGCTCTCCGCCTCCCGCGCCCGGAAAAGCGAACGGCGCCCTCTCCGCACAGAGGGCGCCGACGGCTCGCGAAGTGGCTTACTTGGCCCGCTCGAAATCGACCGCGCTGTAGGCCCGCAGCTTGCTGAGGCGGTGCTCGGAGTCGATCCGGCGCACCGTGCCCGACTTCGAGCGCATCACGATCGACTCGGTGAGCGCGGTCTCCGACCGGTACCGCACACCGCGCAGCAGCTCACCGTCGGTGATGCCGGTGGCCACGAAGAACACGTTCTCCCCGGACACCAGGTCGTCCGTCGTGAGCACCCGGTCGAGGTCGTGCCCGGCGTCGATCGCGCGCTGCCGCTCCTCGTCGTCCTTGGGCCACAGCTTGCCCTGGATCGTGCCGCCCAGGCACTTCACGGCGCAGGCCGAGATGATGCCCTCCGGCGTGCCGCCGATGCCGAGCAGCAGGTCGACGCCCGTGCCCTCGCGCAGCGCGTAGACGGACCCGGCGACATCGCCGTCGGAGATCAGCTTGATGCGGGCGCCGGCGTCCCGTACCTCCTTGATCAGGCCCTCGTGCCGGGGCCGGTCCAGGATGACGACGGTGACGTCCTCCGGGGTCGCCTTCTTCGCCTTGGCGATCCGCCGGATGTTCACGGCGACGGGCGCGTCGATGTCCACGAAGTCCGCGGCCTCGGGGCCGGTGACCAGCTTGTCCATGTAGAACACGGCGGACGGGTCGAACATGGCGCCGCGCTCGGCGGCGGCCAGCACCGCGATCGCGTTCGGCATGCCCTTGGCGGTGAGCGTGGTGCCGTCGATCGGGTCGACGGCGATGTCCACCTCGGGGCCGGTGCCGTCCCCGACGTGCTCCCCGTTGAAGAGCATCGGGGCCTCGTCCTTCTCGCCCTCGCCGATGACGACGACGCCGTTCATCGAGACGGTGGAGACGAGGGACCGCATGGCGCGCACCGCGGCGCCGTCGGCGCCGTTCTTGTCACCGCGCCCGACCCAGCGGCCTGCGGCCATCGCCGCGGCTTCGGTCACCCGGACGAGTTCCAGGGCGAGGTTGCGGTCGGGAGCCTCGGCGGGAACATCGAGTTCGGAGGGCAGGTGATGATTTTCGGTCATCGGGGCGCACCTTTCTGATACGGCGACGGCCGGATGAGGGTCTTGGCCATGACTCTATCGTTAGGCAGACAAAATGAGCAGGGGACCCCACGTTTGAGCGCCTGAGGCACCTGCGACGATAGGGACGTGGCAGGTTCGAAAGGCAAGCAGAAGACGGCCCGGGACATGATTCTCTCCCTGGCCCTGATCGGCATCGCGGCGGCGGTCGTCTACCTCTTCGCCATCCCGCACGACAATCACGCTCCCGACCTCAAGCGGGTCGACTACCGGGTCGAGCTGATCACGGCCCGCAGGGCGGCGAGCTACCCGGTGGCGGGGCCCGAGGGCCTGTCCGACACCTGGAAGGCCACCTCCGTGAGCTACGACGGCGCCAATGGCGACTACTGGCACCTGGGCTTCCAGACCCCTGACGCCCAGTATGTCCAGATCGAGCAGTCGGCGCAGAAGCGGGCCGACTTCATCGACCAGGCCACCCAGGGCGCGAAGGCCACCAAGGCCACCGAGCGGATCGACGGCCGCGTCTGGACCCACTACACCGGCGGCCGCTACGACGCCCTCGTCCTTCAGGGCACGCCCGGCTCGACCACGGTGGTCGCCGGTACGGCCTCCTTCGCCGACCTGACGAAGATGGCGTCCGCGCTCCGGATGGAGAAGACCTCCGCGCCGTAAACCCTCTGGGTGTCGGAAAGGGGCCCCCGGCGATGCCGGGGGCCCCTTTCCACTGCTGCTCAGGTGTGGCTCAGACGGTCGTGATGACGTCCTCGTACGCGAGCCGCGGGGAGCGCGGGTACGACGCGTCCGGGCCCGGGCGGCCGATGTTGACGACCATCAGCGGGGTGTGGTCGTCGTCCAGGAACTCCTTGCGCACGCCCTCGAAGTCGAACCCGGTCATCGGGCCCGCGGCGAGGCCGGCGGCGCGCACGCCGACGATGAAGTAGGCGGCCTGGAGCGCGGAGTTCAGCGCGGCGGAGCGCTCACGCGCCGGGCGCTCGGCGAAGAAGGCGTCCTTGGCGGCCGGGAAGGCCGGGAACAGGGCCGGCAGCTCCTCGTGGAACTCGTTGTCCGCGGCGAGGATCGCGACCAGCGGGGCGGTGGCGGTCTTGGGCCGGTTGCCCTCGGCCATGTGCCGCACCAGGCGCTCACGGGCCTCGGGGGAGCGGACCAGGGTGACGCGCAGCGGGGTCTGGTTGAAGGCGGTGGGGCCGTACTTGACCAGGTCGTAGATCGCCCGCACCTGCTCCTCGGTCACCGGCTCGTCGGTGAAGGTGTTCGCGGTGTGGGCCTCGCGGAACAGCAGGTCCTGGGCGGCGGGGTCAAGAACGAGAGACATCGTGACTTCCTCGGTGATGCGTACGGTCCGCTCCGGACCGCGGCTGACCGTACGACCATACGCCCATTGAGTTTTAACTTTCAACAAAACCCGCTGCGGGGTGACCCACCCCACAGCCCAGGGGTGCGCCCTACTCGGCGCCCCCCTCGCCCTCTTCCTCCTCCGCGAGCGCCGCGTCCAGGCGGGCGCGCGCCCCCTCCAGCCAGCGCCGGCACACCTTGGCCAGCTCTTCCCCGCGCTCCCACAGCGCCAGGGAGTCCTCCAGCGAGGTGCCGCCCGCCTCCAGCCGCCGTACGACCTCGATCAGCTCGTCCCGCGCCTGCTCGTACGAGAGCGTCTCCTGCGCCCCGCCGGTCTCCGTCTTGCCGGTCATTCGCCCACCTTCACCGTGAATTCGCCGTCGGCGACGCGCGCTCGCAGCGCCTCGCCCTCACTGACCTCGCCCGGATCGCGCACCACGTGCCCGTCGGAGCGCTGCAACACCGCATAGCCGCGTTTCAGCGTGGCCGCGGGGGAGAGGGCCACCACACGCGCGCGGGTGTGCGTCAGCTCCGAGTCCGCGCGGTCCAGCAGATGGCCGAGGGTGCGCCGGCTCCGCCCGGCCAGGGAGGCCACGTGGTCCGCGCGCTCGTCGAGCATCCGGTGCGGGTCCTCCATCGCGGGCCGGGCCAGCGCGTGCGCCAGCCCCCGCTCCTCGCGCTCGATCAGCGCGTGCGCACAGCGCCGGGCGCGGCCCCGCAGCATCCGCACCCGCTCCAGCTCCTCGCCCACGTCCGGTACGACCTTCTTGGCCGCGTCGGTCGGGGTGGAGGCGCGCAGATCGGCGACCAGGTCGAGCAGCGGGCTGTCCGGTTCGTGCCCGATCGCGGACACGACCGGGGTACGGCACCCCGCGACCGTCCGCACCAGCTGCTCGTCGGAGAACGGCAGCAGATCCTCCACGCTGCCGCCGCCCCGGGCGACGATGATCACGTCCACGCCCTCGATCGCGTCCAGTTCCTCGACCGCCCGCACGACCTGCGGGACGGCGTGCACCCCCTGCACGGGGACATTGCGCACCTCGAAGCGGACCGCGGGCCAGCGATGCCGGGCGTTCTCCAGCACATCACGCTCGGCCGCCGAGGCCCGGCCGCAGACCAGGCCGATCAGCTGCGGCAGGAACGGCAGCGGCTTCTTGCGCTCCGCCGCGAACAGCCCCTCCGCCGCGAGCGACTTCTTCAGCTGCTCGAGCCGGGCCAGCAGCTCACCGACCCCGACCGGCCTTATCTCGGCCGCGCGCAGGGAGAGTTGCCCCCTTGGCGCGTACCACTCCGGCTTGGCCAGCACGAGGACGCGGGCGCCCTCGCCGACGACGTCCGCGACCTCGTCGAACACCTGCCGGAAGCAGGTCACGCTGACCGAGATGTCGTACGACGGGTCGCGCAGCGTCAGGAACACGACACCGGCGCCCGGCCGCCGCGACAGCTGGGTGATCTGCCCCTCGACCCACACCGCGCCCAGCCGGTCGATCCAGCCCCCGATCAACCGGGAGACCTCACCGACCGGCAGGGGTGCCTCAGGGGTCGTCTTCAAAGCCATGCGCCGAGCGTAATGGCCGCCACCGACAAGGCGGTCCGGCCGGGCGCGGGCAACTGATCCCGGCGCGTCCCCGTGCCCCCTACGATGGACCCATGACCGCTTCGCCTCGCCGCCGTGTCCTGCTCGCCGCCCCCCGAGGCTATTGCGCCGGTGTGGACCGTGCCGTGATCGCCGTCGAGAAGGCCCTGGAACAGTACGGCGCCCCGATCTACGTCCGGCACGAGATCGTCCACAACAAGTACGTCGTGCAGAGCCTGGAGAAGAAGGGCGCCGTCTTCGTCGAGCGCACGGAAGAGGTGCCCGAGGGCAACATCGTCATGTTCTCGGCCCACGGCGTGGCCCCCGTCGTCCACGAGGAGGCCGAGCGGGGCCGCCTCGCCACCATCGACGCGACCTGCCCCCTGGTCACCAAGGTCCACAAGGAAGCCGTCCGGTACGCGAACGAGGACTACGACATCCTGCTGATCGGCCACGAGGGCCACGAGGAGGTCATCGGCACCTCCGGCGAGGCCCCCGACCACATCCAGCTGGTCGACGGCCCCGAGGACGTCGCCAAGGTCGAGGTCCGCGACCCCTCGAAGGTCGTCTGGCTGTCGCAGACCACCCTCTCCGTGGACGAGACCATGGAGACCGTCGACGCCCTGAAGACCAAGTTCCCGGGCCTGGTCTCGCCGCCCAGCGACGACATCTGCTACGCCACGCAGAACCGCCAGATCGCCGTGAAGCAGATGGGCGCCGACTCCGACCTGGTGATCGTCGTCGGCTCCCGCAACTCCTCCAACTCCAAGCGGCTGGTCGAGGTCGCCAAGCTCGCCGGTGCCCGCGAGGCGTACCTGGTGGACTTCGCCGACGAGATCGACGAGACCTGGCTGGAGGGCGTGGGCACCGTCGGCGTCACCTCCGGCGCCTCCGTCCCGGACGTCCTGGTCGAGCAGGTCCTGGAGTGGCTCGCCGCGCGCGGCTACGGGGACGTGGAGATCGTCAAGACCGCCGAGGAGTCCATCACCTTCTCGCTGCCCAAGGAGCTCCGCCGCGACCTGCGCGAAGAGGCGGCGAAGCTGATGGCCGAGCGCGGCGGATCGGGCGCTTCCGCGGAGTGATCGCGACCTCCTGGGCGTGACTGTCAGTGGCCCGTCGTAACGTGGAGCCATGCAGATCTTCGGCGTGGACATCGGCGGATCCGGGATCAAGGGCGCCCCTGTGGACCTCGACAGGGGCGACCTCGCCCAGGAGCGCTGCAAGGTGCTCACCCCCCACCCGGCGACGCCCGACGGCGTGGCCGACGGGGTCAAGCAGGTCATCGACCACTTCGGCTGGACCGGCCCGGTCGGCCTGACCTTCCCCGGCGTGGTCACCGGCGGCGCGACGGTCCGTACGGCGGCCAATGTCGACAAGAGCTGGATCGACACCGACGCGCGCGCCCTGTTCGGTGACCGACTGGGCGGCCTGCCGGTGACGGTGGTCAATGACGCGGACGCGGCGGGCGTGGCCGAGATGCAGTTCGGCGCGGGCCGGGGCCGCGGGGGCACCGTCATCCTGCTCACCTTCGGCACCGGCATCGGCAGCGCCCTCTTCGCGGACGGCGTCCTGGTCCCCAACACCGAACTGGGCCACCTGGAACTCGGCGGCCATGACGCCGAGCACAAGGCGTCAAGCAAGGCCAAGGAGGACCACGACCTGAGCTGGGAGCAGTGGGCGCGCCGCGTCCAGAAGTACCTGGCGCACGTGGAGATGCTGTTCTCGCCCGAGCTGTTCATCATCGGCGGCGGGGTCAGCCGCAAAGCCGACAAGTTCCTGCACCACATCGAGGGCGTCAAGGCCGACATCGTCCCCGCGCAGCTCCAGAACAACGCGGGCATCGTGGGGGCGGCGATGCGGGCGGCGCAGCGGTCGTAGGGGCGGCGGCCGAGGGGACGGCGCGGGACCGTCCGGCACGGGTTCACCCACCCCGCGCTCCCTCCCCTCCCCTTCCCTCGCTCCCCGGTCGCTCAGTGCGGGCGCCGCCGCGACCGAACCCACCGCACCCGCCGTACGAGCACGATCACCCCGGCGGCCAGCGTCCCCCCGTACAGCCAGCCGGCCTGGGTGGCCAGCCCGGTCACCAGGCCCATCAGCCGGCCGACCATCCCCTCCCGCCCGTCGGCGACCACGAGCAGCCCGCTCGCGAAGGCGATGGGCACGCCGACGGGCGCGGTCAGCACGTCCCCGGGACGCACCCACAGCGCGGTCAGCACGCACACGGGCAGGAACAGCACGCCGTACACCGGCAGCGAGCCGTCGAGGAGCAGCTGGTCGAGGCAGCCCAGGAGGAACATCGCGGCGATGCAGAACAGCCCGCCGCCGAGCCCGGTGAGCCGGGGGCCCGGCAGCCTCGGACCCGATACCGGCCGGGCCGGCCGTGACTGCCCCGCGCCGCGTCCCGCCTCCGGGCCGGGCGGGCGGTCCGCGTCCCGCCTCCGG
This sequence comes from Streptomyces sp. LaBMicrA B280, assembly GCF_049222185.1. Lineage (NCBI taxonomy): Bacteria > Bacillati > Actinomycetota > Actinomycetes > Kitasatosporales > Streptomycetaceae > Streptomyces > Streptomyces sp. LaBMicrA B280. Next base: position 172,551 of record NZ_JBMJCT010000065.1, on the reverse strand, counting down.
GCCGGGCGGGCGGCGCCGGGCCTGCGGCGGCAGATGGGCGTGCGGCGGGTGGCCGCGTCGCCGTCCGTCGTTCGGGGGTCGCGTTCTGTGCTGCTCCATTGGACCAACTTAGGTCTGCTTATGTGCCCGATCGGCTCCCAGACACGCCGATGGGCGGACCTTGGCCGGGCGGACGGCGCTCCCGGGAGGAGGGCGCGCGGAACGCCGTAGACTGGTGGATCGGCCAGTGTCCTCCGAGGGCCTGGCAGCCCCAGCTCCTGGCCCTCTCATCCACGGGAAGTCGCAACGTGTCGCTCACGATCGGAATCGTCGGCCTGCCCAACGTCGGCAAGTCGACCCTGTTCAACGCCCTGACCAAGAACGACGTGCTGGCGGCCAACTACCCGTTCGCCACGATCGAGCCCAACGTCGGCGTGGTCGGTGTCCCGGACGGCCGGCTGGCCCAGCTGGCCTCGATCTTCGGCTCGGAGCGCATCCTTCCGGCCACGGTCGACTTCGTGGACATCGCCGGCATCGTGCGCGGCGCGTCCGAGGGCGAGGGCCTGGGCAACAAGTTCCTCGCGAACATCCGCGAGTCGGACGCGATCTGCCAGGTCATCCGCGCCTTCAAGGACGAGAACGTCGTCCATGTCGACGGCAAGGTCTCGCCCAAGGACGACATCGAGACGATCAACACCGAGCTGATCCTCGCCGACCTCCAGACCATCGAGAAGGTCCTGCCGCGACTCCAGAAGGAGTCCCGGATCAAGAAGGACGTCGCGCCGAAGGTGAAGGCGGTCGAGGAGGCCAAGGAGATCCTGGAGAAGGGCGACACGCTCTTCGCGCACGGCATCCTCCAGGGCACCGAGCGGGCCGAGCTGCTGCACGACCTGCACCTGCTGACCGCCAAGCCGTTCCTCTACGTCTTCAACGTGGACGAGGACGAGCTGACGGACGAGGACTTCAAGAACGAGCAGCGCGCGCTGGTGGCCCCCGCCGAGGCGATCTTCCTGAACGCCAAGCTGGAGGCCGACCTCGCCGAGCTGGACGAGGACGAGGCCCTCGAACTCCTCCAGTCCGTCGGCCAGGAGGAGCCCGGCCTCGCCACCCTGGCCCGCGTCGGCTTCAACACCCTCGGCCTGCAGACCTACCTCACGGCCGGCCCCAAGGAATCCCGCGCCTGGACCATCAAGAAGGGCGCCACCGCCCCCGAGGCCGCCGGTGTCATCCACACCGACTTCCAGAAGGGCTTCATCAAGGCCGAGGTCATCTCCTTCACCGACCTCCTCGCCACCGGCTCCGTGACCGAGGCCCGCGCCAAGGGCAAGGCGCGCATGGAGGGCAAGGACTATGTGATGCAGGACGGGGATGTGGTGGAGTTCCGGTTCAATGTGTGATCGGATTATCACTGTACGTTAATGCGGCGCATGGATTTGGGGTTGAGCTCTCTCGGGAGCTCGGCCCCTCCTGTCCATTTTCAGTCGTAGCGTTCGAGGCAGGTGGCTTTGATGCCGCACGGTCAATACTTCACGATTGCCATCAAGCGGCGTACGACGTGGTGATCCCTGTCGAAAGTCCTGCGAAGGCCATCGCAGGCCCAACGCACGCCCGATTGGGGCACCGGGCGACCCAAGTCCGCCGACAGTAGGTAGAAGTGTGCGGCGGTCCAGATGATGTCCGGATGGCCGGGCGGCAAGGTCTCTTTCCGATACTTCAGGGTGTCTTCCAGCAGCGGGAGAGCTTTCCTGAAGTCATTCAGAGCGATGAGGCAGAGTGCCAGGTCATGGGCTGTGTCCAAGGTGTGCTGATGGCGGACACCGAGGTGGTCGACTTGGAGCCGGTAAATTTTCATGCCCTGTTGATAAGCTCCGCTGGGATTCTCCGGCGTCTGAAGCCTTGCCAGGTAGCTTGCCGTGCGCATCGCTGTCCGGCTTTCCTCGCCGAAGATCTTGCACTGCTCCTTCCATGAAACTCCGGCGACCTCGCATGCGTCGGAGTGGTGACCCTTGGCACCGAGGTCGAGCGCGCAATACACTGACGCGACCAGAGTCATGGGGTCGCTCGGCCCCAGGCTTCTGTCCCTTTCCAGGTAGACCTGCAGGTTGAGTCGTTCGGCGTCTTCGTAGTGCCCACGTCCGAAGTGGGCGCGAGCCAGCACTGACATCATCACCATTTCGTCGACACGACATTGAGCGAAGTGCTCCGCCCATGCTGTGCGAAGATGGCCGAGACCATCAATTACCTCCTTATATCTGCCGCTATCCATCAAATAGCTATACGTGTCAAAGATCGCTTTGCGGCCAGGCCCCGTACGGATGTGGGCTGGATCGAATGCGAGGACGGAGGGAGTCACCAGCGCCCAGTCGCCCCACGCTCCCTCTGTCGCGGCCCGCTCTGGCACCGCTGCCACCAACAACTGTTCCGCCATTTCGAAGGCGCCGGCCTCATCTTCAGGGCGGTCAGCGAGCAGGTCGCGGATAACTGTGCCACTGATTTCATCGAGTTTCACCGCCCCAGTCTGTAATGTCATCAGGCCTCGATCGCGTAGACCTCCCAGCCTGCGGTGCAGGTCGTACATGGTCAGTAGGTACCGCTCATCCGAATCCGATACTTCCCATCGGTCCCCCCTCAATGCGCGGGTAGGAAACGGATGGGGGCCGAGAATAATCAGTGCGTGAAGGAGATGAAGCATCCGCCGGTCTTCCTCTGTTCCGGCCGCAAGCGCACTCGTTGCCTTCGACAGTCGGCCTGTCAGCGATCTCGGGAAATCAGATGAGCGATATCCGCTGAGGATTTTCGAAGCACACGAGTCCAACTGTTCCAGCAGTTGCCCTGGCGTCATGCCACTCGTCAGCCAACTCGCTGCGTTCTCCATGGCAAGCGGCAAGTAGTCCAGCGCACTGGCCAGACGCACGGCGTCAGCTTCTGTGAGTCCATGGACCAGCGTCCTCAGCAGGAATACCGATTCCGCCGGGGGCAGCGCCGGAACCTGGATCACACGAGCAACCCGATGCCAGACCCCGGCGTCGGCCCGCGATGTGATCAGTACTCTGGTTCCATCCCGAGGTAGATACCGGACGACGTCGTCCGGTTCTGACACTCCGTCCAACACCAGAAGATGAGGGCCGTTTCTTCCACCGATGGCGGCCAGGTAGGCGGCGAGCCGTTCGGCCGGTTGACCGGAACCGGCACTTGTCATGTCGATCCAGCTCATATCTGCGTACCGAGAGCGCAGCCGATGGGCCGCTTCGCGGATCACCGTTGTTTTCCCGATGCCTACTCCGCCGTTTACTACGATCGGTACGCCGTCGTCCGACCGGTCCAGATAGCCGGGAAGCACGTCGTCCACCAGTTCGGCTCGTCCGAGGAAACTTGGATCGCGGTGCGGCAGCGCAAAACTTTCGTTCATCTGTACATGCCCCTGAGCCACTCAGTGTTTGACTTCAGATACCGCAGGTTGACCCATTCCTGGGCAAGGCGATTTTCGCCGCACAACAGCGAGGTCGCCATGGACTGGTGCGAGGGGTCAAGCCAGCGGACTCGACCGGCTGCCTGTTGCCCCGTAAGCCGTCTCTCCTTGCGCGGCAACGGGGTGCCGATGGCAAGCAGCGCGTCATAGAGCCCGATCGCAGGCAGAACCGCGGGGAGGTCGTTGTCCTTGGCGGCTTCCTCGGCAGCCGCCGCCGGGATGGACAGCCCGGTCGGGTCGAGATCGCCGAAGTAGCGGATCTCCGCGATCTTGCCGCGTCGGAGCATCTTGACACCGGCGAGTGAGGCCAAGAACGAACTTCCCATCCCGCAGGCCACGTAGCCGACTGTGTGGTCCTTCATCCCGTCCAACGCCTCTATCAACGACCAGCATGTGGTGACGTTCTCCACTACGAGGAGAATGTCACCGTCGCCGATGCGCCCGTAGTAGCCGTCGCTCTCTGCGATGAGCCTTTCTGTGAGGATTTGAGGCGGCGCCGCATACATGTGCAAGAGTTTGTGCAGCGCTTCCCGGTCTGAGAAGAACGGACCACCCAACTCGTCGAACGCTTTTTCTTCGGCCTCGAACCATCCGGAGTATGCGCGACTACCGAAGATGTCAAGAGCGCGCTCACGTTTCGGCGCAGGCTTCATGTCCGGCTCGGAGAGGAACCAGTTGTTGACCGCGCGGTAGCCGACTCGTGTTCTGGGTGCGGCGTTGTCCCAGTACCCAGCCACCTTGCGCACGCTCGGATGCAAGGGAGGAAGAGGCTCCCGCACCCTCTTTGCCGCCTGATGAGTGGGTAGCACCCACACGCCCTTCGGCAACGGAATTTTCTCCCCGTCATCGCCCTTCATCGCTGTGATGGCTCCGCACTCGTACAGCTCGTCCAGGTGGCGGCTCAGAACCATAGACTCCAGCTCGTCCGCCACCTTCGGATGGGGCACCGTGCGGAAGACACGGCGCAACTCCGGCAGAGAGACGCTGGTCTTACGCGTGCCGTCCCACTTCTTCTGTGAACGGGCGTGTTCGTGCAGCGCGCTCAGTAGCTCACGTGCGGGACGACTCAGACCGGTCAACGCTCTCTTCCCCGGAATCCTGGTGGTTGTGTTCCGCGCCGGCGCGAGGGTGGTACCTGATGGACGTGATCACCGGGTTCTCGCCCTCTTCAAGAGGCTCAAGAAGATGCTTCCTCCTGTCGCCCACGACGGTGAGGTACATGCGGTGTGCGCGGAGGTCAGCGTCATTGCGTAGCCGGATCACGAGCGGGAAGGAGTCCAGGACCGCCAGATCATTCAGGCCTGTGGTGTAGACGAGTTGGACACCCAGCGCGCGGGCGACCGATTGCTGAAGCCGCAGCAGATATCCGGCCGAGGCACGACCGATCGGGTTGTCCAGGAACAGCACACCCGAGTTCCGGCGGTGCTGGACCTTGCCCTTCTCGTTCGCGCGCAATGCTGCCATGGTGCAGTAGAGGACGATTGCCGCGGTCAGCACCTGGCCGCCCGAGAAGAGGTCTTTCATGGCCGAGACGGGCACTCGTTCCGTCCGCAGAACGGCGTCCGGTTTGAGGATGCGTACCCTGAACCCCTTGGGGGCGGCGGCTTCGGTCACGCCGCGCAATAGCAAGGCCAGGCCGTCCCGTTTGACCTCCCTTCCGTGGATCACGGCTTCGGCGGTCTCGTCCACGACAGTGCCGAGCCGGTCCTCCAGCACTTGTTCGGAGACCTCGGTGAAGCGGATCCGCAGGAATTCCTGCTCGGACCACTCCTGCAGCCCTCTGGGCAACCGGGAGAGGGACTGCGCCCGCTTCAAGGTCCGCAGCGCCTCTTGCACCTGCTGGCAGAGCTGGAGCACGATCTGCCGGCGGTGCCGTTCGATGGAGTCCAGGTCCACGGTGAGACTACGCAGCCTGGGGCGAAGGTTGTCGCTCCATTCAGCCGCCCGTGCCGGCAGTTCGGCGCGAGGACAGGACTGGATGACGGTGCGGCTGGGGGAAGGCAGCCCACCGAACCGCGCGTCCGCGGCAAACCCGACCAGCTGGTCGGTCAGCGTTCGTTCTTCGGCGAGTGCCGTCTCGACCTTTGCCCCGATCCGGTCGTACTCGGTCTTCAGCACGGTGTGCCGGTCCCGGGCGGCCGAGACACCGCCCTCGTACGGCCTGTCGTCTTCTCGAGGCTCACCCGACCGGGACAGGACGGTGATCAGGTCCGTGAAGTTCTCCGCGGAGGAGTGCAGGGCGGCGGCGGTGCGTTCGGCACGCTCGCTGTGGTAGGCGACTTCGCGCCGGATACGTTCAGCCTCGTCCCGATCGTGCTCCGCCGCCTCGATCAGGCGCATGCCGTGCAAGACGTGCAGAGGCGGACCGTAGGGAGCGAGATCCACGTCGGTGAGCGGTTCCGGGAAGTCTTTGAGGACCGCTCGGTGTTCCGCGACACGCGCGTCCGCTTCGGACAGCGAGGCCTGGCAGTCAAAGACCGCCTGTTCGGCACGGCGTTGGGCGGCGGCCCGACTCGCGCCGTCCACTCCATCGGGACCGTTCAGCAATGCCTGGGCGGCTGCTCGGGATTCAGGAGAATCATCACCCAGCTCCTGCGCCGCCTGCTTCTCGCGGCTCTCCGCCTGATGCATGTCGAGAAGGAGGTCGGCTCCGACTGATGCCCGTTCGTACTCGATGGCAGCGGCTTCGTAGGCGCGGCGCAGCACGGGGAGCGGTTCCGCCGGGACTTCTGTCCCGTTCTCCGCAACAGCGTCGGCCCCCGGAAGCTCATCCAACTCGGCGGTCATACGGTGGGCGGAGCCGGTCAGACGGTCCATCGTGCGCACGTGCTCGGCGCCGGCAGCCCGGTGACTTTCGGCAGCTCTTTCCGCTTGCTGAGCGGCCTCTCGTGCTCGAGCCTCCGCCGTTCGAGCCTGGTCCACGGCGGTCTGCCAGTCGGGAATCCGCTCCTCTTGTGCGGCGAGTGCACGCAACGCGGACTTACGAGCTTCCAGTGAAGACTGTGTCTTGCGAAGCGGCGGAATGGCTTCGCGGATGGCTTTGAGATGGGCGGCTGCAGCCTCACGCTGCTTGGTCTGCTTGGTCAGCTCCTCCTGGGCCTCGTCGTGATCCTGCACCCGGATGGTGACGATTTCGCGCAGCTCGGCGAGCCTTCCTTCAGGGAAGTCCGACCGCCACTCTTCAAGCCGGTGGAGCAGCGAGAGGAACATACGTTGCCGCGCGTCCCACTCGTCGATCCGCGCGCGGTGTTCGTCATGGCGACGACCTAGGGCGAGCCGCTCCTCCGCGGCTGCTCTCTCGTCGTACAGCGCCGGGTGCGGAGGCACTACGAAATCCAGCCCGGAGAGTGACGCGTCGGGTTCGTGCATGTCCGTTGTGGTGCCCAGTGCCACCAGTGTGCTGGGCCACAGCTTCTGGCAGGCCAGGATCTCCACTGCCTGTGCCGTCTGTTCTGGATCGTTCAGGAGCACGCCCGTGACCAGATGTGGCACACGCTCGATGAGTGCACGGCGCTGCTCGACCCGGGGCAGGCCGGCGAGGTAGTCCCATCCGGCATAGGCGTCGACACCGGCTTCTCGCAATGTCTCGCACGCTTCCGCGGCCTCTGGGGAGGGCGGCAGCAGTTCGTTCGTCTCCAACGCGAGCCTGGCTCGTTCGTCACGGACCATGGCGATGCGGATCTCGGTCCTCGCCACATCAGCGGCGTCACGTCGCTGAACGAGCTTGCTGACCAGCCTGGGAGCATCCACCTCGAGATCGAGACGCTCGATGTCCAGGAGTGTGAGCGGCTGGATCTCCGCTTCCAGAGCACGGGTGCGCTCGTCGGCTTTCGTCCAGTCGCGGCGCGCCAGATCAAGCGAGTGCCGGGCCTCGGCCACAGCCTGTTCGGCGGCTTGGCAGGCCCGGTGGGAAGCATCGAGAAGACCCGCCGCGTCCTCGGCGGCGGATTCTTGCCGAGATATCTCCTCGGCGTTCTTATGGGCCTCCTCCTCGGCTTGCCGCGCGGCGTCACGAGCCGTCATGCCATCGCTCAGCAGACCGTCGCGCACGGCGTCTGCGAGGGCGTCCTGCACTTCCTGGATGCGAGTGTCGAGCACCTTGGCCTGCGCCCGGTGCTCGGCAGCCAGGGCGACGGCGGTGTTGTGCTCGGTCTGAGCCTGCTCGGTCAGCGTGTGTTCGCTCTCAGCCTGGCGTCGCGCTGCCTCCGCCTGCTCAGCGAGGCGCCGTGACATGGTGCGCAATGCCCCGACGAGAACCTCCAGCGCGGCGTCCCGGGCCTGCAGCGCCGGAAGGGCGGCTTCCTCGGTACGCCGGACCAGCTCACGCAACCGGTTCGCGTTGGCGGTCGCTTCCAGACTCCTGGCCAGGCGGGGTACGACCTTCCAGGCGCGGTCGGTCTCCTGCGCTCGATTCCACGCAGCGCGGGCCCTCTGCTGTTCCTCCTCGGCTTCGGCTAGCCTCAATGAGGCTGTGAGGCGGCCGAGTTCACGAGCGGCCGCTGCGAGCTTCCCGTGGTGGAGCACGGCCCGCCGCAGGTCGCCGTCAAGGCGTTTGGCGATCTCCTGGCTGGCCTTCGCGGCCTCGGCCTCACGGTGCGCGCGTACCTTCACCGAACGGACAAAGGTGTCCAGTGTTTTCCTCGCGGTCCGCTGTTCCTCCTGGGCGGTGAGAGCGGCGGTATGGACGCCTGCCAGCGGTTCGAGGAACTCCAGCGCGCCGGCTACGAAGTCCCGTTCCAGGGTCAGTGCACCACGCCTGCCGAGCTTGTCACCGTAGGAATTCAGCAGGTTGGCGAGATCCTGTGCCGGTCCGGTGGGCACCACGGCAGACAACAGGAACTCTACGAAAGCGGCGTCGCTGGCGAAGGAGAAGACGTCGGCCGCCTCCCCCTCCCCGGCATTCATCGCCCTCTGGTAGCGGAAGAGTTCAGGGTCCAAACCGAGGTCTGTGAGCCGTTCCGTCCACTCCGACTGGACGCGGAAGTGATTGAACTCAAGTTCGGGATCGGTTCGTTGAGCCCCGTCGAGTTCGCCGAGGAAATCGGCCAGCCGCAGATACCGTCCGGCCTCGGCCACGGGGAGGGTGTCGAGTGTGGTTCCCCGTGTAGGGCGGAAGTGGTACCAGCGCTCCACCAAGTTGGACGGGTCCTGTGTCGCCTTAAGGTGGCGCCACTCGGTGACTTTGCCGGTCACCAGCCGACGCCCGCTGCGGGCATGGGTCCACTCCAGCGCGATGTGGGCCACATCGTTGTCGAGTACGAAGCCGCTCAGCGTACGAGGATCACGAGCACCCACCACTTGACGGCGTCCGGGTAGCAGGACCGAGAAGATCAGTTTGATCAGTACGGACTTGCCGCCGCCGTTCTCCAGGAAGAGCACCGTGGCCGGGGAGGGGCGCCGGGCGGGTTGCTCGTCCCTGGTGCTGAACAAGGTGGCGGGGCGGTCGGCGATGGGATCTCCGACGCCGCTGAAGTCCAGTAGGACGTTCTCGTAGCGCGCTGCCTTGGGTCCGACGCACTGTAGAAGCACTCGGGACAACTCATACATCCTCCGGATCCTCCGCCACGATTCCCGGTGCGGTCGTCACAGCCATGGGAGGGACTACGCCGAGCGCCACCAACTCCTCGAAAGCGCTGGTGGCCGCAAGCTCACGCACCTGAAGCTGGTAACGCCGTGTGGTCTGAAAGACGTCCTCACCGGCGTTCTTTACCGGGGTCAGGAAACCCTGCTCCGCGAGGAAGTTCAGAGCTCGGGAGACCATGCCCTTGGTGGTGTTCATCGCCCGACGCTTGTCCTTAGTGGGGAAGGCCTCAGGGCGGTTGGCGTACGCGTGCCACGCCAATTCCAGTTCCGGTGCGTCACTGGGTACGTCGGCTGACTCCTCACGGGACGCCGCTTTTTCACGCAACCGGTCGCAGGCTTCGCGAACGACGGCGTCGACCACGTCGACACTGACCCTGCCGACGTACTCGTCTTCGGCGAGGTCGTCCGGCCGAGGAAAGGACACCGCGGCGACGGCAAGGTGGATGATGCCGTGCAGAAAGCGCTCGGCGTAGCCGCCTTCCTTTTGGGTGCGCCGGGCGTAGCTCTCCATCTTGGTCTCGAAGGGAGAACCGCCGTCGGCCGCGATGGCGAGGCCGACGTCCTCGTGTTCTCCCAGCACTCTGAGCCCCAGACCGGCGGCGATCCGTCCGGTCAACGTGCGGAACGCGCCGTCCTGCCGGTAGCGGCGCAGAAGCTCTCGATAGGCATTGTCACGACTCGGCAGCAGCCGAGGGCGCATCGCGAAAGCGAGCAGCTGCGCGGCGTGCTCGGCGTCGTCATCCGTGAAGCGAGATCTCATCACCGAACTCCTCGTGCCGAGCCGTGCGCGGCTCCTCCGATCCTGGAACGGCGGGCTTCACGCCTGCCTTCGTGAGCCACAGTTCATCACCGTCGAACTGCGGGCTGTGCAGGGGGTCCCCCGTGGGTACGGCGATCAGCACCTCGGGTACCTGCTCACGTACCGCTTCACCGACGGACGGGTTGAAAGCGTGTGCCGCCCGATGCATCACCAGCCGGGCGACTTGAGGCTCATGGTGACGCGCACGTGCGAGCAAGTCGCTCAGATACGCAGAGCCACCGGACAGGGAGAGGATCTCGCTCGCTAGCCTGAAATGTTCGGGAGTGAACAATTCCCGTTCCGGTATGGGGTCGAACTGAGGGTCTTGGACCTCGCCGGCGAATCGCTCAGGTTCCGAGGGCCGTTGCAGGAGACGTTCCACAAGTGACGGCAACGTGAGAACTTCGGGGGGCGCTGGGGCGACCGCCCCACGGAAGAAGTCGTAAACCGGCCCGAGTGCTTTGCCCACGGGAAGTCCGAGCAGTGGTACCAGCAGTTGTCCGTGCAAGTGGAGCGCGGCACGCTGCGGTTCGCCGGAGAATAGCTGACGGTCCTGCTCGGAACGGAACTGGTCGCCCGCTTCCTGTACGGCCTTCTGGAGCTGCATATGACGCCGGATGCAGTCGCGGACGATCTCCACGAGTTCCGCTGCCCGCTGCTTGTGGCGCGGATCGTCGGAGTCGTCCCGCGCGGCGGTGATGTTGATCAAGATGGCGTGTTCCGCCGTGTAGCGACCCTCGATGTGCTCAAGCGCGTCCAACAGCAGGTCTGGCACCACTCGTTCCCAGTCCACGGTGCGAACATCGCGGCGGGTGGCGTCGAGGTAGCGACGTAGTGTCTCTCCATATTGGACCGTGCGGTACCTGGCTTGTTCGGCGGCGAGTTTGGCATCGGCGAGCCGACCGCGCCTGATGAGGTTGTCGAGTTTGACCTCGGCGGCGATCTGCGCGGATTCCACATCCGTGTCCAACGCGCCGACGAGTACGTTGATGGCTTCATCGGTGGCCCGCAAGGAGAACCCATCGGGTGTCGACTGCTCCACCAGCAATTTGAAGTCGAACTCGAAGCGGCTGTAGGTTCCCTCGTCCCCGACGAGCCCGTAGTTCCAGGAGAATCCACGCTCGATGGTGCCAACGTTGATCAGCCGCTGGAGCACCCAGTTGGCCACAGCGGCGTGCTCGGCGTCACCCCTGTCGGGCGCCTGGGCAGCGACGAAGTGCCTTACTTGTTCAAGCACCTTGCTGTGCTCAGCTCCGGCGTCGAAGTCCATCGCGATGGTGACCTGATCGATCGTGTGCAACCCGATTTCAGCCATGTGATAGACCCTGGCATCTGCCCAGTCCAGCGATGCCTTGCGCTGATCCAATGCCTGCAACGGTGCTGTACAGGCCAGCGCCTTGACGCGGCGGACCAGTCCTTCGTCAGGCAAGTGTGGTGGATGGGGCAGTTCGTGATGCACGATCAGTCACGCTAGCACCCCCTGCACCATCGTAAGTGGGGATTCTCGGATACCCGACTTGACGGCTCCCTTCGCTCATGAGTGAGTCACGGGCTGAGAATCATCGCTCACGAACTGATGTTCCCCCTGTGCGGTGCGGTCTGGGCTCCTCAGGGTGCCGGATAAATCCAGCATTCGGATCTTCCCGTTCCGCTACAAGTTGCACCGGGAGCGGTCGCGATTTCAGTGTTGGTGCCAAGGGTGGCGGTGTGTGTAGGGAGCTTTCACCCTTTCCGGAAGAGTGCGGGTCGCGATCAGGGAATGTCATGTCGGCGGGTGCTGGGGACTTTGCGCGAGCAGGTGGCCCAGCTTCGTCAGCATCCGATGGCAGGTCAGTGCCAAGGGGCATCGCGAGGGCTGCCTGACACCCTTTGTCCCTCTCATGCATCGGATGGAGAAGGAGCGCCGAGACATCCCAACCGCCCTCGTTCGTCGAGCACAAGATCGATGCTCATCTCCGTAGGTAGAAGCCGCTGTCCGTGGTCTTCACGGGGAAGAAGGGCAAGCGGATCCGGCTCGAGATCTTCTTCACCCCGGGTCAGCCCGGCGTCGGCGTGATGCCGTCCGTCGCGTCCTACGGCTACCAGTTCAAGAAGGCATGCCTCTCGGCCGGACTGATCGATCTGGACGGCAATGCCAAGTACACGCCTCGTAGCCTGCGGCACTTTTTCGCCTCGACTGCCCTGGCCCCAACGGTGTGCCGATCCACGAGGTCTCGCGTTGGTTGGGGCACCGTCCGGTCAAGGCGACGGTCGATATCTACGGGCCCCCTGCTATCCAGCGCGTGGGAGCGCTGCCGGGAAGTCTTGCAGCGCTCCATACGGTCGGACCCCGGACGTGACGTCCCTACCGTCCGAGGGGGCGAACTCGAGCGCCGGCAACCGAGCTGTGTAGGCGTACGAGAGCCGACTGGCCTGCGTGGTGCTGGGATAGAACGCCCATGCTGGGATGGTGCTGGTACGCCCACTGTAAAACCCGCGTTTCCGCCGGTGGGGGCCCCTGCACGAACAGAGTCCGCTTCAACGTCTGAACCGATGAAGTGACGCCACGCCGCTGACGCGGCGGACACGGTGTGTCGAAGGGGTCGGGCTCGTGGGAGTCCGGCCCCTTCGGTTGTCGGGGTCACACGCCGGGGCGGCCCGCGCTGCCCGCGTAACCCGGGGCCGGGTAGGGGGAGGGGTCGGTGATCCAGCCTGACATCAGGGTCAGGCGGGAGTCGCGGTCGACGGCGAGGAAGGCGAAGGGGCGGTCGAAGGCGGCGTGGACGACGGTGGTCTCGTAGCGGGGCTGGGGCGGGGCGCCGCCGTACGTCTGCGCCACGGCCGTCACCGCGGCCGCGCGGAAGCCGAGGGCGCCGAAGCGGGTCACGGCCGACTGGCGGGCCTCCGAGACGGCCAGGGGGTGGGCGCTGACGCCGGGGAAGTGGCCGAAGCGGGGGTCGGTCGCGGTGTGCAGGCCGAAGAGGTCGGGGTGGGCGAGCAGATCGTGGTCCGCGCGGACCTCGTAGGCGACCGTCCGTACGTCCAGGGAGGTCGGCTCCGGGGTGATGGACTGTTCCCGTGCCACCCGCAGTCCGGGGCCTACCTCGCCGTACGGCAGGGTGCCGCCCGGGGTGAGCGGGAGCGTGCGTTCCGCCACGGACACGCCCGCGGCGATGACCTGGCCCGGCGTCATGCGCTCCTCGCCGAGGACGAGAAGGACGTCGATGCCGTTGTCCCCGGGGACCGTCAGCGCGGTGACGAAGCCGTCCGGGGTGCCGGCCACGCCGACCCGGTCCGGGCGCACGCTCCGCCGGTGCAGGCCGCGCAGGGTACGGCCCTGCCAGGGGCCCGCCGCCGGGGTGAGCGGCTGCTCGGTGAAGGGCTGGCGCCAGGTGGTGTGCAGGGCGAGCGCGCCCGCGAGCACCAGCCGCGTCCCCCGGTTCAGCGGCACCGGCATCCGCTCGACCAGCCCGCCGGTGCGCTCGGCGGCCCAACGGTCAAGGCGTTCCTGCGCGGTGACGAGATCGTCCCCGAACGAGCCGTGCGTGGCCGCCGGCAGTTGGGCCAACCACTCCTCGCGCAGCAGTAGTTCCTCTTGTGTCCACAGGCCGAGCGCCGCGTCCAGGCCGGACACCGAGCCCAGGGCCGCGAGCAACTCCCGCGCGGTGGCGGCCGCTTGATCCGCGGGCACGCCCAGCGCGTCGGCCAGTTCCTGCCGGGCGGGGCCCGCCGCGCCGTCCGCGAGGAGGGCCAGCAGCGGCCAGACCCCGGCGGCGGAGAACGCCGTGCCGCCCCGCGCGGTGGCGCCCCAGCGCGCGGTGAGTCTGTTCACCGTGCGTACGACGGCGCCGTCGACGACCCGGTTCTCCACCTTCAATTCCGCCCCCTGTGTCCCGCTTACCTGCGACAAGTCGTAAGAGGCACGGTACCGGTGTTCCTGGACTGCCGTTCGGGCGGCCGGAGTTGTCCGGGGCGCTCGGCAGGTGTGAAGGGGGGCGCGAGCGGGGGAGAAAGTGCTGGGTGGGGGCCTGCCCGGCCAGATGTCATCACTTCGAGTGATTCTCTGGCCTTTGCTTGCACGGCTCAACCCACGGTTGCCACGCTGTTGCTGTCTGTACAACCTGATGGGAGCGGCCAGTGACTTTCGGTGAACAGCCGGCGTACCTGCGCGTCGCGGGTGATCTCCGCAAGAAGATCGTCGACGGTTCACTGCCGCCCCACACCCGGCTCCCCTCACAGGCCCGCATCCGCGAGGAGTACGGCGTCTCGGACACCGTCGCCCTGGAGGCCCGCAAGGTCCTGATGGCCGAGGGCCTGGTCGAGGGCCGCTCCGGCTCGGGGACGTATGTGCGCGAACGGCCCGTGCCGCGCCGGGTGTCCCGCTCCGGCTACCGTCCCAGCGGCGGCGCGACCCCGTTCCGGCAGGAGCAGGCCGACGCCGGGGTGCGCGGCACCTGGGAGTCCAGCAGCCGGCAGGCCGAGGCCGGAGCCGCGATCGCCGAGCGGCTCGGGATCGAGATCGGCGAGCGGGTCATGCGCACCAAGTACCTGTTCCGCGAGGCCGGTGAGCCGATGATGCTCTCCACCTCCTGGGAGCCCCTCGCCGTCACCGGCCGCACCCCGGTGATGCTGCCCGAGGAGGGGCCGCTCGGCGGGATGGGCGTGGTCGAGCGCATGCGGGCCATCGACGTGATCGTGGACAACGTCACCGAGGAGGTCGGCGCGCGCCCCGGGCTCGCCGAGGAACTGCATCTCCTCGGCGGCGTCCCCGGCCATGTCGTCCTGGTCGTCCAGCGCACGTACTACGCTTCCGGGCGCCCGGTGGAGACCGCGGACGTGGTCATTCCGGCGGACCGGTACCAGGTGGCGTATCACCTGCCGGTGCGGTGAGGGTCGTACACAAGGTGGTACGCCACCCGTCGGCCGCGGAGTGACCTAGCGCACATCCCGGGCTCGCGCGGGAGGCGGATGCGCCGGTGACGGGATTACCCGGGTTGCGGGGCCGATGCTGCGATCCGGGTGTTTTCGCAGGTGGGTGCCGGTTCCGCTGGAATGCGTCCGGTGGCCTCGCCCCGGGCGCATTCGCTCTTGTGCGCCCCCGCCGGTCTGGCTGGTTGCGTACCTCTTTGTGAAAAGGCGTATTCGCTGAGTGAAGGTTGGGCGTACGCTCGGGCATATGCGGAGTGCGGTTTCCTCAGGCGGGGCCCGGCGAGGGCCCGGGACGGGATGGGGGTCCCGTGATGCCGGAAAGGGTGAAGGGCGCGATGGGGGCGGAGCGGACCATGAGTGAGGGCACGGCTTCCTTGCCCTGGATCGTCATACGGCAGGACGACAACGGCAACCGGTACCGCGTCGGCCGGTACGCGACCGAGGCCGAGGCGCAGAAGATCGCCGACAGCTTCGAGGATCCGGCGAACAAGCGGCTCTACATGGTCGAGCGTCTCGGACAGAACGGAGACGGCGGCCGCGGCTGACCCGCCGCCGTTCGTCAAGGGGTGACGGCTCGCGGCGCCGTGCGCCCCTGCGCCTCCCGTAGGCTCCGTTTCCATGACGTCCAAGACGCCCATGACGGAACGGACCGTGGTGGTCGGCGCCGCCCTGCTCGACGGTGGCCGCCTGCTCGCCGCGCGCCGCAGCGCGCCCGCCGACCTGGCCGGACGCTGGGAGCTGCCCGGCGGCAAGGTCGAGCGCGGGGAGCGGCCCGAGGACGCCCTGGTGCGCGAACTGCGCGAGGAACTCGGAGTCGACGCCGAGACCGTGGAGCGGGTACCCGGTGAGTGGCCCCTGCGGGAGCCGTACGTCCTGTGGGTGTGGACCGCCCGGCTGCGCCCCGGCTCACCCGCGCCGCGCCACCTCCAGGACCATGACGAGCTGCGCTGGCTGACCCCGGCGCAACTGTGGGACGTGCCATGGCTGGAGCAGGATGTGCCGGCGGTGTCGGAGGTCGGCGAGCGGATGGGGGCGGAAGCGCGCTGAGGCGGGCACTCCGTTCTTCCGCGTCCCCCCACTCCATTCTTCCGCGTTCCCCCATGGTCGCCTGTCGCGGGGTCGGCGGACGTGCGACGGCTGTCCTCTCCGCACGGCCATCCGGTGCCGTCCCTTACGCTGCCGCCCGCTGCGGCTGTCCGGCTCCCTCGGCGCGGCCCGGGTAGGCCGTTCGACCCACACCCCGACGGCCCCGGCGGTATTGGCCATCACTTATCGGGTATGGGCCCATTAACCCCACGAAACCGGACGGCTTGCGGCCTGGGAAGTGATCGGCGTGATCGACACCGATGGCGACTGCGCCGAGTGGACCTTTCCCGCGGAACCGGGCGCCGTGCGCAGCGCCCGGACCGCGGTCCGCGGCCAGTTGCACGGCTGGGACCTCGACTGTGTCGCCGACCTCGCCGCGCTGCTGGTGAGCGAACTGGTCACCAACTCGCTGCGCTACGCCACCGGCCCCATCGGGGTACGGCTCGTACGGCCGGTCGGCGCCGACGACTCCCTGTTGGTGGAGGTGTCCGACCCGCTCCCCGATCCGCCGCGCGAGCGGGTCGCCCGGCCCGAGGACGAGAGCGGGCGCGGACTCCAGCTGCTCGCGGGGTCCTCGCGCCGCTGGGGCACCCGGCCCGGCGCGAGCGGGAAGACCGTCTGGTTCGAGCTGGCCGTACCGGGATGACGGTGCCGGGGGCGCATCGGGGTGGCGCGGGGGTGCCCGGGGTGAGGCAGGGGCGCCCGAGGGGGCGGAGGGGGTGTACATCGACCGCCGTACGGTCCACCGTGTGACCCCGGCTCGCGGACGGGTGCGGAGTGTGTGATTCGAGGCCGTGTTCCCTGGTTAGAAGAGTGGAAGTGTTGTCGCGGAGCGGTCCGAAAAACGTCTGGACCGAGCTGTGATCGTGAACACCGTGTCGCGCGGCGCCGTAGTACTGGATACTGCGGGCAGCCGCCCCCGGTGACCGGTGCCGGGCGCGGTGAGCTGGAGGGGACGGTTCGCGTGAGCGAGATACCAGCGAAGGCCACGGAGTCCGAGGACCCGTCGGACGGCGCGAGGGACCAGACCGCCGCGAGTGCGGCGGCGACCGGTGGCGCCCTGTGGCAGAGCAGTCCGCCCGGCTCCATGTACGACTACATAAAGGTGGCCTCCTTCTCCATCGGCCCCGGCGGCCTGGTGGACCAGTGGAGCCTGCGCGCCGAGCAGCTGTTCGGCATTCCGGCCACGCGCGCCGTCGGTATGGATCCCATCGAGGCGTTCATCGACTCCGACCTGCGGGAACAGGGCCAGCGCAAGATGGCGGAGATCCTCGACGGGCGCGAGTGGACCGGGGTCGTGCCCTTCCGGATGCCGGATCCGCCGGAGGGCGGGCGCGGCGCGGACGGCCTGGCCGAGGTCTATGTGATGCCGACCCGGACCGCGGAGGGCGAGAAGGCCGCCGTCTGTATCGTCGTGGACGTCCGCACGCTGCGCAGGATCGAGACCGATCTCGCCGCGTCCCAGGCGATATTCGGACAATCCCCCTTCGGTTTCCTGCTGCTCGACTTCGACCTGCGGGTACGGCGCGTCAACCAGCGGTTCGCCAACGTCTTCGGCGGCAACCCGGACGACCACCGGGGCAAGGGCGTGTTCGACTATCTGCCGCGCGGCGAGGCCGAGCGGGTCTCGGCGACGCTGCGGCGGGTGCTGCAGAGCGGCGATCCCATCACCGACATGCATGTCACCGGTCATGTCCCGGGGACCGAGGAACGCCGGCACTGGTCGGTCAACCTCTACCGCGTGCACAGCGGCAGCGGCCGGCCCATCGGCGTGGCCTGGCTCGCCACCGATGTCACCTCCCGCCGCGCCGCCGCCCGCGAGGCCGCCGCCGCCCGGCGGAATCTGGCGCTGCTCAACGAGGCCGGGGCGCGCATCGGCAACTCGCTCGACCTGGAGACCACGGCGCGTGAACTCCTCGACGTCGTCGTCCCCGGCTTCTGCGACCTCGCCACCGTCGACCTCTACCAGGGGCTGCTGACCGGCGACGAGACCCCGCCCGGGATGGCCGACGGCAGTGCCGAGCTGCGCCGGGTCGCCATCGCCAGCGCGGTCGCGGACGCCCCCGTGGGCCGGGTCACCGAGACCGTCAAGGTCGGCGCCGTACACCACTTCCCCTTCAACTCCCCCTGCGCGGACGCCCTGCGCACCGCGCGGCCGCGGGCGGTGCCGGCCGAGGAGGGGAGCCTGGTGCAGTCCACGCTCGCCGTGCCGATGGTCGCGCACGACACGGTGGTGGGGCTCGTACGGTTCGCGCGGACCAAGGGCAGCGAGCCGTTCGGGGAGCGGGACCGGGACCTCGCGGTGGAACTGGCCGCGCGCGCCGCGGTCTGCATCGACAACGCGCGGCTGTACCGCCGGGAGCACGAGCGGGCGCTGATCCTGCAGCGCTCGCTGCTGCCGCCGGGCGACCCCGAGGCGTCCGGCCTGGACATCGCCTGCCGCTATCTGCCCGGCAACGCGGCGACCGAGGTCGGCGGCGACTGGTTCGACGTCATCGAACTGCCCGGCCACCGCACGGCGTTGGTAGTGGGCGATGTGATGGGGCGCGGGCTGCGGGCGGCGGTCGCGATGGGTGAACTGCGGACGGCCGTACGGACGTTGGCGCTGCTCGATCTCGAACCGGCCGAGGTGCTCTCCGCGTTGGACGAGATCGCGCGGGGGCTCGGCACGCCGGGGGGTGTGCAGCAGGCGACGCGCACGGCGCGGCAGCCCAGGGACGCGGATCTGTCAGAGGTGTATCTCGCGACGTGTGTGTACGCCGTGTACGACTCGGTGACCCGGCGATGTACGTTCGCCAACGCGGGCCATCTGCCGCCGGTGCTGGTGGAACCGGGCGAGCCCGCGCTGATGCTGGACGTGCCGCCCGGGATGCCGCTCGGAGTGGGGGGCGAGCCCTTCGAGGAGGTGGAGGTCGAGCTGCCCGAGGGCGCGTTGCTCGCGCTGTACACGGACGGTCTGGTGGAGTCCCGGGACCATCCGCTGGACGAGGGGCTGCACGCGTTCGTCGGCGCGCTCACCGATCCGGCGCGGCCGCTGGAGGATGTCTGCGACCACGTGCTCAACACCCTCGACACGCATCACGGCGAGGACGACATCGCGCTGCTGATGGCCCGGGTGCAGGGGCTGCCGGCGGATTCCGTCGGCGACTGGACGCTGCCGCGCGAGCCGCGGAGCGTGGGGCGGGCGCGGGAGCACGCCCGTGCGCAGCTGCTCGACTGGGGCCTTGAGGCGCTGGTCGACACGACGGAGTTGCTGGTCAGCGAGCTGGTGACGAACGCGCTGCGGTACGGCGAGGGGGAGATCAGGCTGCGGCTGCTGCTGGACCGGACGCTGGTGTGCGAGGTGTGGGACGGCGGGCTCGTGCAGCCCCGGCGTCGGCGGGCCCGGGACACCGACGAGGGCGGACGGGGCCTGCAGCTGGTGCAGTTGCTCAGCGCGGCATGGGGGTCACGGCGGACGCCCCGGGGGAAGACGGTGTGGTTCGAGTTGCCGCTACCGGGGGCGGAGGCGGTCCTCACCGACCCGGCGGAGGCACTGCTCAGCCTGTTCTGACCGCTTTTGAGGCCCCTCCGCGGAGGGCCACGGCGCCTCCTCATGCCGGCGCCCGCAGATGTCTTCGCCCCCGCGTCGACGGCCCCCCGAACGTGGCCGGGGGCCCGCCGTCGGGGTCCTCGGCGAGGAGGATGCCGCCGAGGACCGCGCCGGGGAGGCCGGTCGTGGCGGTGTCGGGGTAGGGGGTGCCGTGGGCGCGGACATCGCGTTCGGCGAGAGCGCGGGCCTCGCGGGCGGCGGTGTCGGCGGCGAAGGCGGTACCGGTGTCGGTGGCAGGTGCCCGGGCCGTCTCCGACAGCAGGGCGCGGGCCTCCGGGCCGACGGCGCCGCGGTGCACCGTGACGAAGTCCTCGGCCGAGTCCAGCGAGGTGCGGGCGACGAGGAGCGCCGCCGTGTCCAGGACGCCCGAGCGGCCCACGTCCAGGCGGTCGACGGCGCGGGTGATCCGGCGCAGGGCGTCCAGCGGGTCGTACGGGAGGTCGCCGGTCAACTCCTCCCGTACGGTGGCCAGTACGCCGTCGGCGTGGGCGAGGCGGGCGGTCAGCTCGCCGGTGGCCAGGGCGGTGCGGGAACGTCCGTGCCGGGCCGCCGTCAGCTCGGCCTCCGCGCCGGTCAGGGCGGCCGGTACCAGTGCGGCGGCCTCCCGTAGCCGGGCGGCGAGCCGTTCCACGCCGGTCACCAGGATCTCGGCCTGCGCCACGGCGCCCTCGGCGGCGCGCAGGTTCCGGGCCGTGCCGTCGCCGTCGGCGGCGTCGATCGACCGGCGGGCCGTGTTGAGGTGGGCGGTGGCGAACAGCAGGCGGTCCTTGGCCTGCTCGACCGAGCCGGTGACGGGGTCCGTGGCCGAGGGCGCGTACCGCTCCCGCAACGCCGCCAGGGTCGCGTGGGCGGCCACGGCGCGTGCCGCCAGCGCCCGGAACCTGCCCTCCACCACGTCCAGTGCCGCGCCGGCCCCCGGTCCCTCCAGCCCCCGTACCTGGTCCAGTGCCGCGGCCTCCGCGTCCAGCCGCCGCCCCGCCTCGGCACACCGCCCGACCACCCCGACCAACGCCTGCCGCCGCGCCCCCGCTTCCCCGGGCAACCCCCGCTCGTACCTCCGCCACATCGCGAACGCCGCCACCAACTCGGTTTCGGCGCCGCGCAGGGCATGAACGAAGGACGCGGTCGCCGTCTCCGCCTCGATCTCGGCAGCGGGTTGTTGCCGGGCCTCTTGCGGCGGGTGTCCGAGGGTGCCGCCGCCCGGTTCGGTCCCGGGTGCCGCCCGCGCGCTCGCCTCCGCTCCGGGCGCCACCCCGGCTCCGGTCGCCGCGCCCGCCTCGGGTCCGATCTCGGCGGTGGCCCGATGTCGGGTCTCCTGCGGTGGGTGTCCGAGGGTGCCGCCGCCCGGCTCGGTCCCGGCCGCCGCCCGTGCGCTCGCCTCCGCCCCGCTTCCCTGCCGAGTCCGCCGGTCGGCGTCGGCCCCGGCCTCGAACCGTGCCCCGGCCGCCCCCGCTCGCGCCTTCGCGCCCGCCTCGGCGTCGAATCCCCCGTGCGCCGCCTCCGCCCCGGACCCAGCACCCGTGCCGATCGCCGCCCCCGGTATCGCTCCGGTCCGCATCCCGTCTGCCGTAGGTGGCCCCGCCTCGGCCTGCGGTCTCCCCCCACCGCCTTGGGGCGCGGGCCCCGCCTCGGCCTGCGGTCTCCCTCCACCGCGTTGGGGCGCGGGCTCCGCCTCGGCCTGCGGTCTCCCTCCACCGCGTTGGGGCGCGGGCTCCGCCTCGGCCTGCGGCCCCTGTTCCTCCCGGGCCCACCCCCCGGCTTCACCCCTCAGAGCGCCCCCGCCCTTCCCCGCCCCGAATCTCTCGCGCACGAAGCCCAGTTCCTCGCGGCTCGTCCGTACGCAGTCGTCGGCCAGTACCAGCGCGATCCGGGCCTGGCGTTCGGCGTCGGCGATCGTGGGCGGTGCCGGGCGCCTTGGCAGTGTCGTCCCCGGTGTCGTACGAGTCCGGGTGCGGCGGACGCGGCGCAGGTAGCCGTAGGCCGCCAGTACCGCCGCCGCGGCCACGGCGATGAGCGGGAGCACGTAGTCCGCGGCGGAGGTGCCGCCCTGCCCCGGCGCCGCCGCCTCGGCCGGCATCCCGGGGGAGGTGGCGGGAACCGGACGGCGCGTGGCCGCCGTCATCAACGGCAACATCAGCCACCCGGCCCCCACCAGGGCACCCAGCACGGCATGCGTCACCCGCACCCGTATGTGCGCCTTGGCACGCCGGGAGCGGCCCCGGAACAGGGAGGACGTCACATTTCGGAGCGTATGGGGGAGTGGACCGCACCGCGAGCGGGGCGGATACGGGTGGGGGACCAGGCGGACAGGGGGACGGAATGGACGCGGAAACCGGGCCGGGGAAGGGACCGGGGACGGATCCGACGCCCCCCACCGAGAACCGCCCCCACCGCCCCCTCCGCCGCGCCCTCGCCGCCCTCTCCCTGGTCCTTCTCCTCCTCGTCCTCGCCCTCCTCACCGCCGAAGGCGCCCTTCGCGTCAACTACTCCGGTGAACCCGCCCCCGGCACCCGCACCCGTGGCCAGGACGCGCTCTGGCTCGGGCACGCCTGGGTGGACGGGCGGAAGAGCGAGGCGGATGTCAGGGCGCTGGCGGGGCGGTTGCGGGGGACCGGGATCAGGGATCTGTATGTGCACTCCGGGCCCCTGGAGGACGACGGGACACTGCCCGACGCGGACCACCCCAAGGCGCGTTGGCTGATCGGCGCCCTGCACCGGGAGCTGCCCGATGTCCGGGTGCAGGCCTGGCTGGGGGACGTGGTCGCGAGCGAGGGACCCGAGGGGCTGCACCTGGAGCACCCGGCGACCCGCTCCGCGATCCTCGCCTCCACCCGGCGGATCCTCGCCGCCGGTTTCCAGGGCGCCCACTTCGACCTGGAGCCCCTGCACTCCGGCGACCGCGACTACCTGACCCTCCTCGACGACCTGCGCACCCTCACCCGCGCCCACCACGCGCTGCTCTCCGTCGCCGCCCATCAGATCGACCCCCTGCCGGGCTTCCACTCCTTCTGGGGCGCGACCACCGGGCACCCCAAGTGGTGGTCGCAGGCGTACTTCGGGCAGGTGGCCCGCCGGGTGGACCAGATCGCCGTGATGTCGTACGACACCATGCAGCCGCTGCCGAGCCTGTACGGCGGCTACGTGGCCCAGCAGACCAGCCTCGCCCTGGAGGCGACCCCCCGCTCCACCACCCTCCTCATGGGCCTGCCCTTCTACCACGAGAACCGGTTCGGGCACTGGGCCCGCGCGGAGACCGTCCCGGCCGCGGTACGGGGCGTACGCCTCGGACTGTCCCGTACCGACGCCCGCCGCGCCCGCTTCGGCGTCGCCCTGTACGTGGACTTCGCCGCGACGGACGCGGACTGGCGGGCCTACCGCGCGGGGTGGGTGGAGTGAGGGGCGGCGGTCAGGAGGAACGCCTCCTGATCTTCGAGCCCAGCCACACCAGCGGGTCGTACTTGCGGTCGACGGCCCGTTCCTTCAGCGGGATCAGGGCGTTGTCCGTGATCCGGATGCCCTCCGGGCAGACCTCGGTGCAGCACTTGGTGATGTTGCAGTAGCCGAGGCCGTGTTCCTCCTGCGCGGTGCGCGCCCGGTCGAGGCCGGACCGCTCGGCCGCGTCCAGCGGGTGCATGTCCAGTTCCGCGACCCGCATCAGGAAGCGCGGGCCCGCGAACGCCCGCTTGTTCTCCTCGTGGTCGCGCACCACATGGCAGGTGTCCTGGCACAGGAAGCACTCGATGCACTTGCGGAACTCCTGCGAGCGGTCCACGTCCTCCTGGAACATCCGGTACTCGCCGGGCGCCAGTTCCGGGGGCGGTACGAACGCCGGGATCCCGCGCGCCTTCTCGTAGTTGAAGCTCACGTCCGTCACCAGGTCGCGGATCACCGGGAAGGCGCGCAGCGGGGTGATCGTGACGGTCTCCGCGCGGTCGAAGACCGACATCCGGGTCATGCACATCAGCCGGGGGCGGCCGTTGATCTCCGCCGAGCACGAACCGCACTTGCCCGCCTTGCAGTTCCAGCGCACCGCGAGATCCGGGACCTGGGTCGCCTGGAGCCGGTGGACGATGTCGAGGACCACCTCGCCCTCGTTGACCCCGACCGTGAAGTCCCGCAGCTCGCCGCCCTGTTCGTCGCCCCGCCACACCCTGAAGCGGGCCTCGTAGCCGCTCATTCGGACAGCCCCCCTTCCAGTTCCTCGTCGGTGAGGTACTTGGCCAACTCCTCCTTGTCGAACAGGGCGAGCAGATCGGGGCGGACGGGCGGGGTGGTCTCGCGGGTCAGGCGGATGCGGCCGACGGACGAATCGACGAGCGTGCACAGCAGGTTGACGTTGCGCCACTCCCGCTCCATCGCCGGGCAGTCCTCGCGGGTGTGGCCGCCGCGCGACTCCGTGCGCTCCCGCGCCGCCCGTGCCACGCACTCGCTGACCAGCAGCATGTTCCGCAGGTCCAGGGCGAGATGCCAGCCGGGATTGAACTGCCGGTGCCCCTCGACGCCCGCCCGGCCCGCGCGCTCGCGCAGCTCGGCGAGCCGGGTCAGGGCCTGCTCCATCTCGCCCGCGCGGCGGATGATGCCGACCAGGTCGTTCATGGTCTGCTGGAGTTCCTGGTGCAGGGTGTACGGGTTCTCCGGGCCGCCGCCGCCCGCCTCGGCGGCCCCGGTCGCCCCGCCTTCCGCCCCGAGGGAGAACGGGCGCAGCGCCTCCGCCGAGGCCGCGCCGATCTGGTCGTCGTCCACGCGTGGCCGCTCCCGGGCGAGGGAGTGCGCGTACTCGGCCGCGTGCCATCCCGCGCGCCGCCCGAACACCAGCAGGTCGGAGAGGGAATTGCCGCCGAGCCGGTTGGAGCCGTGCATGCCGCCCGCCACCTCGCCGGCCGCGTACAGCCCCGGCACCCCGCGGGCCGCCGCCGTGTCGGAGTCGACGGCGACACCGCCCATCACGTAGTGGCAGGTCGGCCCGACCTCCATCGGCTCGGCCGTGATGTCGACGTCCGCCAGCTCCTTGAACTGGTGGTACATGGACGGCAGTCGGCGCCGGATCACCTCCGCGGGCATCCGGGTGGAGACGTCCAGGAAGACACCGCCGTGCGGGGAGCCGCGGCCCGCCTTCACCTCGGCGTTGATGGCGCGGGCGACCTCGTCGCGGGGGAGCAGCTCGGGCGGGCGGCGGTGGTGCTCGGGATCGTCGTACCAGCCGTCGGCCTCCTGCTCCGACTCGGCGTACTTCTCCTTGAACACGTCCGGCACGTAGTCGAACATGAACCGCCTGCCCGCGGAGTCGCGCAGCACCCCGCCGTCGCCGCGCACCGACTCGGTGACGAGGATGCCCTTGACCGACGGCGGCCAGACCATGCCCGTGGGATGGAACTGCACGAACTCCATGTTCAGCAGCGGCGCCCCGGCGAGCAGCGCCAGCGCGTGGCCGTCGCCGGTGTACTCCCAGGAGTTGGACGTCACCTTGAAGGACTTGCCGATGCCGCCGGTCGCGAGGACCACGGCGGGGGCCCGCAGGACGAAGAAGCGGCCGGTCTCGCGGTCGTACGCGAAGACCCCCGAGACCCGTGAGCCGTCCTTCAGCACCCGGGTGACGGTGCACTCCTGGAAGATCTTCAGGTCGGACTCGTGGTCCCCGGTCCGTGCGTGGTCCCGCTGCTGCAACGCGACGATCCGCTGCTGGAGGGTGCGGATCAGTTCGAGGCCGGTGCGGTCGCCGACATGGGCGAGGCGCGGGTACTCGTGGCCGCCGAAGTTGCGCTGGGAGATCCGGCCGTCCTTCGTACGGTCGAACAGCGCGCCCCAGGTCTCCAGCTCCCACACCCGCCGCGGGGCCTCCTGGGCGTGCAGCTCGGCCATCCGCCACTGGTTGAGGAACTTGCCGCCGCGCAGGGTGTCGCGGAAGTGCGTCTGCCAGGTGTCGTGCTCGTTGGCGTTGGCCATCGCCGCCGCGATGCCGCCCTCGGCCATCACCGTGTGCGCCTTGCCGAACAGGGACTTGCAGATCACCGCCGTACGGGCGCCCCGTTCGCGCGCCTCGATCGCGGCCCGCAGCCCGGCGCCCCCGGCCCCGACCACGACGACGTCCCACTCCTGGCGGTCCACCACGGGCATCAGAAGAACCTCGGATCGTCGAAGGCACCGGACGCGAGCAGACAGACGTAGAGGTCGGCGACCGCCACGCCGAGCAGCGACGCCCACGCCAGCTGCATGTGCCGGGCGTTGAGCCGCCCCACGAGCCGCCAGGCCCGGTAGCGCACCGGGTGCCGGGAGAAGTGCTTGAGCTGGCCGCCGACGATGTGCCGACAGGAGTGGCAGGACAGGGTGTACGCCCAGATCAGCGCGATGTTGGCCAGGAAGACCAGGGTGCCCAGGCCCATGTGGCCCCACCGGTGGTGCTCGTCGCGGAAGGTCAGGGCGGTGTCGTAGGTCAGCACGCCCGCGACGAGCAGGGCGGCGTAGAAGAAGTAGCGGTGCAGGTTCTGGAGGATCAGCGGGAAGCGGGTCTCGCCGGAGTACCCGCGGTGCGGCTCGGCGACCGCGCAGGCGGGCGGGGAGGCCCAGAAGCCGCGGTAGTACGCCTTGCGGTAGTAGTAGCAGGTCAGCCGGAAGCCCAGCGGGAAGACCAGGATGATGATGGCGGGGGAGATGCCCCACCAGCCGCCGAAGAGGTCCGCATTGGGACCGCCGCGCATGGACTGGCAGTTGTGCGCCAGGCAGGGGGAGTAGAACGGCGAGACGTACGGCGACGCGTAGTAGTCGGCGTTCGCGAAGGCCCGCCAGGTCGAGTAGACGACGAAGGCCAGCAGACCGGCCGCCGTACCGGCGGGCGCCAGCCACCAGCGGTCGGTCCGTAAGTGGGCGGCGGTGATCGCGGCGCGCCCGGGGGCACGCACGCCGCCGCCGTGGGGTCGGTGTTCCGTACCAGTGGCCAAGACAGCACTCCGCTCGGCTCGGGGAACAGGGGCGTATCAGGGGGCGTGCCGGTCGCGGGCGCCCAGGCCCTCGTCGTCCGAGTCCGTCCACAGGCTGATGTCGTACGGCGTGTCGGAGATGGTGACGAGGTCGGGCCGGGTGGCCGAGCCCTGGGCGGCGGCCGCCTCACGCAGCAGCGCCACGCTCTCGCGCAGATGGTCGGCGTCCAGCCGGGCCCGGCGCATCTCCAGGCCGCGGCCGAGCTGCCGCTCCAGCCGGCCCAGCGACCGCCGCAGGTCGTCGAGGCTGCGCTGGACCATGGTCAGGTCGTCGTGCACGGACATGATGTGCCCTCACTTCCGCGGATGCTGCGGGTCCCGGGCGGCTTTGCTCATGCGCCTGAGAGTGTCGCGCGTCACACCCGGTGCTGTGAAGGGATCTGCGTCGATCGGTCAGGTGTCCGGGCGCTCGTCCCGGTGCGTTTGCGCCGCACGGGTGGGCTTGCCGTCCGCCGCCGCCGTGTCGCTCGTGGTCGGCGGATCCTTTCCTCTTCAGTAGCCGCATAGATCTGATCAGCTCCAAATACCGCCAAACGTGATCATATCGCTCGCGGCTTCCCGGAGGTAGCAGAGATGTCCCACCACGGCGTCGGCCTGCGCGCGGTCCTGCGCTCGGCCGCCTTCCTCACCGCGGGCGCCCTCGCGGCAGCGATGCTCACGGGTTGCGGCTCGGACGACGACGTGGCCAAGCCCCTCGCCGCCCAGGACATCGATCTGGTCGCCCGCAGTCAGGTGGCCGACGGCGGCACCCTGAAATGGGCCGTGGACGACCTCCCGGAGACGCTGAACACCTACCAGGCCGACGCCGACACCGGGACCACCCGCGTCGCCCAGGCCACCCTGCCGTCCATGTTCCGGATGGACGCCACCGGCCGCCCGGTCGTCAACCCCGCCTACCTGGAGTCCGCCAAGGTCATCGAGACCGAGCCGCGCCAGGTGGTGCTGTACAAGCTGAACCAGCAGGCCGTGTGGAGCGACGGCCGGGAGATCGGCGCCGCCGACTTCGTCGCCCAGTGGCGGGCCCTGTCCGGCAAGGACAGCGCCTACTGGACCGCGCGCAACGCCGGGTACGACCGCATCGAGAAGATCGAGCGCGGCGCCAACGACCTCCAGGTCCGGGTCACCTTCTCGCGCCCCTACGCCGACTGGAAGTCGCTGTTCTCGCCGCTGTACCCGAAGGACGTCATGGGCACCCCGGACGCCTTCAACGACGGCGCCCGCCGCAAGCTCGCCATCAGCGCGGGCCCCTTCAAGGTGGACAAGGTCGACACCATCGCCCAGGACATCGTCCTCACCCGCAACCCCCGCTGGTGGGGCAGGCCGGCCAAGCTGAACCAGATCGTGCTGCACACCGTGCCCCACGACAAGCGGGTCGGCGCGCTCGCCGACGGCACCGCCGACCTCGCCGACCTCGACCCGGCCGACGCCGAGCGGATCGGGCTCGCCACGAGCGGCAAGGGCGGCTCCTCCCCGCTCCAGGGCGGCGGCAGGACGTCCCTGTCGACGCTGCGCTCCTGGGCGCGCGCCCACGGGCTCGACTCCGCCGACGCCAAGGCGGGCCGCACCGAGCTGGCCAAGGCGATCAGCGAGTACCTCGCCCAGCAGACGGCCCTGAAGGCCTACGGCGTCCGCAAGTCCCTGGAGCCCGCCTACACGCAGCTCGCCCTCAACGGCGCCTCCGGGCCGCTCACCGACGAGCGGGTCCGCCGGGCCGTCGCGCGCGCCCTGGACCGCAAGGAGATCGCCCGCCTGGTGCTCACCCCGCTGGGGCTGCCCGCCGTACCCGTCGGCAGCCATCTCGCGCTGTCCGGGCAGCCCGCGTACGCCGACGACAGCGGGGCGCTCGGCGCGCAGGACACCAAGGCGGCGCAGGCGCTGCTCGCGGACGCCGGGTGGGTGGCCGGCGGACCGGTGAAGGAGGAGAAGAAGGGGCAGAAGGCGGCCGGGCCCGAGAGCGGCCAGGGGGAGAAGCCGGAGGAGAAGTCGGACGGCGGCCATGACGGCGAGTACATCGTCGGCGAGGACAACAAGGGCGACGCGGGCGGCAAGCACCTCGCCGAGTCGGGCCGGCACGGGGGAGCGGCGGGTGCCTACGCCCCCAAGGGCACGGCGGCGCCCGCCGGGGCCAAGGCCGGTCCGCTCGCCAAGGACGGCAAGGCGCTCACCCTGCGCTTCGTGCTGCCGTCCGGGCCGGGCTCGGACACGCTGAACACCGTCGCCACCCGGATCTCCGCGATGCTGGACCGGCTCGGGATCGTCACGACGATCACCAAGGTGTCCGACGAGAGCTACTTCAAGGACCACATCGCCGCGGGCGACTTCGATCTCGCGCTGTACTCCTGGCCGTCCTCCGCCTTCCCCGCGACGGACGCCCGGCCGATCTACGCCAAGCCGCTGCCCGGCGCGGACGGCTCGGTGAACGTCGAGCAGAACTACACCCGGGTCGGCACCGACCAGGTCGACCAGCTCTTCGAACAGGCGGCGACGACGCTGGACGAGGGCGAGGCGAAGTCCCTGATCCGGCAGGCCGACACCCACATCTGGGCCGCCGCGGGATCGATCCCGCTCTACCAGCGCCCGCAGCTGGTAGGGGCGCGGAAGGACCTGGTCAACGCGGGGGCGTTCGGCTTCCAGACACCGGTGTACGAGGACATGGGATTCCTGAGGAAGGGGGCCCGGGTTTCGGCGAGTCCGTCCCAGGGCTGAGGGGGCCGGAGGCCCTGCGGAGGCCGACCCGCCCAGGGCCACGTACCATGGGGTGAGGCCGTGGCGTGTCAAGCCCGGCAGGCCCGCGTCACACGGACGTACGCAGCAGGGCCTTCTCACCACTTCGGGAGTACGCCGCACTATGGCCACGCGCCACGACATCCGCAACGTTGCCATCGTCGCTCACGTCGACCATGGCAAGACCACCATCGTCGACGGCATGCTGAAGCAGGCCGGCGCGTTCGCCGCTCACCAGCTCGACCAGGTCGACGACCGAGTCATGGACTCGAACGACCTGGAGCGTGAGAAGGGCATCACGATCCTCGCCAAGAACACGGCGGTGAAGTACCACCCCAAGGACGGCGGGGAGGTCATCACGATCAACATCATCGACACCCCCGGCCACGCCGACTTCGGTGGTGAGGTCGAGCGCGGTCTGTCGATGGTCGACGGCGTGGTGCTGCTGGTGGACGCCTCCGAGGGCCCGCTGCCGCAGACCCGGTTCGTGCTGCGCAAGGCGCTCCAGCAGCGGCTGCCCGTCATCCTGTGCATCAACAAGACGGACCGCCCGGACGCCCGCATCGACGAGGTCGTCAACGAGACGTACGACCTCTTCCTCGACCTGGACGCGGACGAGGAGCAGATCGAGTTCCCGATCGTCTACGCCTGCGGCCGTGACGGCATCGCCTCGCTGACCAAGCCCGAGGACGGCACCGTCCCGGCCGACAGCGACAGCCTGGAGCCGTTCTTCTCCACCATCCTGGAGCACATCCCGGCCCCGACGTACGAGGACGACGCGCCGCTCCAGGCCCACGTCACCAACCTCGACGCCGACAACTTCCTCGGCCGTATCGCGCTGCTCCGTGTCGAGCAGGGCGAGCTGCGCAAGGGCCAGACCGTGGCCTGGATCAAGCGCGACGGCACCACCAGCAACGTGCGCATCACCGAGCTGATGATGACCGAGGCCCTCACCCGCAAGCCCGCCGAGGTGGCCGGCCCCGGTGACATCTGCGCCGTCGCCGGTATCCCGGACATCATGATCGGCGAGACCCTGGCCGACCCGGAGAACCCGATCGCGCTGCCGCTGATCACGGTGGACGAGCCGGCGATCTCCATGGTCATCGGTACCAACACCTCGCCGCTGGTCGGCCGCGGCGGCACCGGCAAGGGCGCGGACGCGAAGGCGGCCGTCAAGGACCGCAAGGTCACCGCCCGCCAGGTCAAGGACCGCCTCGACCGCGAGCTGATCGGTAACGTCTCGCTGCGCGTCCTGGACACCGAGCGCCCCGACGCCTGGGAGGTGCAGGGCCGCGGTGAGCTGGCGCTGGCCATCCTGGTCGAGCAGATGCGCCGCGAGGGCTACGAGCTGACCGTCGGCAAGCCCCAGGTCGTCACCCGGGAGATCGACGGCAAGGTGCACGAGCCGGTCGAGCGCATGACGATCGACGTGCCCGAGGAGCACATGGGTGCCGTCACCCAGCTCATGGGCGTCCGCAAGGGCCGCATGGACAACATGTCGAACCACGGCTCCGGCTGGGTGCGCATGGAGTTCGTGGTCCCCTCGCGCGGTCTGATCGGCTTCCGTACCGAGTTCCTGACCCAGACCCGCGGCACCGGCATCGGCCACTCCATCCACGAGGGCCACGAGCCCTGGTTCGGCACCCTGACGACCCGTAACAACGGTTCGCTGGTGGCCGACCGCTCCGGTTCCGTCACCGCGTTCGCGATGACGAACCTCCAGGAGCGCGGCGTGCTCTTCGTGGACCCGGGCACCGAGGTGTACGAGGGCATGATCGTCGGTGAGAACTCGCGCGCCGACGACATGGACGTGAACATCACCAAGGAGAAGAAGCTCACGAACATGCGGTCCTCGTCGGCCGACTCGTTCGAGGCGATCGTGCCGCCGCGCAAGCTGTCGCTGGAGCAGTCGCTGGAGTTCTGCCGCGACGACGAGTGCGTCGAGGTGACCCCGGAGGCCGTTCGCATCCGCAAGGTGAACCTCGACCAGCGTGAGCGCGCCCGCGCCGCGAGCCGCGCCAAGCACGGCTGATCCAGGGCCACTTGAACCCGGGTTCCCCCATGGTGGGGGGACCCGGGTTTTTGCAACCCGTTTTTCAGTGGTGTATGTCCGACATGCGGAGATCGCTGCCCGATAGCCATGTAACAAGTCCGTTTCGCGCCTTCTTCGGGCAGACGCTTTGTCCAGATTTTGAAAGATCTGGGCGGCAGCCGTGACTGAATCGAGATCTACGGGCAGTGGTCGGTGGTTCCGCCCATGGCAGATAGTTAGCCGCGTAGCGCTCGGGTCAATGGGTCACGCGCTGTGGGGACAGTCGCGTCGACTCACGAGCACCAAGGGGTGCCTGAGCCTCCGTCAGGGGTGTCGGAGGCGAGGCCAAAAACCCCTCCTGTAGGTGAACGCGTGCAGTCGTGAGGAGGAACGCCCATGCGCGGTGTCATAAACAGCAGGCGGATCGGTTCTTCGCTTCCCGTCGTGTGACCAGGTCTTTGAACTACGCGCGTCCGCCTATGGGTTCGCGCGTTCTCGGAGTACCCGGGCACCACTCACACTCATACCTGTGAAACGGATGAACCGTGACAAGTCCTATCGACATGGGGGGCGGCGGAACCGCGGTCGTCTCCGGCGGACCAGGGCCGAAGGCGACGGGCGAGGCAGGGCTGACGGGCCGGTCCCCCGGCCGGCTGATGTGGATCCGCTTCAAGCGTGACCGCACCGGAGTGACATCGGCCTATGTGGTGGGCTTCTTCTTCCTGATCGGCCTGCTCGCGCCGCTGATCTCGAAGGTGTACGGCAAGAACCCGTACACGGTCTACGCGGACGAGCGCCCGGACCTCTTCGACAGCGCCGGTGTGCCGGTGCATCCCAACGGCGGCATCAGCGGCCAGTTCTGGTTCGGGCTCGAACCCGGCAACGGCTACGACGTCTTCACCAAGCTCATCTACGGCATCCGCACCTCGCTGATGATCTCGGTCGCCGTCACCGTCGCGGTCGTCGTCACCGGCATCCTGCTCGGGGTCGCGGCCGGCTATCTCGGCGGCAGGACCGACTACTTCATCGGCCGGGTCATCGACTTCCTGCTCGCCTTTCCCGCGCAGCTGTTCTTCATCGCGAGCATGCCGGTCGTGGTCTCCCTGTTCGTCAGCCCGCGCGACGAGACGCCGACCTATGTCCGGGTGGTCGCGCTGATCCTCGTCCAGTGGTTCCTGGGCTGGATGGGCCTCGGCCGCATCCTGCGCGGCACCGCACTCGCCCTGCGCGAGCGGGAGTTCATCGAGGCGGCCAAGGTCAGCGGGGCCTCGCCCTGGCGGATCATCCGCAAGGAGATCCTGCCGAACATCGTCACCCCGCTGCTGGTGCAGTCGACGTATCTGCTGCCCAACTTCGTGACCGCCGAGGCGGGTCTGTCGTACCTGGGCGTGGGCATCGTCGAACCGACGCCGGACTGGGGGCAGATGTTCTCCAAGGCGTCCACCGAACTCGTGATGCAGAACGACATCACCTACATGTTCTTCCCGGGCGTCTCGATGATCGTCTTCGTCGTCGCCTTCAATCTGCTCGGCGACTCGGTCCGCGACGCCTTCGATCCCAAGACCGCGCGCTGACCCGTACCGAAGCGGCCGGCGGGAGACGGGCCCGTCCGGCACCTCCTGTGCACAGCACGGCACTTCAGCACTTCTCGCACCACACCAGAGTCCTTTTCATGCCGGTGTCGGATGAAACACGCCGGTGACACACAGATGGGTGGGAATCCTCGTGACGAGTAGGGGCGGACGCCAGGCATACGGCGCGCTCTCCGTGCTCGCGGCCGGAGCTCTCGTGCTCACCGGCTGCAGCAAGGGCGGCAGCGACGCGGGCGACAACAAGAAACAGGACCAGCAGAACGCGCAACGCCAGCAGGCCTCCATCAAGTTCGGTGACGCGGCCGACTCCACCGGACCCGCGGCCCCGGTGCCCGGCGCCAAGAGCGGCGGCAGCATGGAGGTGCTCGAACGCGACAGCTACGCGCACCTGGATCCGGCACAGGTCTACGTCTACAACGAGATGACGGTCGCCCAGCTGCTCGACCGCGGTCTCACCGGCTACAAAGCGACCAGCGACGACGGCAAGCAGCATGAAGTGGTCGGCGACCTCGCCACCGACTCCGGCACCACCACCGACGGCGGCAAGACCTGGAAGTACACGCTCAAGGACGGCATCAAGTTCGCCGACGGCACCCCGATCACCGCCAAGGACGTCCGGCAGAGCGTCGAGCGGCTCTTCGCGCCCTTCATCACCACGGGCCCGAGCTACCTCCAGCAGTGGCTCGCGAACACCAGCGGCACCGACTACCGCAAGCTGCTGCCCGACGGCCCCTACAAGGGCAAGCACCTGCCGGACAGCGTCCTGTCCACGCCGGACGACAAGACCATCGTCTTCCACTTCAAGACGCCCCACCCGGACCTGCCGTACACGCTGGCCATGGCGGGCTACTCCATCGTCTCCGCCAAGGGCGACACCAAGGAGAAGTACGACAAGAACCCGGTCACCACCGGCCCGTACAAGATCCAGTCGTTCAAGTCCGGCAAGTCGATGGTGCTGGTCAAGAACCCCGACTGGGACCCGAAGACGGACCCGATCCGCCATCAGTACGTGGACCGGTTCAACATCACCTTCAACCAGCAGTTCGAGGCGTCCACCAAGGCGCTGCTCGCCGACAGCGGCCCCGACCGGACGGGCATCAGCTTCAGCAACTCGGTGGACGCCGGCAACCTGTCCCAGGTGCTGAGCGACCCGAAGCTCAAGTCCCGCGTGGTCTCCGGCTACCAGCCGTACGTGGGCCAGATGAACATCAACATGAGCAAGCCCGAGATGAAGGACATCCGGGTCCGCGAGGCCATCGCCTACGCCCTGCCGATCACCCCCTTCATCCGCGCCTACGGCGGCACCGACGCCATGGAGGTCGCCGGCGGTCTCATCGGCCCGACCGTCAGCGGCTACGACCCCGCCTTCGACCCCTTCGGCAAGAAGAAGAACCCGGCGGGCGACCCAGCCAAGGCGCACGCCCTGCTCAAGGCGGCGGGCAAGCTCAACATGAAGCTGACCTTCGGCTACATCAACACCCAGGAGGGCCAGCAGTACTCCACCGCCATGGCGGCGGGCCTGAAGAAGGCCGGATTCGACGTCCAGCGCCAGGAGATCCCCTCCGAGACCTTCTACGACCAGGTCTCCAAGCTGAACAACCCCTACGACATCTTCCACACCGCCTGGGGCGCCGACTGGCCGTCCGCCTCCACGGTGATGCCCCCGCTGTACGACGGGCGGCAGATCGCCGACGGCGCGGCGAACTACTCGCAGATCAACGACCCGCACGTGAACAGCGAGATCGACCGCATCAACACCATCACCGACCCGGTCAAGTCCGCGGCCGAGTGGGAGAAGCTCGACAAGTACCTGCTGACCAAGGTGGTCAACGAGGTCCCGACCGCCTACTACAAGGCGACCCAGATCGCCGGCTCCAAGGTCGGCGGCCTCGTCTACGACGACGTGATCGGCGGCGTCGACCCCCGTCGCCTCTACATCAAGTAACCGTCTTCCGCCGGTACCCGGCGCGCCGCACCCGCGGGGCGCGCCGGGCACCGCCGGGACCGCCGACGTCTGAGAGCTGCCCCCTCATGCTGCGCTTCCTCGTCCGCCGGATCATCGGTGCCGCCGTCATTCTGGTCCTGCTGAGCATCGTCACGTTCGTGCTGTTCTTCGGGGTGCCCCGGGACCCGGCGCTGCTGATGTGCGGCAAGACCTGCAACCCGGACAGCATCGCGAACATCCACCATGTGCTCGGCCTGGACAAGCCCCTCACCGAGCAGTACTGGATCTTCCTGCACAACCTCGTCATGGGCAGCGACCAGTTCGCCCAAGGGCCGTGCCCCGCACCCTGCTTCGGCTACTCGTACCACACCAACGACCCGGTCTGGTCGACCCTGATGGACCGGCTGCCCACCACCGTCTCGCTCACCCTGGGCGCGGCCGTCTGCTTCCTGGTCGTCGGCCTCGGCACCGGACTGCTCGCGGCCTGGCGGCGCGGCACGCTGGTCGACAAGGCGGCCACCGGCGGCGCCATGGTGATCAGCGCCCTCCAGATCTACTTCCTCGGCCCGCTCGCCCTCGCGATCCTCGTCTACCAGACCCACTGGTTCGACAAGCCCGCCTACAACGACTTCACCGGCGACCCGCTGAGCTGGTTCACCGGGCTGATCATCCCCTGGGTGGTGCTGTCCACGATCTTCGCCGCGCAGTACACCCGTATGGCGCGCTCCGCGATGATCGAGCAGCTCCAGGAGGAGCATGTCCGCACCGCCCGCGCCAAGGGCATGTCCCGGCGCTACGTCTTCTTCCGCTACGCCTGGCGCGGCTCGCTGATCCCGATCGTCACCATCTTCGGCATCGACCTCGGCTCGCTGCTCGGCGGCGCCATCATCACCGAGTACACCTTCGGACTGCCGGGTCTCGGCCAACTCGCCGTGCAGTCCGTGTTCTTCAGCGATCTGCCGCTGCTGCTCGGGGTGATGCTGTTCGCCGCCACCATGATCCTGGTCTTCAACATCGTCGTCGACGCCACATACGCCTTCATCGACCCGCGTGTGCGGCTGTCCTGAGGAGAGACATCCATGAGCACCCCTCTCCTGTCCGTGCGGGACCTGCATGTCAGCTTCAAGACCGAGGACGGCGTCGTACGGGCCGTGGACCGGCTCTCCTTCGATCTGGAGCGGGGCAGGACGCTCGGCATCGTGGGCGAGTCCGGCTCGGGCAAGTCGGTGACGAACCTGACCGTCCTCGGCCTGCACAACCCGATGTTCACCACCGTCGAGGGCGAGATCCTGCTGGACGGGCGGGAACTCACCACCGCCCGCGAGTCGGAACTGGAGAAGCTGCGCGGCAACAAGGTCGCCATGATCTTCCAGGACCCGCTCACCGCGCTCTCTCCGTACTACACCGTCGGCCGGCAGATCGCCGAGCCGTACATGAAGCACAACGGCGCCTCCAAGAAGGACGCCTGGGAACGCGCCGTCGAGATGCTCGGCAAGGTCGGCATCCCCAACCCCCGCCAGCGGGCCAAGGACTACCCGCACCAGTTCTCCGGCGGTATGCGCCAGCGCGCCATGATCGCCATGGCCCTGATCTGCGATCCCGACCTGCTCATCGCGGACGAACCGACCACCGCGCTCGATGTGACCGTGCAGGCGCAGATTCTCGACCTGTTGAAGGACCTGCAACACGAGTTCGGATCGGGCATCATCTTCATCACCCACGACTTGGGGGTGATCGCCGACATGGCCGACGACATCATGGTGATGTACGCGGGCAGCGCGGTCGAGCGGGGCACCACCGAACAGGTGCTGCGCTCGCCCCGACACCCGTACACCTGGGGCCTGCTGAACTCCATGCCGCGCCTGGACTCCGACACCGGCGCGCGGCTTTCCCCGATCCCGGGCACTCCGCCCTCCCTGCTCAACCCACCGTCCGGCTGCCGCTTCCATCCACGCTGCGTCTTCCAGGACCGGGTGGCGGGAGCGGGCCGCTGTACGACCGAACGCCCACCGCTCGCCACCGACCGGGCATCCGCCTGCCATCTGACCGCGGACCAGGAGCGCGCCATCTTCATCGAGGAGATCAAGCCCCGCCTGGGCTAGGAGGACACTGTCATGAAAGAGGACCTGGTCCTCCCGGCCCAGCGCGCGCAGGGCCCCGGTACGGACGGGGAGCGGCTGCTGGAGGTCACGGGACTGACCAAGCACTTCCCGGTCAAGGGCGGCTTCCCGATCCGCCGCACCATCGGGCAGGTGCAGGCCGTGGACGGCATCGATCTGACCGTGCACACCGGCGAGAGTTTCGGGCTCGTCGGCGAGTCGGGCTGCGGCAAGTCGACCACGGGCCGGCTGATCACCCGGCTCATGGAGCCGACCGCGGGCACCGTCACCTACCGAGGCCGGGACATCAGCCACGCCTCGCGCAGGCAGCTGGCGCCGATCCGGTCCGAGATCCAGATGATCTTCCAGGACCCGTACTCGTCGCTGAACCCGCGGCAGACGGTCGGCAAGATCATCGCCGGTCCGATGGAGATCAACGGCATCAACCCGGCGGGCGGCCGAGAGAACCGCGTGCGCGAGCTGCTGGAGATCGTCGGTCTGAACCCCGAGCACTTCAACCGCTTCCCGCACGAGTTCTCCGGCGGCCAGCGCCAACGCATCGGTGTGGCACGGGCCTTGGCCCTGGAGCCGAAGCTGATCGTGGCCGACGAGCCGGTCTCCGCGCTGGACGTCTCCATCCAGGCGCAGGTCGTCAACCTGCTGCAGAAGGTGCAGGACGACCTGGGCATCGCGTTCCTCTTCATCGCCCACGACCTCGCGATCGTGCGGCACTTCTCGCACCGGGTCGCGGTGATGTACCTCGGCAAGATCATCGAGGTGGGCGACCGCGACTCCATCTACACCCGGCCCCGCCACCCCTACACCCATGCCCTGCTGTCCGCGGTCCCGGAGGTCAACCTCACGGACGAGGGCACCGGCGGGCGCGAGCGCATCCGCCTCGCCGGTGACGTGCCCTCGCCCATCTCCCCGCCGTCCGGCTGCCGTTTCCGCACCCGCTGCTGGAAGGCGCAGGACAGGTGCGCGACGGAGGAACCGCCGCTGGTACGGATCTCCGGCAACCACGAGGGCCACCTGACCGCGTGCCACTTCCCGGAGGAGCCGACGATCGAGGGGCGGGAGGAGGACATCGTGCTGGACCCGGCACTGGCGGCGCTGGAGGAGGCGGCGTCCGACGAGGGGGAGGGGCGGTCGTAGCGGCCACAGGCGAGGCCCGCCGCCTGATCCTCGTGCTCAGCCGGCGGGCGTCGCCACGGTGATGATCTCGGGGGCGGCGGGCGCCGTCGGCCGGCCGTCCCAGTCGCCGTACTGCGCCACGACCGCGAGCCCCGCCGCCGAGAGAAAGCCGGCGAGGGAGCCGGGGTCCAGAAAGCGCAGGACGGTGTGGCTGACGCGGGGGGCGGGCCAGCGGTCGCTTTCGTAGGTCTCCGAGAAGCGCACCCGGCCGTCGCGGGGGCCGCCGTCCCGGACCTCGTGCCGTATCCGTACGGCGGTGCCGTCGGCGGCGGTCAGCTCGCGCACGCGGTCGGGGGTCCACCGTTCCCATGGGCGGGTGGCCGGATTGCGGGTCTCGAACACGAACCGCCCGCCGGGGCGCAGGGCCTCGCGTACGGCCCGCAGGCAGTGCCGGATCTCCTCGTCCCCGACCAGTGCCTGGAAGGCGTGCCCGGTCATCACGACAAGGTCGAACTCCGCGTCCCAGCGGCGCACCCGGGTGTCCCCGAGGACCCACTCGACGTCCGGCCGGGCCGCGCGGGCCTGTACGAGCATGGCGGCGGCCGGATCCAGCCCCATCAGCCGCCCTTGATGCCCCTCGGCCCGGGCCCTGCGCAGCAACTGCCCGGTCCCGCACCCGACATCGAGCACATCACCCGCCCGCCGCACGAGCCCCAGACAGAAATCGTCGCCCGGACCCCAGGGGTTGAGGCTGTCGTACAACGCGGCGAGCGAGAGATCGGCGAACGAGTGATCCACCATCGCGGCAGTGTGCCATACGTTTCTGAACGGCACGCGTCGAACGGTGCTGATGTGCCGTGCGGAGAAGGGGAGTTGGGGCATGCTGCACCACGTCGAGCTGTGGGTGCCGGATCTGGACCGGGCGGTCGCCTCCTGGGGGTGGCTGCTGGGCTCCCTCGGCTGGGAGCCGTACCAGGAATGGGCCGAGGGGCGGAGCTGGCGGCTGGGGGAGACCTATGTCGTGGTCGAGCGGTCGCCCGCGCTGCGGCCCGGTGCCGGACACGACCGGATGCGGCCGGGGCTCAACCACCTGGCCTTCCGGGCCCGGGGGAGGGAAGCCGTCGACGCCCTCGCCGCAGAGGCGACCGCGCACGGCTGGAGGCCGCTGTTTCCCGAGCGGTACCCCCACGCCGGGGGCCCCGGACACTACGCCGTCTATCTGGAGGACGCGGACGGGTTCGAGGCGGAGGTCGTCGCCGGCTGAGCCCCGGCGGCCCGGGTACGGCGAAGGCCCTTCCAGCAGCGGGTGCGCGAGAGGCTGTCGTACAACGCGGCGAGCGAGAGATTGGCGAACGAGTGATCCACCACCGCGGCCGTGTGCCGTACCTGGTTGAACGAAGACGTCCCCGCGCCGGTGGCCGGTGCGGGGATCCGTCGTCATCGCAGTCGCGCGGGGCGGCTCCGGAAGGTCAGTACTTGATGATCCACATCATCTTCGGGGAGTAGGTCTTCCCCTTGACCAGGATGCGGGCGCCGCACAGGACCTTGCCCTTGACGACCTTGAAGTAGCCGCAGTCCATGGCCCCGATGGTGGTCTGGGCCTTCGGGCGCAGGCTGGAGTAGAACAGCTGCGGAGCCTTGGCCCTGCTGCGGCCGTACACGGGCTTCTCCCGGCCGGCGTCGCCCAGGCAGTAGTCGCCGCCGATGGAGACGTAGTTGCACAGCTTCGCGGCGGACTGGTTCCACCACTGGTACTTCGTCTTCTTGCAGCTCTCCTGGGTGATCGGCTTGTTGTAGCCGTTCCACTCCAGGCACTTGCCCGTGTCCTTGTTGACGATGTAGAAGAATCCGGTCCCGGCCGCCTGGGCCGTCGATGCCGGACCGATGATCGAGAAGGCGAGCGCCAGAACGGCGGCCACGATCCCGGAGAGGCGCAGGTGCTTCATGAGTGGTTGTCCCCCAACTCTCAGTGTTTGGTCAGTCACTGCGAGGGGAATCATGCACTGATGGGACGATCATGTAAAGCGAGTTGAGTGCCCCTTGAGGTTCGCCATGTCCTGGATGCGCAGAAGGCCCGTGCCTGGGTGGGCACGGGCCTTCTCTCCCCTGGAAGCGGACGTTCATGGGCTCGGGTCAATGGGCCGAAAAGTCCGTTCCACGGAGGGACGGTCGACGAAAGGGGTGTGTCAGACCGCCGCCTCGGGGTCCTTGGCGAGGCGCGGGGACGGCACGGTCTCCTGCGTCTCGGGGTAGTGGCACGCCGTGAGGTGGCCGGGCTTGTTGCCCTCGACCTGGACCAGCGGCGGGGCCTCCGTCGCGCACTTCTCCGTCGCCTTCCAGCAGCGGGTGCGGAAACGGCAGCCGGACGGCGGGTTGATCGGCGAGGGCACGTCGCCGACCAGGCGGATGCGCTCGCGCGGCTCCTCGTCCACCGTCGCCTCGGGCACTGCGGACAGCAGCGCCCGGGTGTAGGGGTGACGCGGGTTGTCGTACAGGTCCGCGCGGTCGGCGATCTCCATGATCTTGCCGAGGTACATCACCGCGACCCGGTGCGAGAAGTGCCGCACGATCGCGAGGTCGTGCGCGATGAAGACGAACGCGATGCCCAGCTCCTGCTGCACCTTCTGCAGCAGGTTGACGACCTGCGCCTGGATGGAGACGTCCAGCGCGGAGACCGGCTCGTCGGCCACGATCAGCTTCGGCTCCAGGGCCAGCGCGCGGGCGACGCCGATGCGCTGGCGCTGGCCGCCGGAGAACTCGTGCGGGAAGCGGTTGAAGTGCTCGGGGTTCAGACCGACGATCTCCAGCAGCTCGCGCACGCGCTTCTCGCGGCCGCCCGCCGGGTTGATGCCGTTGATCTCCATCGGACCGGCGATGATCTTGCCGACCGTCTGCCGCGGGTTCAGCGAGGCGTACGGGTCCTGGAAGATCATCTGGATCTCGGACCGGATCGGCGCCAGCTGCTTGCGGCCCGCGTGCGTGATGTCCTGGCCCTGGTACTTGATCGTGCCCGCGGTCGGCTCCATGAGCCGGGTGATCAGCCGGCCCGTGGTCGACTTGCCGCAGCCCGACTCGCCGACGAGGCCCAGGCTCTCGCCCGCGGAGACCTGGAAGTCCAGCCCGTCCACGGCCTGCACCGCGCCGACGGTCCGCCGGATCGGGAAGCCGCCCTTGATCGGGAAGTGCTTCGTCAGCCCGGAGACGTCCAGGAGGGGGTTCGTGTTGCTCATGATCGTGAAGTCCCGTCTGCGTCCGTCAGTGTTGCCGGGTCGCGGCGAAGTCGGCGAAGAGTTCCTGCTTCTGCTCGTCGGTGAGGTGGCAGGCCGTACCCCGGCCCTCCACGGTCTCCAGCAGAGGGCGCTCGCTTGAGCACTTGCCGCCCGGGACCTTCTCGGCGAAGGCGCAGCGCGGGTGGAAGCGGCAGCCGGACGGCGGGTTGAGCAGCGACGGCGGCGCGCCCGGGATCGGCGTCAGCGGCACATCGACCGGGCCGGTCAGGCTCGGCATCGAGTTCAGCAGGCCGAGCGTGTAGGGGTGCTGGGGGTCCCGCAGGACCTCCGCCTTGGTGCCGCGCTCCACGCACCGGCCGCCGTACATCACCAGCACGTCGTCGGCGATGTCGGCGATCACACCCAGGTCGTGGGTGATGAAGATGATCGCGGTGCCGAACTCCTGCTGGAGGTCCTTGAGCAGGTCCATGATCTGCGCCTGCACGGTCACGTCGAGGGCCGTGGTCGGCTCGTCGGCGATCAGCAGCTCGGGGTCGCAGACCAGCGCCATGGCGATCATCGCGCGCTGGCGCATACCGCCGGAGAACTGGTGCGGGTAGTCGTCCACCCGCATGTCCGGCTGCGGGATACCGACCCGGCGCAGCATCTCGATGGCGCGCTTGCGGGCCTCGGCCTTGCCGCAGCCGGTGTGCTTGCGATAGGTCTCGGCGATCTGGATGCCGACCGTGTGGTACGGCGACAGCGAGGCCAGCGCGTCCTGGAAGATCATGGACATCTTGTTGCCGCGCAGCCGCTCCATCTCACGCTCGGAGGCGGTGAGCAGCTCCTGGCCGTCGAGGAGGATCTCGCCCTCGATCGACGTACGGGCCGGGTCGTGCAGGCCGAGGATGGTCAGGTTGGTGACCGACTTGCCGGAGCCCGACTCGCCCACGATGCCGAGCGTCTGACCCTTGGCCAGGTCGAAGCTGAGACCGTCGACGGCCTTGACGACGCCGTCCTCGGTCGAGAAGTGGACCTTTAGGTCCTTGATCGAGAGGAACGGCTGCTGATCGGTGCTCGTCACGGGGACGCTCCTGGGGGTGATGCGAGGGGTCGGGAATGGGGCGGAGGTCAGGCGAGCCGGATCCGCGGGTCGATGGAGGCGTAGATGGCGTCCACGATGATGTTGAAGATCACGATCGCGCCGGCGGACAGCAGGGTGACACCGAGCACCATGGGCAGGTCGCTCTGCTCCACGGACTTCAGCGCGAGCTGGCCCACACCCTGGAGGCTGAAGACCGTCTCGGTGATGATCGCGCCGCCGATGAGGGTGGCGAGGTCGATGCCGAAGATGGTGACGATCGGACCCATCGCGCCGCGCCAGGCGAACCGGAAGAAGACCGTGCGCCGGGACAGGCCCTTGGCACGGGCGGTGCGCACGTAGTCCTCGGTCAGCGTTTCGACCATCTGGGAGCGGGTCATACGCGTGTAGTTGGCGGTCCAGATCAGCGCCAGCACCAGCCACGGCAGCAGCAGGCCGGAGGCCCACTCGGCCGGGTTGTCGGTGAGCGGCGTGTACGACGGGTTGTCGAGGATGCCGAGCTTCGCGACGAGGAAGTACATCGCGATGTAACCCACGAAGTAGATCTGCATCGAAGAGGCCACCAGGGAGGCCGAGCTGGCCACCTTGTCCTGCCACTTGCCCTGCTTGACGGCGGCGATCATGCCCGCGCCGACACCGAAGATGAGGAAGACCACGGCGG
This sequence comes from Streptomyces sp. LaBMicrA B280, assembly GCF_049222185.1. Classification (NCBI taxonomy): domain Bacteria; kingdom Bacillati; phylum Actinomycetota; class Actinomycetes; order Kitasatosporales; family Streptomycetaceae; genus Streptomyces; species Streptomyces sp. LaBMicrA B280. Next base: position 129,663 of record NZ_JBMJCT010000065.1, on the reverse strand, counting down.
AGCCGAAGGCGAGCGAGAGGGTCGTCGGCAGACGGTCCATGATCGTGCCGAGGACCGGCTCGCGGTTGGCGAACGAGTAGCCGAGGCAGGGCGCGGGGCAGTTGCCGAAGTCGCCGTAGCTGCGGCCGGCGAAGATGCCCTTCAGCCAGTACCAGTACTGGACCGGGATCGGATGGTCGATGCCCAGGTTGTGCCGGACCTGCTTGAGCATGTCGGGCGTGCAGTTCTTGCCGCACGACATCATGGCGGGGTCACGCGGAATGGCGTAGAAGAGCCAGAAGGTGACGGCGCTGATGACCAGCAGGATGACCAGCGCGCCGAAGGTTCGGCGAACAAGGAAGCGGAGCATGGGGCGTGACTTTCCGGACGGGGCGCCGTCGCCGGGGGTGAGGGGGTGGCCGGAGGGGCGGCCAGGTCATGGCCGCCCCCGTGGGGTTGAGCGCGTCTACTTCTTGGCGTACAGCTTGCAGAGCGCGACGCAGGTGTTACCGGCGTCGTAGACGACGTTGCCGACCTTGGATCCGTACATCCAGTTACGGATGGAGTGGTAGTCCGGGACGACCGGCGCGAGCTCCATGATCTGGCGGTCGACCTCGCCCCAGGCCTTGTTGGCCTCCGCGACGTCCGTGATCTTCGCGGCGGCGTCGATCGCCTTGTTGACGCCCGGGTCGTTCAGCTGCGCGTAGTTGCTGCGGCCGTCACCGATGTTCTTGCCGTCCCAGCAGGGGTAGAACACGGAGTAGCCGTTCGGCCAGTCCGGGCTCCAGCCGGCCGCGAACAGGTCGTAGCCGTTGTCGATCTTGCCGATCTGGGTGTAGAAGGTCGTCTTGTCGACCTGCTGGTTGACGACCTTGAAGCCGGCGGCCTCCAGGGCGTTCTTGATCGACACGGCCTGCTTCACCGCGTTGTCCGACTGCTGGTAGGCGATGACCAGCTTCTGGCCTATCTTGCCGGCCTCCTTCAGCAGGGCCTTGGCCTTCTCGGGGTCGCCGCCCGGCTTCTGGGTCTTGCCGTACAGGTCGAACTTCTCGTAGCCGGGCGTGACCGGGCTGAGGATGGTGGTGGCCATCTCGCTGGAGGCCGCGCCACCGCGGACGGTCTGCAGCTGCTGCAGCGGCCAGGCGTAGTTGATGGCCTGGCGGACCTTGACGTCCTTGATCCGGGTCGTGTTGATCGGCCAGTAGTAGGTGACCGTGTCGACCTGGGTGAGGACGCGCTGCTTCAGCTTGGCGTTGGTGAGAACCTGCGCGACGCGCTCGGCGGCGACCTCGTTGAAGATCGACATCGCGTACTGGTCGTTGCCGCGGTCCGCGATGTAGCGGTCGGTGGACGCGACCGGCTGGAAGCCGAACTGGAAGACGTACTTGTCCGGGTAGGCGTTGCGGATCGAGTCCGTCTTCGGGTCCCAGTGGTCGTTACGCACGTAGGTGAGGGACTTGCCGATCTGGCGGCTGCCGATCTTGTACGGGCCAAGCGCGAACGGACGCTTGTCGTACTTCTCCTTGGTGTCCTTCTTCTTGTTGACCAGACCGTAGCCCGCCATGGCGAGCGTGTAGTTGAAGTCCGTGCGCGGCTCGGTCAGGTTGAAGGTGACCGTGTTGCCGGAGATCTCGAGCGAGTCGAGGTGCTTGCCGTCGTACGGGCCCTTGTACTTGTCGCCGCCGACCATCCACTGCTGCACGTAGCGCGGGCCCTCGGTCACGAAGGACGCGAAGAGGCGCTCGACCGTGTGGCGGACGTCGTCCATGGAGAGGGCGGAACCGTCCTCCCACTTGATGCCGTCCTTGATGGTGAACGACCAGGTCTTGCCGCCGTTCTTCATGGTGCCGGCGTCCGTGGCGACGTCGCCGACGAGCGTGGCGCCGCCCTTGTCGTCCACCTTGTAGCCGGTCAGGCCACGCAGGATCGGGCGGGTGATGGCCTGCTCGGTCGAGACGTAGATCTGGGCCGGGTCCATGTGGTCCATGTCGAACTGGTCGAGCGAGTAGATCGTCCCGCCCTTGACCGCACCCGAGACCTCGGGAGCCGGACCCGTCGAGTCGGCCTTGGTGCCGACCGGGATGTTCATGGTCTTGGCCTTGCTCACCGACGGGACGCCGTTGTCGTTCGAGCCCTTGTCGCTGCTGCTGCACGCGCTCAGCACAGTCGTGGAGGCCGCGGCCACACCGGTGGCGATCAGGAAGTTTCTACGAGAAAAAGACATGCTGAGCCTGCCTATTGAAGGTCAATTCGGACGGTCGGAACCAGCCGGACGTCATCGAACCGGGCCGGATGGAGCTTGCTTTCTACCGCTTGGACTTGGGGTCCAGTGCGTCACGTACGGAGTCGCCCAGCAGGTTGAACGCGAGGACGAAGATCACCATGGAGATGCCGGGGAAGAGCATGAAGGTGAGGTCTTCGGTGTAGAACTGCGCGCCGCGGCCGATCATGACGCCCCAGTCGGGGGTCGGGTCGATCATGCCGACGCCGAGGAAGGCGAGACCCGCCTCGGCGGTTACGTATGCCGGGAGGAGCAGAGTGGACTGGATGATGATCGGCGTCCAGAGGTTGGGCAGCAGCTCCTTGAAGACGATGCGCATCGGAGACGCGCCCGTGACCTTCGCCGCCTCGACGAACTCACGCTCACGCAGTCCGAGCACCTGGCCGCGCAGCAGTCGGGCGATGGACGCCCAGCCGAAGGCGGACAGGACCAGGATCAGCGCGGTGGCGCGCAGCGAGGTCGGGATGTTGTCGTCGGGGGCCACGAAGATGCCGAAGACGACAGGCATGAAGGCGATGAAGAAGAGGGTGGACGGGAACGACAGCAGGATGTCGATGATCCGGCCGACGAGGTAGTCCGTCTTGCCGCCCAGGTAGCCCGCCGTGACGCCGATGACGACGCCCAGGATCGTGGTGAGCAGGGTGGCGGCGGTGGCGATGCCCAGCGAGTTGCGGATGGCGTACAGCAGGAACGTGAAGACGTCCCGGCCGAGCTGAGGCTCGATGCCGAACCAGAAGTCCGAGCTCATGCCGCCGTTCGGCCCGGCGGGGTACGAGAACGCGTTGAGCAGCTCGGGATGCTGGGTGGTGTACGTGGTGTACGGGTTCTTCCCGTACAGCTTCGCGATCAGGGGTGCCGCGATCCCGATCACGAAGAAGAAGATCACGAGATAGGCGGATATGACACCCGTCTTGTCGCGCTTGAAGCGCTTCCACGCGAGCCGGCCCGGGGAACGGCTCTCACTGCCCTGCGGACCGCTCGAAGTGGTCGACTTCGCGACGGTCTCGTCGGTCACCTCAAGCGGGGTGGCCGCGGATGGAGTTGGGGAGGTCATGGTGCTCCTGGCCCAAGGGAGGGTCTGATGACTCCGCAGGGCACTCCCCTACGGGCTACGCCGGACTTTTTCAACGCAATTCATTCAAGGTCAATAAATTCTCGGCCGACTTGGGCTTGTCTTTACCTTCTTTGCCTCTACTTGGGGAAACTGTAGCTACGCGGGTAGCGCGCTGTAACCAATCCGTGCTTCACATCGGACCAATTGGACTAATCGGGCAAGAAGTTCGTTATGCGGACGGTCGAGTGTCGAAATACGTACATCGGCTGATCCGAATCCAACGTTTCGGCAACGTTACGCGGAGATCCGTTGCGTGCGCGGCACAAGATCAACGGGCGCTCGGGGCGGGGTGCCTGCATTCGGCCGACGTGTCCCTCTAAAGGTCCCTCAATCCGGTAATGAGCATGCGGTATGTGTCGTATGAGCCGATATTTACCGGGTAATAAATCTGGTGATCACCACGAGGAGGCGCCCATGCGGGGACCGACGCGCGCCGGACGGGCCGCCTGTGCTATTGCCGCCGCGCTGACGATGGCTGGATGCGGTGGTGGCGGAGGCTTCGGCGGGGCCGGGGTGCTCACCTCGTCCTGGGGCGATCCGCAGAACCCGCTGGAGCCGGCCAACACCAACGAGGTCCAGGGCGGCAAGGTGCTGGACATGGTCTTCCGGGGCCTGAAGAAGTACGACCCCCGCACCGGCCGGGCCGTGAACATGCTCGCCGAGCGCATCAGCACCCCCGACTCGCGCACCTTCACCGTCACCGTCAAGGACGGCTGGCGGTTCAGCAACGGGGAGCCGGTCACCGCCCGGTCCTTCGTGGACGCCTGGAACTACGGCGCGAGCCTGCGCAACAACCAGAAGAACGCGTACTTCTTCGGCTACATCGACGGCTACGACAAGACCCACCCCGACAACGGGCGGCAGCGCGCCGACACCCTGTCCGGGCTCCGGGTGACCGGGCCGCGGACCTTCACCGTCCGCCTGAACCAGAAGTTCGCCGGCTTCCCCGACACCCTCGGGTACGTCGCCTACGCGCCCCTGCCGCGCGCCTTCTTCACCGATCACGCCGGCTGGCTGCGCAAGCCGATCGGCAACGGGCCGTACCGGATCGCCTCGTACACCAAGGGCTCCGCGATGACCCTCAAGAAGTGGAACGGGTACCCGGGCCCCGACCCGGCCCGCAACGAGGGCGTGACCCTGCTCGTCTACACGGACAGCAACACCGCGTACACCGATGTGCTGGCCGGCAACCTGGACCTCGTCGACGACGTGCCCGCCACCCAGCTCAAGAACGTCCGCACCGACCTGGACGGCCGCTACATCAACACCCCGGCCGGCATCCTGCAGACCCTGGCCTTCCCCTACTACGACCCGAAGTGGAACACCCCGGGGGCGCGCAAGGTCCGCACCGGGCTGTCCATGGCGATCAACCGGGCGCAGATCACCGAGACCATCTTTCGCCGCACCCGCACCCCGGCCACCGACTGGACCTCCCCGGTGCTCGGCACGGCGGGCGGCTTCCAGGACGGGCTGTGCGGACACGCCTGCGCCTACGATCCCGCGGGCGCCCGCAGGCTCGTCCAGGAGGGCGGCGGGATTCCCGGCGGGCGGCTGAAGATCACCTACAACGCGGACACCGGCTCGCACAAGCAGTGGGTGGACGCCGTGTGCAACTCCATCAACAACGCCCTCGGCGACGACAAGGCGTGCGTCGGCAACCCGGTCGGCACCTTCGCCGACTTCCGCAACCAGATCGGGCAGCACCGGATGAGCGGACCCTTCCGGGCCGGCTGGCAGATGGACTACCCGCTGATCCAGAACTTCCTCCAGCCGCTGTACTACACGGACGCCTCCTCCAACGACGGCAAGTGGTCCAACCCCCGGTTCGACCGGCTCGTGGACCGGGCCAACGCCGAGACCGACCGGGCGGCCTCCGTACGGCTGTTCCAGGAGGCCGAGAAGGTCGTGCGCGACAACATGGCGGCCATCCCGCTCTGGTACCAGAACGGCAGCGCCGGCTACACCGCCCGGCTCTCCCATGTGACGCTCAATCCGTTCAGCGTCCCGGTCTACAACGAGATCAAGGTCGGCTGAGCCGCATGGGCCGCTATGTCGCGAGGCGACTGCTCCAGATGATCCCCGTCTTCATCGGGGCCACCCTGCTGATCTTCCTCATGGTGAACGTGATGGGCGATCCGATCGCCGGCCTGTGCGGCGAACGCGCCTGCGACCCGGCGACCGCCGCCCAGCTGAAACGCGAGTTCGGCCTCGACCAGTCGCTGTGGCGCCAGTACGTCACCTATATGGGGAACGTTTTCACGGGCAACTTCGGAACGGCCTTCAACGGACAGCCCGTCACCGAGCTGATGGCGGCGGCCTTCCCGGTCACCATCCGGCTCACGATCGTGGCCATCGCCTTCGAGATCGTCATCGGCATCGCGCTCGGCGTCGTCACCGGCCTGCGGCGCGGCCACCCCGTCGACACCGGCGTGCTGCTGGCCACCCTGGTCGTCATCTCCGTGCCCACCTTCGTCACCGGCCTGCTGCTGCAACTGCTGCTCGGCGTCGCCTGGGGCTGGATCAAACCGTCCGTCTCACCGGCCGCCTCCTTCGGCGAGCTGATCGTGCCCGGGCTCGTCCTCGCCTCCGTCTCCCTCGCCTACGTCACCCGGCTCACCCGCACCACCATCGCGGAGAACAAGCGTGCCGACTACGTGCGCACCGCGACCGCCAAGGGCCTGCCCCGGCACCGCGTCGTCACCCGGCATCTGCTGCGCAACTCGCTGATCCCGGTGGTCACCTTCATCGGCACCGACATCGGGGCGCTGATGGGCGGCGCGATCGTCACCGAGCGGATCTTCAACATCCACGGCGTCGGCTACCAGCTCTACCAGGGCATCCTGCGCCAGAACACCCAGACGGTCGTCGGCTTCGTGACCGTCCTGGTGCTGGTCTTCCTGTTCGCCAACCTCCTCGTCGACCTCCTGTACGCCGTACTCGACCCGAGGATCCGCTATGCCTGAACAGCCGTACGAGCCCGAGGGCGTCATCGCCGGGACCGGCATGGGCGGCGCCATGGACCTCGGCGCGAGCGAGGCCACCACCCTGGAGCAGGGCCCCGGCGGGCCGCCGGGCGGCGGACCCGCGGGCCGGCCCCGCTCGCTGTGGTCGGACGCCTGGCGGGACCTGCGCCGCAACCCCGTCTTCCTGCTGTCCGCCCTGGTCATCCTCTTCCTGGTCTTCATCTCCCTGTGGCCCTCGGCGATCGCCTCCGGCAGCCCGCTGAGCTGCGATCTGGCCAAGTCCCAGGACGGCCCGGGGCCCGGCGCGCCCTTCGGGTACGACGGGCAGGGCTGCAACGTCTACACACGCACCGTCTACGGGGCCCGTACGTCCGTCACGGTCGGCGTCCTGGCCACCCTGGGGGTCGCCGTCCTCGGGTCCGTCCTGGGCGGTCTGGCGGGCTATTTCGGCGGATGGTGGGACGCGCTGCTGTCCCGCACCACCGACATCTTCTTCGCCATCCCCGTCGTCCTCGGCGGCCTCGTGCTGCTCTCCGTGGTCACCAGCAACACGGTCTGGCCGGTGATCGGCTTCATGGTGCTGCTGGGCTGGCCGCAGATCTCCCGCATCGCGCGCGGCTCGGTCATCACCGCCCGCCAGCACGACTACGTCCAGGCGGCCCGGGCGCTGGGCGCCTCCGACTCCCGCATCCTGCTGCGCCACATCGCGCCGAACGCCGTCGCCCCGGTGATCGTGGTGGCGACCATCGCGCTCGGCACCTACATCTCCCTGGAGGCGACCCTGTCCTATCTGGGGGTGGGCCTCAAGCCGCCCAGCGTCTCCTGGGGCATCGACATCTCCGCCGCCTCGCCCTACATCCGCAACGCCCCGCACGCCCTGCTGTGGCCCTCCGGCGCCCTCGCCGTCACCGTCCTGGCCTTCATCATGCTCGGCGACGCGGTGCGCGACGCCCTCGACCCCAAGCTGAGGTGACGGCGCCATGCTGCTCGAAGTCCGCGATCTGCACGTGGAGTTCAGGACCCGGGACGGGATCGCCCGGGCCGTGGCCGGGGTGTCGTACGCCGTCGACGAGGGGGAGACGCTGGCCGTGCTCGGCGAGTCCGGGTCGGGCAAGTCGGTCACCGCGCAGGCCGTGATGGGCATCCTGGACGTGCCGCCGGGGCGGATCACCGGCGGCGAGATCCTCTTCCAGGGCCGCGATCTGCTGCGGATGAAGGAGGAGGAACGGCGGGAGCTGCGCGGCGCCCGGATGGCGATGATCTTCCAGGACGCGCTGTCGGCCCTCAACCCGGTGCTCTCCGTGGGCGAGCAGCTCGGCGAACTCTTCACGGTGCACCGGGGGATGTCGCGAAAGGCCGCGCGGGCCAGGGCCGTCGAGCTGATGGACCGGGTGCGCATCCCGGGCGCCGCCCAGCGGGTGCGCGACTACCCCCATCAGTTCTCCGGCGGGATGCGCCAGCGGATCATGATCGCCATGGCGCTGGCCCTGGAACCTGCCCTGGTCATCGCCGACGAGCCCACCACCGCCCTGGACGTCACCGTGCAGGCGCAGGTCATGGATCTGCTCGCCGAGTTGCAGCGCGAGTACCGGATGGGGCTCGTCCTCATCACCCATGACCTCGGGGTGGTGGCGGACGTGGCCGACCGGATCGCCGTGATGTACGCCGGGCGGATCGTGGAGTCGGCGCCGGTGCACGACATCTACCAGGCGCCCGCCCACCCCTACACCCGGGGCCTGCTCGACTCCATCCCGCGCCTGGACCTCAAGGGACAGGAGCTGTACGCCATCAAGGGCCTGCCGCCGAACCTGATGCGCGTGCCCCCGGGCTGCTCCTTCCATCCGCGCTGCCCGATGGCCCGGGACGTCTGCCGCGCCGAGGTGCCCCCGCTGTACGAGGTGTCCGAAGTCCGCGGCAGCGCCTGCCACTTCTGGAGGGAGTGCCTGGATGGCGACGAGCGGTGAACCCGTCCTGGAGGTCAGCGGGCTCGTCAAGCACTACCCGCTGACCCGGGGCATCCTGTTCAAGAAGCAGATCGGCGCGGTCCGGGCGGTCGACGGCGTCGACTTCACCCTCGGCCGGGGCGAGACCCTGGGCCTCGTCGGCGAGTCGGGCTGCGGCAAGTCGACGGTCGCCAAGCTGCTGTGCAACCTGGAGCGGCCGACCGCCGGGTCCATCCGGTTCAAGGGCGAGGACATCACCCGGCTGTCCGGGCGCGCCCTGAAGGCGGTGCGCCGCAACATCCAGATGGTCTTCCAGGACCCCTACACCTCGCTCAACCCCCGGATGACCGTGGGGGACATCGTGGGGGAGCCGTACGAGATCCACCCCGAGGCGGCCCCCAAGGGCGACCGGCGCCGCCGGGTCCGGGAGCTGCTGGACGTGGTGGGGCTCGACCCGGACTTCGTCAACCGCTATCCGCACCAGTTCTCCGGCGGCCAGCGCCAGCGCATCGGCATCGCGCGGGGGCTCGCGCTGCGCCCGGAGGTCATCGTCGCCGACGAGCCGGTGTCCGCGCTCGACGTGTCGGTGCAGGCCCAGGTGATCAACCTGCTGGACCGGCTCCAGACGGAGTTCGAGCTCTCCTACGTGTTCATCGCGCACGACCTGTCGATCGTGCGGCACATCTCGGACCGGGTCGGGGTCATGTACCTCGGCCGGATCGTGGAGATCGGGCGGGACGCCGAGATCTACGAGCATCCGACGCACCCCTACACCCAGGCGCTGCTCTCCGCGGTGCCCGTCCCGGACCCCGAGGCGCGGGAGGACCGCGAGCGGATCATCCTCAGCGGGGACGTGCCCTCCCCTACGGACATCCCCTCCGGGTGCCGCTTCCGCACCCGGTGCTGGAAGGCGCGGGAGCGGTGCGCGGTGGAGGTGCCGCGGCTCGCGGTACCGGCCTGCTTCGCGGAAGGTCCGGCCGCCCATGACTCGGCGTGCCACTTCGCGGCGGAGAAGCGGGTGGTGCCGCCGGAGTCGCGGTCCGGCCGGGCGGACGGCAACGGGCCCGGGCGGACGGCAACGGGCCCGGGTGACGGCAACGGGCCGGGGTGACGTCGTGCACCCCGGCCCGTTCACGGCACCCGCACGGCCGTACGTTCATCAGCCTGGCGTGTCCGTATATCGGAGCTGCTTCCGTCAAGTTGCCCGCGTGTTAACGCGGTTGACGGCCGCCGGCCGTCTCATCCCAGGGCCCGCCGCAGGAAGTCCAGCTGGAGGTTGAGCAGATTCTCCGCGACCGTCTCCTGCGGGGTCATATGGGTCACCCCGGACAGCGGCAGCACCTCGTGCGGGCGGCCCGCGGCCAGCAGCGCGGAGGACAGCCGCAGCGAGTGCGCGACCACCACGTTGTCGTCCGCCAGGCCGTGGATCACCATCATCGGGCGGTGCGGCTCGGCCGCGTCGACCAGACCGGCGTCGTCGATCAGCGAGTTGCGGCGGTAGACGTCCGGCCGCTCGTTCGGGTCGCCCAGGTAGCGCTCCTGGTAGTGGGTGTCGTAGAGCCGCAGATCGGTGACCGGGGCGCCGACCACCGCCGCGTGGAAGACGTCCGGGCGGCGCAGCACCGCGAGGGCGGACAGATAGCCGCCGAAGGACCAGCCCCGGATGGCCACCCGGGTGAGGTCCAGCGGGAACCGCTCGGCGAGCGACCGGAGCGCGTCCACCTGGTCCTGGAGGACGATCTCGGCGAGGTCGTCCTTGATCTCCTTCTCCCAGGCGGGCGAGCGGCCCGGGGTGCCCCGGCCGTCGGCGACCACCACGGCGAAGCCCTGGTCGGCGAACCACTGGGAGGTGAGATGGGCGTTGTGCGCGGCGACCACCCGCTGACCGTGCGGACCACCGTAGGGGTCCAGCAGAACCGGCAGGGGAGTGTCACCGTGGTAGTCCCGTGGCATAAGCACGGCGCACGGAATTCGACGTGCGCCCCCCTCGGTGAGCGTGACCCGGGGGGACAAACCGGGGTCTTCGGCGTACGACCGGACAGTCGCCGTCGGTTTTCCGTCAGCCAGCACCTGGACGCGCGCGCCCGGCCGGTCCGGCGTCGCGGACACCAGCACCGTCACGCCCCCGGCGCGCACCGCCGAGTGCACACCGGGTTCCCGGGACACGCGCTCCACGCCCAGTTCGCTCACCCGGTACACATGGATCTCGCCGATCTCGGGATCCTCCGCCTCGGCTCCGGCGGAGGCGGAGACAAGCGTGTCGTCCGCACCCACGTCCAGAACCGCACGGATGTGCAACTGGCCGCTGGTCAGCGGACGTTCGCCCACGGTGAGGACGCGGGCACCGCCCTCGTCCGCGATCCGGACCAGCTGCCCGGAGGGGTTCCAGCACGGCGCTCCAGCGAACAGTTCCAGCCAAATTGGGTCCTCGTCGGCGTGCACCATCCGGGTCGCCCCGGTGTCCGGGTCCACCGCCAGATACAGCAGGCCGCGCTGGTCCCGGGACTGCACCAGGACCAGCGGCGCACCCGCCGCTGACCAGTGCACTCGGGCGAGGTAGGGGTAGCGGTCGCGGTCCCAGAGCACCTCCGTGCGCTCCCCGTCGAGGCCCAGCACGAACAGCCGTACGTCCGCGTTAGGGGTGCCCGCGGCGGGGTACGCGACGTTATTTGGCTCACGGTCGGGGTGGGCCGGGTCGGAGATCCACCACCTGGTCACCGGCGTGTCGTCCGCGCGGGCCACCAGCAGCCGGTCGGCGCCCGGCGCCCACCAGAAGCCGCGGGTGCGGCTCATCTCCTCGGCCGCGATGAACTCCGCGAGCCCGTAGGTGACCTGCTCGGACTCCGGTTCGGCGAGCGCGCGGTCGCCCTCGCCGCCGGCGCCCACCACGCGCAGGGCGCCCTGGGAGACGTAGGCGATGTGCCGGCCGTCGGGGGCCGGGCGCGGGTCGATCACCGGTCCCGGCACGGGGAGTTCACGGGTCTCGCCGGTCGTCAGGTTCGCCGTGAAAAGCCGCCCTGACAAGGCGAAAGACGCCGACTCCACGGCGGCGTCGGTGGCGTAGCCGACGATGCCGGCCCCGCCCTCCCTGCTGCGCTCCCGGCGGGCCCGTTCCTCGGCCGAGAGCTGTTCGAAGGCGCCGCCCAGGAGGGCGCCCGGGTCTGCGACGAGACGCTCGGTGCCGTCCGGAAGGTCCAGCACCCAGAGGGAGTTGGCCCGGTCGGCACCGGAGCTCGAACGCAGGAACGCGACACGTGCGCCGTCGGGCGCCACGGTGAACCCGCGCGGCGCGCCGAGGGTGAATCGCTGGGTCCTGGCGTGTCTGCGGGGGAAGGAGTCGGACTCGGTCGTCATACCCCGACCATATTGGCCATGCGCCCCCTTGTGCGGCCGTGCGCCGAGCGATGCGCGAGCACGGATAGTTATGATCACTACCGCTGTGTGGGTATGAACCTGCCGGTGTCCGCATGGACTTGCTCTACCGATCTTTCCGAACAGCCGTGTCCCTGGGATCTTTGGAGGTGAGCCGCCGTGGCACTCTCGATTTCGGCGGTGGTGCTGCTGGCGATCATCGTCTTCCTGCTGATGAAGAAGTCGGGACTGAAGGGCGGCCACGCGGTCGTCTGCATGCTGCTCGGCTTCTACCTCGCCTCCTCCACCATCGCGCCCACGATCAGCCAGCTCACCACGAACGTGGCGAGCATGATCGGCAGCATCAAGTTCTGACGGCCGGGCGGGCCGCCCCGGGCCTGCGTAGGGTGGTGGCATGACGGAATTGCCCTCCTCCGCCCCGCGCGCCGCCCGGCGGCTGTTGCTGGTGCACGCGCACCCGGACGACGAGTCGATCAACAACGGCGCCACCATGGCCAAGTACGCGGCCGAGGGTGCCCAGGTGACCCTGGTCACCTGCACCCTGGGGGAGCGGGGCGAGTCCATCCCGCCCGAGCTGCGGCATCTGACCGGCGCCGCGCTCGGCGCGCACCGGCGCGGCGAGCTGGCCGCCGCCCTGCGCGAGCTGGGCGTCACCGACGCCCGGCTGCTCGGCGGCGCCGGCCGCTACGGCGACTCCGGGATGATGGGCATCGCCGACAACGAGGACCCCGGCTGCTTCTGGCAGGCCGACGTGGACGAGGCCGCGCGGCACCTCGTCGAGGTGATCCTGGAGACCCGGCCCCAGGTCCTCGTCACCTACGACGACAACGGCGGCTACGGGCACCCGGACCACATCCAGGCCCACCGCGTCGCCATGCGCGCCGCCGACCTCGCGGCCGGACGCGGGCACACCATCGACAAGATCTACTGGATCCGCACCCCGCGCTCCGTCGCCGAGGACGCCTTCGCCCGGCTCCAGGACGAGCTGCCCGCCCTGCCCTTCGAGAAGAGCGCGGCCCTGGACGACGTACCGGGCGTGGTGGACGACGCCCGCGTCACCACCGCCGTCGACGGCACCGCCCACGCCGGGGCGAAGGCCGCCGCGATGCGCGCCCACGCCACCCAGGTCGAGGTCGCCGAGCCCTGGTTCGCGCTCTCGAACGGACTGGCCCAGCCGCTGTTCACCACCGAATACTACGAGTTGGTGCGCGGCACCGCCGTCCCCGGGGAGAGCGACCTGTTCGCCGGGATCGCCGTCGGGGAGGCGTCGTGAGCGGCACCGGCACCCCGGGCCCGATGCTCGCCCAGCCGCTGCGCCCGCCGACCCCCGGGCGCGCGCTGGCCCACATCGGGCTGTTCCTGCTCGGCGGGGTCGTCGCGGTCGCCGGGACCCTGGTGCAGGCCGCCTGGTTCCCCGGCGGGCTGCTGCTCGCCCTCGCGGGCGCCGTCGGGACCTTCCTCGGCGGTGCGTACGCCACCCGGTCCCGGGGCGGCGCGATGGCGCCCGCGGCGGGCTGGATCGTCACCGTCATCCTGCTCACCACCTCCCGTCCCGAGGGCGACTTCCTCTTCGGCGCGGGCGGCGGCTCCTATCTCTTCCTGTTCGGCGGCATGGCCGTCGCTGTGATCTGCGCCACCCTCGGTGCCGGGAGGCAACCGCGCCTCGGCTCCGCCCGACTTGGGAAGTGACGTACCGCTTTCCGGTGCGGCCCACGTGCGAGTTGGGTGTGGGTTTCCTCAGCGGTCAGGGGATGTACGCCAGGGGCGGCCAGTATGGTGGTGCGCGCCGCCGAGCCTCCCCCGCGCTCTCGACCTCGTTCGAGTTGGGGGGACCGCCGAAGCAGTGAGGTCAGTGTCGGGCGGCGGAGCCAACTGGGAGAACCTGCCTTGAGTCGTGAAACTGACACTCCGTCCTCCGGGCCCAACGGGCGCGGCGGAGCCGCATACCCGTCCGGCACCCCGCCGTACGGAACCCCCATGGCTTCCGACGACGGTGCGGACGCGAGCCGTTCGGGCGCGCGGTCCGAGGAACGCAAGACCGAGACCACGCTGACGACCCGGATCCGGATCAACATCCCCGGGTCCCGGCCCATCCCGCCGGTCGTCGTGCGCAAGACCGTGGGTGACGGCGAGGCCGCCGACGCCGCCCGGGACGACAAGCCCGCCGCCGAGGCGCGCACCCCGGCCGCGCCCGCCCCCGAGGCCCCCGCGGAGCCCGCGCCCGCGGAGCCCGCGGCCCCGGCCGAGGAGAAGACCAGCGACTGGTTCGCGCCCCGCAAGGCGGGCGCGCCCGCCAAGGGCGGCGCGGCGGCCAACGGGTCCAAGAACTCCGGTGGTTCCGGCGCCCCCGCCGGTGCGCCGGGTGCCCGCCCGGGTGCCCAGGGCACCGGGAGCGCCACCGGTGGCAGCGGCGCCCGCCCCGGTGGCGTGGTCGGCTCCATGAGCGTGCCCGGCCGCGCCTCCGGCAAGACGAACGGCTCGGGCCTGCCCGGCGCCACCGGCGGCCCCGTGGCCCCCGGGCACGGCGGCGGCACCGGCTCCTTCGACGTCACCGAGGCGCTGGCCGCGGGCCCGCTGGGCGGCGGCTCCCGTACCCCCGACGCGGGCGGCGGCGAGCCGCGCCGCGACGATCTGCCGTACTTCTCGGAGAACGGCCCGGCCGGCGGCCAGGACCCCTTCGGCACCGCGGGCGCGGGCGGCGCGAACGAGATCGGAAGGGCGCCGGTGGCCTGGGCGGCCGGGGCGGTCCGCAGGGGCCCGCGGGGCCGACCGGCGGTCCGGTCACCGGTGACAGCCCGCTGCGGCCGGGCGCCGAGGGCCCCTACGGGCATCAGGGTGCCGGGCGCAGCGCCCTCACGGACATCGCCGACCTCGAAGGACCGGCCGGGGTGCCGGGCGCCGGGCTCGGCCCCGGGGGCGGGCTCAGCGACGACACCGCGATCCTCACCCCGCAGAAGCCGGCCCCCGAACCGGGCACGCCCGGCTACCGGGCCCCGGACAACGTCTCCGGACACACGGTCACCAGCGGTATCCCGGTGGTCCCGGGCGGCAACGGCGGCCCGTTCGGCGCCGGTGGTCCCGGCGGCCCCGGGGCTCCGGCCGGTGGCCCGGGTGGTCCCGGTGGTCCGGCGGCTCCGGTGGCGCCCAAGCCCGAGCCGGCCGCGGCCGCGCCCAAGGCGGCGGCCAAGCCGAAGAAGAAGGGCCGCAGCAAGCTGGTCCTGCTCTGCGTCGGCCTGGTCGTGATCGCGGGCGGTGTCTACGGCGCCGGGCTGCTGATGAACCACACCGATGTGCCCAAGGGCACCACCGTGCTCGGCGTCGACATCGGCGGCGGCACCCGTGACGACGCGGTCAAGAAGCTGGACGAGGTGTTCGGCACCCGGGTCGCCAAGCCGCTGAAGCTCTCCGTGGGCGGCCGTACGGTCATGCTCACCCCGGCCAACGCCGGTCTCCAGTTCGACTTCCAGGCCACCGCGAGCGCGGCCGCCAAGAGCGACTACAACCCGGTCTCCGTGGTCGGCACGCTCTTCGGGCAGCAGCGTGTGGTCGACCCGGTCATGCCGGTGGACGAGGAGAAGCTCCAGGCCGCGCTCCAGCAGGCGGGCGGCGGCTCCGGCTCGGGCGCGGTGGTCGACGGCGGCATCACCTTCCAGGCGGGCAAGGCCGTGGCCGTGCACGGCAAGGCGGGTACGGCCATCGACGCGGCCCGCTCGACCCAGGCGATCGAGCAGGCGTACCGCGCCGAGGTGGAGACCGGTGCCTCCCCGGTGATCACCGTGCCCACCGCCAACCGGCAGCCCGCGGTCTCCGACGCCGAGGTCAGCCGCGAGATGAAGGAGTTCGCGCAGCCGGCCATGTCGGCGCCGGTGACCGTGCGCGCCGACACGGGGCAGACGGTCATGTTCAGCCCGCAGAAGTCGCTGTGGAAGTTCCTCGGCGTGGCCGCGGTCGACGGCAAGCTGACCGACAAGCCGAACTACCCCGCCCTGAAGGAGCTCTACGGGCAGACCTTCGACGGCGTCCTGATCACCCGGGGCAACGGCAAGAAGACGCCGGTCACGCCCCAGGACGTCTACCTGGCCATGCGCCAGGCGCTGACCAGCACGACCAACCGGGTCGCGGTGATCAGCACGCACCCCAACTGAGGGGCGCCGACACGGCTCTTGAGGGGCGCCCGGCGGACATGCCGGGCGCCCCTCGCGGGTCCCCGGGGGTCAGTCACCCCCGCCCCCATGACATCTGTCATCCGGCACCCAGGACCCACGACACTGCCGGGCACCCGCCCGGTACCGGCACCATGGACGACATGACAACGACAGCGGTACCGGCCACCTCCACCACCGAGGTGGTCGGGTTCGACCAGGTGACCAAGACGTACGGGACGGTACGGGCCGTCGACGGGCTCTCGCTGCGGCTGCACCCGGGGGAGACCGTGGCCCTGCTCGGCCCGAACGGCGCGGGCAAGTCCACCACCCTCGATCTGCTCCTCGGCCTCAAGCAGCCCGACGCCGGCACGGTGTCCGTGTTCGGCACCAGCCCGCGCGAGGCGATCGTGGCCGGGCGGGTCGGGGCGATGCTGCAGAGCGGCGGCCTGATGGACGACGTCACGGTGGCCGAGCTGGTCAAGCTGTCCTGCTCCCTGCACCCGCGGCCGTACAAGGCCGCCGATGTGATGGCCCGCGCCGGGATCGCGCAGATAGCCGACCGCAAGGTCAACAAGCTCTCCGGCGGCCAGGCCCAGCGCGTCCGCTTCGCGCTCGCCACCGCGGGCGACAGCGATCTGATCATCCTGGACGAGCCGACCACCGGCATGGACGTCTCCGCCCGCCACGCCTTCTGGGCCACCATGCGCGAGCAGGCCGACGAGGGCCGGGCGGTCCTGTTCGCCACGCACTACCTCGAAGAGGCCGACGCCATCGCCGACCGGGTCCTGGTGCTGCACCGCGGCCGCCTCCTCGCCGACGGCACCGCCGCCGAGATCAAGGCCCGCGCGGGCGCCCGCCGGATCGCCTTCGACCTGGAGGGCGCCGTCGACGCGGCCGCCCTGCGCGCCCTGCCCTTCCTGACCGGCATCGACGTGTCCGGGCAGACCGTGCGCATCCAGTCCTCCGACGCCGACGCCACCGTGCACGCCCTGTACGGCCTCGGCCTCTACCCCCGCAACCTGGAAGTCGCCGGCCTCGGCCTGGAGCAGGCGTTCGTCGCCATCACGGAGGCCGAGGAGGCCAAGCAGTCATGCTGAATACATTTGCTACGCGGGCCCTGATCAAGCTCGAACTGACCCGCGCCCTGCGCAACAAGAAGTTCCTGTTCTTCTCGGTGCTCTACCCGGCGGTCCTCTTCCTGATCATCGCGGGCAACGCCGACAACGCCAAGATCGACGGCACCGGGCTGACCCTGGCGACGTACATGATGGTGTCCATGGCCTCCTTCGGCGCCCTGACCGCCGTGCTGATGGGCAACAGCGAGCGCATCGCCAAGGAACGCGAGAGCGGCTGGGTACGGCAGCTGCGGCTGACCCCGCTGCCCGGGCGCGGCTACGTCCTCGCCAAGACCGCCAGCGCCGCCGTGGTGAGCCTGCCGTCCATCGTGGTGGTCTTCCTGGTCGCCGCGGCGGTCAAGGACGTACGGCTGGACGCCTGGCAGTGGCTCGCGCTCACCGGGATCATCTGGGCCGGCAGCCTGGTCTTCGCCGCGCTCGGCGTGGCCATCGGCTACCTCGCCTCCGGTGACGCGGTCCGCCCCATCACCATGATCGTGTACTTCGGTCTGTCGATCCTCGGCGGCCTGTGGATGCCCACGACCACCTTCCCGCAGTTCCTCCAGGACATCGCCAAGTGGCTGCCCACCCACGCGTACGCCGCGCTGGGCCGGGCCATCGAGCAGAGCCAGGCCCCGCACACCACGGACATCGCCGTCCTCGCCGTGTACTTCGTCCTCTTTGCGGGCGGCGCGGCCTGGCTGTACCGGAAGGACACGCTGAAGGCGTGAGCACCATGGCGGAAGACCCGAGGACGGCCGAGGACCGGCCGGAGACACAGGTCCGGATCGGACAGGGCGTACAGGGGCGGCGCGAGCTGCTGGTGAAGGCGCTGTGGATCGCCGTCTGGCTGGTCTTCCTCAGCTCCCCGATCCAGGACCTGACCGGCGGCCGGCACACCACGGCCGGCACCGTGGCGGGGGCGATCGGCCTCACCGTCTTCGTGGGCGCGTATCTCACCCTGGTCTTCCGGCAGATGGGGGAGCCCTTCGCACCGCGGACCGTGGCCCTGCTGCTGAGCACCCTCCTGGTGCTCGCGCCCGCCCTGACCTACGGCCTCGGCACCCAGTGGAGCGGGCTGTTCGTCTACCTCTCGGTGGCCTGCGGGGCGACCCTGCCGCTGCGCCTGGCGTACTGGGCGATCCCGGGCTCCGCCGTCGTGATGTACCTGGTCGGGCTGCGCTGGGGCGCCTACTCGATCGACGACAACATGCTGATGGTCGTGCTCATCGGGTTCGCGATGGTCGGCGTGGGCCAACTGGTGCGCACCACGATCGAGTTGCGCAAGGCCCGGGCCACCGTCGCCCAGCTCGCCGCCAACGAGGAGCGGCTGCGCCTCGCCCGCGACCTGCACGATCTGCTGGGCCACTCGCTCTCCCTGATCACGCTCAAGAGCGAGCTGGCCGGGCGGATGCTGCCCGAGCACCCCGACAAGGCGGCCCAGCAGGTCAATGACATCGAACAGGTCAGCCGCCAGGCCCTGGTGGACGTCCGGGAGGCCGTCACCGGCTACCGGCGTCCCCGGCTCGCCGTCGAGCTGGCCGGCACCCAGGTGGCCCTCGCGGCCGCGGGCGTCACCGCCGAACTGCCGGTCGAACCGGACCTCGCCGGGGTGCCCGAGGAGGCCGAGTCGGCGCTCGCCTGGGCGCTGCGCGAGGCGGTCACCAACGTGGTGCGGCACAGCGGCGCCGACCGGTGCGCCGTACGGCTCACGCACCGCCAGACGCTGGACGGGCCGATGCTCGAACTCGCCGTCGAGGACGACGGGTCGGGCACCGGCAACGGCGGCTTCGGCAACGGTCTGACCGGGCTGACCGAACGGCTGGAGAAGGCCGGCGGGACGCTGGAGGCGGGCCGGGTCAGGCACGGCTTCCGGCTGGTCGCCCGCGTGCCCGTGGCCCCCGCGGGGGACGTAGGATCCGGGGCATGACGAGCACCATCAGGGTCCTGCTGGCCGAGGACCAGTCCATGGTCCGCGAGGCGCTGGCCGCGCTGCTCGGCCTGGAGGACGACATCGAGGTCGTCGCGCAGGTCGCACGCGGGGACGAGGTGCTCGGCGCGGTCGCGGCGCACGACGTGGACGTGGCGCTGCTGGACATCGAGATGCCGGGCTGCACCGGCATCGAGGCCGCGGCGCGGGTCAGCCGGTCCACCAGCACGTCCACCCGGCCGTCGGGCAGCTTCAGCCGGCGGCCCTCCGCGCGCAGGAGCGGCAGCCCCCGGGTGCCGTTGAGCAGGTCGAGGAAGCCGCTCGTGGCGGTGTCCATCGGACCCAGCGTCAGGGCGTGCGCGGGAGTCATGCCGAACTGCACCGTGCCGAGATCACGCCAGCCGCGCCGCAGCGCGGGTTTCATCACCGGATGCATGACAGATCCCCCGAATCCATGTATCTGCGTATCTCTCAAGGTATCGGCGGATTGGTCGTGTTCCGCCGACGCCTGCCAGCATGCCCGCTCGGTCCGCGGGGCGTGGAAAGTTATCCACAGGCAGTGGGTGATCTTCATATGAACCGGCAGGCGCGTCGAACCGTCCGGGAGCCGGGACTTTGCCCCGGTCCAGCGGGTAACGTCGGGGCGTGTCCGCCGACCCGCTTCAGCACCGTGCCGGAAAGCCAGAACACAGCGCGACGAGCGCGATCGAGGTCCGCAGGAGTGCCCGGCGCCGCCGGACGGTCTCCGCCTACCGTGAGGGCGATCGCACTGTCGTACTGATCCCCGCCCGGATGTCGAAGGCGGAGGAGCAACGCTGGGTGACCGTCATGCTCGACAAACTCGCCGCCCAGGAGAGCCGGCGGGTGCTCGGCGACGCCGAGCTGGCCGAGCGCGCCGAGCGGCTGTCGGCGCAGTTCTTCGACGGCGGCGCCCGCCCGGCCTCCGTGCGCTGGGTCACCAACCAGAACACCCGCTGGGGCTCGTGCACCCCGGCGGAGGGCAGTATCCGCCTCTCCCACCGGCTCCAGGGCATGCCCGAGTACGTCATCGACTACGTGCTCTGCCACGAACTGGCGCACCTTCTGGTGCCCGGTCACGGCCCCGACTTCTGGCGGCTGCTGGAGGCGTATCCGCGCACCGAGCGGGCCCGGGGCTACCTGGAGGGCGTGGTCGCCGCCGCCCGGCTGCCGCACGTGCCCGACGCGCGGGGCGAGTGACCCCACCCCGCGCGGCTCGCGTGTGTGTGGCCGGAATCGGTTCTGTACCGGGTCTGTACCGACGGGGACCGGCCGGGGTGGTTGTCGGTCACAGCCGTTAGCCTGGCGCGACTCACATATTTCGGGATGGGGGACGGTCGTATCGCATGGCCAGGGAATTCCAACGCGGGCACAAGGCCAGGATCAGTGACCTCACGGCGGGCACCGATCTGTACGTAGGCGTGCAGATCGCCGGCCCCGGACTGACCTTCGACATCAGCTGTTTCGGCCTGGACGCCGCGGAACGGCTCTCGGACGACCGGTACTTCGTCTTCTTCAACCAGCCGAAGTCGCCGGAGGAGTCCATCCAGCTGCTCGGTGCCCAGGCGGGCGACACGGAGTCGTTCCGGGTCACGCTCGACCGGATCCCGGAGGGGATCCGCAAGCTGTCCTTCACGGCGACCCTCGACGGCGCCGGGCAGATGTCGCAGGTCGGCCCCGGCTACCTGCGCATCGTCGCGGGCGGCGAGGAGGTCGCCCGGTACTCCTTCACCGGCGCGGAGTTCTCCACCGAGCGGGCCGTCATGCTCGGCGACATCTACTTCAAGGACGCCTGGCGGTTCGCCGCGGTCGGACAGGGCTTCGACGGCGGTCTGGAGGCGCTGCTGAAGAACTTCGGCGGCGAGGTGCTGGAGGAGGAGGCCCCCGCCGCCCCGGAGCAGGGGCCGCAGCCCGGCGCCGCCCCCGGCTTCGCCCCGCCCGCGTTCGCCCCGCCCACCGAGACCGCCACCCCACCGGCCCCCGCTCCGACCCAGGCGCCGGTACCCGCCGCCCAGGGCTACGCCCCACCGGGCGGCAACACACCCCCGCAGGACTTCACCCTGCCGGGCTCCACGCCTCCTCAGGGCTTCCCCGCCCCCGGCAGCACCCCGCCGCAGGGCTTCACACCCCCCGGCCAGACCCCGCCCCCGCCTCCGGCCCCGGCCGCGCCGGATGTGCACGGCGCGCCGACCGTCATCGCACCCCTGGCCCCGCCCCCCGGGCCGACGGGCACCGTCCCGCCGCCCGCCCCGGCCCCCGCGCCCTACGGGCAGCCCCCGCAGCAGCCGTCGTACGGCGGTCAGCCCCCGCAGCCCTCGCACGGCGGTCAGCCGTCCGCCCCGATGCCTCCCGGCTACGGCGCCCAGCCCGGCGCGCCCGTGCCCCCCGGCTACGGCGCCCAATCCGGCGCGCCCATGCCTCCCGGCTACGGCGCCCAATCCGGCGCGCCCATGCCTCCCGGCTACGGCCAGGTACCCGGTCAGCAGACCGCCTCCTACGGCGTGCCCCAGGGCGCTCCGCAGGGCGGTGCCGGTGTGGGCGTCGCGCTCCAGAAGTTCAAGGAGACGCCCACCGGGCAGCGCTGGACGCAGCAGAACAAGAAGCTCATGCGCGTCGACCTCGGCATCGGCGGGCAGCCGGTGCTGGCCAAGCAGGGCAGCATGGTGCTCTACCAGGGCAAGGTCGATTTCAGCTACAAGGGCGCCGGTTTCGCCGGACGCATCGTCGGCAACGCCACCGGCCAGGAGATGCAGCTGATGCGCTGCACCGGCCAGGGCCAGGTGTTCCTCGCCGAGAACGCCACCTATCTGCACCCGATCGAGCTCCAGGGCGACGCGATCTGCGTGTCCGCCGAGAATGTGCTCGCCTTCGACGAGACCCTCCAGTACGAGGTCCGGCGCGTCGAGGGCCACGGCATCCCCGGCGGCGCGCTGTTCACGATGCAGTTCCAGGGCACCGGCACCATCGTCGTCAAGACACACGGCACGCCCGTGGTGCTGCCGGTCACCCCGACCACCTTCGCCGACTGCAACGCGGTGGTGGCCTGGTCGGCGGCGGCCCAGGTGATCGTCTCCAGCCAGGTCCGGATGCGCCGCAACGCCTACCCGGGCGACACCGGGGAGAGCGTGAACCTCCAGTTCCGGGGCGCGCCCGGCAACTTCATCGTCGTCCAGCCGTACGAGGTCTGAGGGAGCCCGTCATGAACCAGCCGCTCGCGGGCTTCGCTCCCGCACCCGTCACCGCCCGCATGGAGAACCACGGGCACCACATGCTCAAGGTCGCCATGCAGACCGGCAACGACCTCTTCGCGCGCGTGGGCTCGATGGTCGCCTACGAGGGCTTCGTGCAGTACGAGCCCAACCCGCCGGCGGTCCGCCAGATCGCCCGGGACTGGATCACCGGCGAGGGCGCCCCGCTGATGAAGTGCTCCGGGGACGGGCTGCTCTATCTCGCCGACTACGGCGCGAACGTCGTCGTGATCAACCTCAACGGCGACGGCATCTCCGTCAACGCCACCAACCTCCTCGCCTTCGACGCGCACCTGAGCTGGGGCGTGGAGCGGGTGAAGGGGCTCGCGAAGTTCGCCGGGCAGGGCCTGTGGAACACGCGGATCTCCGGGCAGGGCTGGGTCGCGCTGACCTCCCGGGGCACGCCGATCGTCGTGGACTGCGGCGGCGGCGAGGACGAGACGTACGTCGACCCGGACGCGCTCGTCGCCTGGTCGCCGAACCTGAAGGTCAAGGGCAAGCGCAGCTTCAAGGCGCAGTCGCTGATCGGCCGGGGCAGCGGCGAGGCCTACCAGATGGCCTTCTCCGGACAGGGCATCGTCGTCGTCCAGCCCAGCGAGGACAGCACCGACCGCCTGCGGGTCCGGGGCTGAGGGGGAGTCAACACGCCATGCAGAGCCCGATTTTCGCGTACAACGACAACCAGACGCAGGAGCGCTGGAGCCTCCAGAACTCGCAGCTGCTGCGCGTCGTCCTGGAGGGCCACGACGACATCCTCGCCCGCAAGGGCAGCATGGTCGCCTACCAGGGACTGGTCGAGTTCGACGCCGAGTACCGCAGCGGCAACCAGCGGCGCGCGCGTGCCCACACCGGCGAGGGCCTGGACCTGATGCGCTGCCACGGACAGGGCACGGTCTATCTGGCCAACCTCTCCCAGCACGTGCACATCATGGACGTGGAGCAGGACGGGCTGACCGTCGACAGCTCCTACGTGCTCGCCATGGACTCCTCGCTGCACCACGAGGTCATCGCCGTCGACAGCCTCTACGGCATCTCCGGCTCCGGGAAGTACCAGCTGAACATCACCGGGCGCGGCCGGGTCGCCCTGATGACCTCCGGGTCGCCGCTGCTGATGCAGGTCACCCCGGACCGGTACGTCAACTGCGACGCCGACGCGATCGTGGCCTGGTCGACCGGGCTGCGCGTGCAGATGCAGGCCCAGACGCACTCCTCCGGGGTGTGGCGCAGGCGCGGCAACACCGGTGAGGGCTGGGAGCTGAGCTTCATGGGCTCCGGGTTCGCGCTGGTGCAGCCCAGCGAGCTGCTGCCGCCGCAGAACGCGGTGATCGGCCACGGCGTCGCCGCCCAGTTCGGCATGGGCCAGCACGGGGCGCGCGGCGGCAACCAGGGCAACGTCTGGAGCTGACCGCCCGGGAAAAGCGCACCCGTAGGGCAGAAGTAAGGGGCGACCGCTTGGCGGTCGCCCCTTACCGCTTCCCGGGGCAGCCGCCCCTCACCGCTTCACAGCCTCGCGCGGGTCGCGTCCAGGAGTCGTACGACCGACTCGTCGGCCACGCTCGCGACCTCGTCGTAGGGGAACCAGCGCAGGTCCAGGGACTCGTCGCTGATCGCCGCCACCGCGCCGGAGGGCGCCAGCGCCGCGTACTGGACGTCGTAGTGCCAGTGGCACGGCGCGGGGATCGGATGCCGGTCCAGGCGCACCGGGCCGCCGGGCAGCAGCGTGAGCCCGGCCATGCCCGACTCCTCGGTCGCCTCGCGCAGCGCGGCCGCCGAAACGGTGGCGTCACCCGGCTCGCAGTGGCCGCCCATCTGGAGCCACATCCGCAGCTTGCGGTGGAGCGTGAGCAGCACCCGGCCGTGCTCGGGGTCGATCACCAGGGCGCTCGCCGTGACATGGCCCGCCTGACAGGCCTTCCACATGCCGTCGGGGTGGGCCGCCAGGTGGTCCAGGTAGGACCGGCGCAGCTCGTCCTGGCCCTCGTACCCCTTCAGGACGAGGACCGCGTCTTCGTACAGGCTCACTCGGTGTCGTCGCCCTCGGACTTGTCGTCCTTCGCGGCGTCCTTCTCGACGTCCTTCTTCAGGTTCGGCTTGTCGGCGGCCTCGCCGAGCATCTTGTCCAGCTCGGAGAAGTCCATCTGCTCGCGGTGCACGAAGCCGTCCGGGTCGTCCAGGTCGGTCGCGGTCGGCAGCATGTCCGGGTGGTGCCACAGCGCGTCCCGGCCGTCGACACCGCGCGCGTCGGTGAGCGAGGCCCACAGGCGGGAGGCGTCGCGCAGCCGGCGGGGGCGCAGCTCCAGACCGATCAGCGTGGCGAACGTCTGCTCGGCCGGGCCACCGGTGGCGCGGCGGCGGCGCAGGGTCTCGCGCAGGGCGTCGGCGGACGACAGACGGGGCTTGGCGGCCGCGTGGACCACCGCGTCGACCCAGCCCTCCACGAGCGCCAGAGCGGTCTCCAGGCGCGCCAGGGCGGCCTTCTGCTCGGGAGTGTCCTCGGGCTGGAACATGCCCTGCTGAAGCGCGTCCTGAAGCTGCTCGGGGTTCTGCGGGTCGAACTGGCCGACCACGTCCTCCAGCTTGGCGGTGTCGACCTTGATACCGCGCGCATAGCCGTCGACCGCGCCGAACAGGTGCGAGCGCAGCCACGGCACATGCGCGAACAGGCGGTGGTGGGCGGCCTCGCGCAGGGCCAGGTAGAGCCGCACCTCCTCCAGCGGCACGCCCAGGTCCTTGCCGAACGCCTCCACGTTGGCCGGCAGCAGCGCGGCCTTGCGGGCCGGGCCGAGCGGCAGGCCGATGTCCGTGGAGCCGACGACCTCGCCCGCGAGCACGCCGACGGCCTGCCCGATCTGCGTGCCGAACATGGCGCCGCCCATCGAGCGCATCATGCCGATCAGCGGGCCCGCCATAGCCTGCATCTCCTCCGGCAGCACATCGCCCATGGCCGCCCCGACCCGCTCGGCGACCGGATCGACCAGCTCCCGCCAGGCGGGCAGGGTCGCCTCGACCCACTCCGCGCGCGACCAGGCCACCGCGGAGGCGGAGCCCGACGGCAGCGAGGTGGCGTCGTCCAGCCACAGATCGGCCAGGCGTACGGCCTCCTCCACGGCCTTGCGCTCGGACGGGCCGACGCTCGCGTCCTTGGAGCCGTCCGCGGTGCCCTGGGCGACCGTCTGGCGCGCGATCTGCTTGGCCATGTCCCAGTTCACCGGGCCGCCCTCGTAGGAGAGCATCTGGCCCAGCTGCTGGAACGCGGCACCGAGGTCGGTGGGGTTCAGCGAACCGAACATGGCAGCGAGCGGATTGTCGGCGCCGGGGCCGCCAAAGCCACCGGCTCCGGGCATACCGCCGAAACCGAAGGGGTTGGCCGGTCCCTGACCACCACCGCTCTGCTGGTCCTTCTTCTTGCCCTCGTCGCCGTCCTCCGGCTCCTCCGGCGGAAGGCCGAAACCGAATGGGGTGTCACTCACGGGATTCCTCGGCTGGTAAGGCCACCGGTCTTCTCCGGCGGCGCGGCTGCCCGACAACACCACCCAGCGTAGACACCCGGACCCGATCGGGCCTCGATGCTCCGCCCGCGGAAGGCCTGCGGCAGGATGGATGCACCTCGTACGTGCGCGTCTGACACGCCCGTACTGAAGACAACCGCTGGAGATGCCGGGTGAGTTCCCCAGATCCGCAGGTTCGCGCAGCGCGAAACCACTCAGAGGCGTCCGCCGGGCGCAGATCCGCCGTGCGCGGGCCCGTCGTGGCGGTCACCGGCGCGGCGACCGGCGTCGGAGCCCTGCTCACGGCGCGGCTGGCCGCGTCCGAGGAGATCCGGCGGGTCGTCGCGATCGACGAGCGGCGAGGGGAGTGCGAAGAGGCGCAGTGGCACATCCTGGACGTCCGCGATCCGGCCATCGCGGACAAACTGCGCGGCGCCGACGTGGTCGTCCACCTCGCGCTCGACCTGGACCTCGGCAGCGACGCGGCCGCGCGGACCGCTTACAACGTCCGGGGGACGCAGACCGTGCTGACCGCCGCGGCGGCGGCCGGTGTGCACCGGGTGGTGCTGTGCACCTCGGCGATGGTCTACGGCGCGCTGCCGGACAACGAGCTGCCGCTGTCGGAGGACGCCGAGCTGCGCGCGACGGCCGAGGCGACCGGCGTCGGGGACCTGCTGGAGATCGAGCGCCTCGCGCGCCGCGCGCCCCGCGCACACCCCGGCCTGAATGTCACCGTCGTACGGCCCGCCGTCCTCGTCGGCGGCACGGACACCGCGCTGACCAGGTACTTCGAGTCGCCGCGGCTCCTTGTGGTGGCCGGTTCGCGGCCCGCGTGGCAGTTCTGCCATGTCGAGGACCTGTGCGGGGCCCTGGAGTACGCCGTCCTGGAGAAGGTCGAGGGGGAGCTGGCCGTCGGCTGCGACGGGTGGCTGGAGCAGGAGGAGGTCGAGGAGCTCAGCGGGATCCGGCGCATGGAGCTGCCCTCGGCGGTCGCGCTGGGCGCGGCGGCACGGCTGCACCGGATCGGGCTCACCCCGTCCCCGGCGGGCGACCTGGCCTACACGATGTACCCGTGGGTGGTGAGCGGGAGCCGGCTGCACGACGCGGGATGGCGGCCGAAATGGACCAACGAGGAGGTCCTCGCGGAGCTGCTGGAGGAGGCCGCGGGGCGGCATACGGTGGCCGGTCGGCGACTCGGCCGCAAGGACGCCACGGCGGCCGGTGCGGCCGGTGCGACGGTGGCCCTGCTGGGCGCGGCGGCGGTGGTACGCCGGGCCCGCAAGGCGCGCCGCCGGTAGGCCGCGCCCCCGCGAGCGCCGCGGCAGGGTGCGAGCGTCACGGCGCCCGCGTCCGTACGAGCATCCAAGGGGCCCGCGCCCGTGCCGGGTGAACCTCGTATTCCTCGACGTCTTCGGCGTGCGGCACGATGGGGGCATGGCTGAGATGAGCGAGCACCCCGGGGAGCGGGCCGCGCAGGATCCCGTCAAGCTGATCGGCGTCAGGGAGCGCGCCCTCTCGGTGGACGAGGTGTTCCGGGCGGTCGGGGACGAGGCGGCCGGCGGCATCGCGCTGTTCGTGGGGACGGTGCGCAACCACGACGGGGGCGCCGACGTGGACGCGCTCGGCTACTCCTGCCACCCCAGCGCCGAGGCCGAGATGCGGCGGGTCGCCGAGAAGGTCGTCGCGGACCACCCGGTGCGGGCCCTGGCCGCCGTGCACCGGGTCGGGGAGCTGGGCGTGGGGGACATAGCGGTGGTCGTCGCCGTGGCGTGTCCGCATCGCGCGGAGGCCTTCGAGGCGTGCCGGAAGCTGATCGACGACCTCAAGCACGAGGTGCCGATCTGGAAGCACCAGACGTTCTCGGACGGCACCGAGGAATGGGTGGGGGCCTGCTGAAACAGGCGGGCGGCCGGGCTGAGAGGGGCGGGACCCGGCGAAACAGGGCGCGGCACTGCGCCGAACCGGTCACTCCCGGCCCACCGGCGACTCCAGTTGCGTAACCGCCCCCCGCACGTGAGCGTTGTCAGTGCGGATGGTTAATCTGCTGATCAGTCAGTTGCGGACGCTCACGGCGTAGGGAGGTCGGCATGGGCGCGCTTGTCTGGCTGCTGATTCCGCTCATGGGTGCGGTCGGCGGCGGGCTGTGGGGCAGTTGGGCCAACCGGACGCGCAGGGCGCGCAGCGACGGGCCCGAGCTGGACGGATACGCCCGGTTCCGGGAGGCGATGGAGCGGTCCCGCACGGGCGCGGACGGCGCCTGACGGGGGTACCTGACAGTGCGCCGACAGGTGCGTCACGTACTGTCGAGGCATGCCACGCCGCACCGCGACGATGCTCGCCTCCACCCTGATGCTGATCGCGCTCCTGTGCGCCGGAGTGCTCATCCCCGTGCCGTATGCGGAGATGTCCCCCGGCCCGACCGTGAACACGCTCGGGAACCACCAGGGCGAGCCGGTGCTGCAGATCTCCGGACGCAAGACGTATCCGACGGACGGTCATCTGAACATGACCACCGTGCGCGTGACCAGCGTGGACTTCCGGATGAACCTGGTGGAGGCCGTCTACGGCTGGCTGTCGCGCGGCAGCAAGGTCGTGCCGCACGACACGCTCTACCCGAAGGGCACGACGGAGGAGCAGTCCTCGCAGCAGAACGCCGAGGAGTTCAGCCAGTCCCAGGAGAGCGCCAAGGTCGCGGCCCTGAAGCAGCTGGACGTCCCGGTGAAGTCCTGGGTGATCGTCTCTACCGTGGTCAAGGACTCCCCGGCCGAGGGCAGGCTGCACGCCGGTGATGTGATCAAGGCGGTCGACGGCCACGCGGTCAAGCAGCCCTCCGACGTCGCCACGTTCGTCACCAAGCACAAGGCGGGCCAGAAGGTCGTCTTCACCGTCGTCCCGGCCAAGGACCAGGCCGCCGCCGAGAAGGCCCACAAGACGGCCACCAGGACGCAGGACGTCGCGATCACCACGGCCGCGTCCGCCGACAGCGGGCCCAAGCGGGCCATCGTCGGGATCTCCGCCGGGACCGATCACACGTTTCCGTTCAGCATCGACATCAAGCTCGCCGACGTCGGCGGCCCCAGCGCCGGTCTGATGTTCGCGCTCGGCATCTACGACAAGCTCACCCCGGGCAGCCTGACCGGCGGCAAGTTCGTGGCCGGTACCGGCACCATCGACGACAACGGCACGGTCGGGCCGATCGGCGGCGTCGACATGAAGACCCTCGGCGCGCGCGGCAAGGGCGCCCAGTACTTCCTGACGCCCGCCGACAACTGCGCCGAGGCCACCGCGGACAAGCCGAGCGGGCTCACCCTGGTCAAGGTGAAGACGATCAAGGACGCGCTGGGCGCGCTCAAGGACATCCGCGGCGGGAACACCGCGGCCCTGCCGAAGTGCACCGCCAAGGGCTGAGATCCCGTGTGACGTGACAGGACATGACCGGGGGCGCCCACTCTGACGAGGGGCGCCCCCGTTGTCGTACCAGAAGGCCAGAAGGCCAGAAGGCCAGAAGACCAGACGATCAGACGATCAGTCGGCGAACGTCGCCGACAGGGCGTCCGCGAGGCCCGGGACCAGGTCGGGGCCGGTCAGGACCTCGGTCGGGGTGTCCTTCTCGCGCAGCCGCAGCGCCGACTCACGGGTGCCGTCGCGCAGCACCGCCACCGTCATCCGGACCTCCTGGCGCGCGGGGTGCTCGGCCACCCACCTGGCCAGCTTGGCCTCGCTGAGGTTCTTCGGGACCTGCGCCTCGGCGGACGGCGGCAGCATCAGCCGCTCCACGGTGAGCGCGCAGCCGGCCACCGCGTCGGGCCAGGCGATGGTGGCGAGGAACTCGTCGAGCGGCTTGCCGGACGCGATCTCGTCCTGCTCGATCGGGGTGAGACCGGCGGTCTCGGACTCGACCTCAAGGCCCAGCTGGGCCGCGAGCGCGGGTTCCTGGCTGCGCAGCCGAGCGGTGTCTACGAGGGCGAAGAGGCGAGCGGGCTGGTCCCAGCCGAGGCCGGAGGCGTACTCGTCGATCTCGAGTACGGCCCGGGTGAGCGGGTTCGCCGCCATGGGAGTGTTGGACATGGTCACAATCCTGCCTCGTTCCCCACCGGAATCGGGAACCGAGCAGGCGCTGAGTAAGTTGCATATGTGTCGGCCCGCGATCACGGGGGGCCACCGGGGCCCGCGGAGCACGGGGGCCCGATGGATCGAGAGCGATTTTCGAGGGGCGCACCTTGGCTTTCCAGATGCCGGACCGCGGCCAGGGCCCAGCGGGGCCACGGACGGGGGCGGGCCGACCATCCCGGCGGGTCAGGGTCCTGCTCCTGACGCTGGGCGTGCTCGCCGTCCTCGGTATGACATTCAGCATGTTCGCCGGCTTCTGGACGAACTGGCTGTGGTACCGGTCCGTGCACTACTCGTCCGTGTTCACCACCACACTGTGGACCAAGATCGGGCTGTTCTTCGTCTTCGGTCTGCTGGCGGCGTTCATGGTCGGCCTCAACATCTGGCTGGCCCACCGGCTGCGGCCCCCGCTGAGCGCCATGTCCATGGAGCAGCAGAGCCTGGACCGCTACCGGATGGGCCTCGCGCCGTACAAGACCTGGCTGCTGGTCGGCGTCTGCGCCCTGGTCGGGCTGATCGCGGGCGCCTCGGCGGCCGGCCAGTGGCGCACCTGGCTGATGTGGGTGAACGGCGTCTCCTTCCACCAGAAGGACCCCCAGTTCCACCTCGACATCTCCTTCTACGCCTTCGACCTGCCCTGGTTCCGCTTCCTGCTGGCCTTCGGCTTCGCCGCCGTCATCCTGTGCCTGATCGCCGCCGCCTTCACGCACTACCTGTACGGCGGGCTGCGCCTGACCAGCCCCGGCGCGCGCGCCACCGCCGCCGCGACCAGCCATCTCTCGGTGCTGCTCGGCCTGTTCGTCGCCCTCAAGGCGATCGCCTACTGGCTCGACCGGTACGGCCTGGCGGTGAAGTCCAGCGACTTCAAGGCGACCGGTGACTGGACCGGTCTGCGCTATGTCGACGCCAACGCCTATCTGCCGGCCAAGACGATCCTGTTCTGCATCGCCGTCATCTGCGCCCTGCTGTTCTTCGCCACCCTGTGGCGGCGCACCTGGCAGCTGCCCGTCATCGGCTTCGGCCTGATGGTCCTGTCGGCGATCCTGATCGGCGGGCTCTACCCGGCGATCGTGCAGAAGTTCCAGGTCGAGCCCAATGAGCAGGCCAAGGAAGCCCCGTACGTCCAGAAGAACCTCACGGCGACCCGCGAGGCGTACGGCATCGACGACACCAAGGTCACCCAGTACGACGGAAAGTCCACCGCCACGGACGACGCCAAGCTGCGCGCGGACGCGAACGACGCGGCGAGCATCCGGATCATGGATCCGAACATCGTCTCGCCCACGTTCGAGCAGGCGCAGGAGATGAAGGACTACTACAGCTTCCCGGCCAACCTGGACGTCGACCGCTATCCCACCAGGGACGGCAAGCTCCAGGACACCGTCATAGGTCTGCGCGAGCTGAATCTCAAGGGCATCCCGAAGCACAACTGGATCAACGACCACTTCCGTTACACGCACGGCTACGGAGTCGTCGCCGCCAAGGGCACCGAGGCCGACGACGGCCAGCCCGTCTTCACCGAGTACGACCTGCCCTCCAAGGGCGATCTGGGCACCTACGAGCAGCGGGTCTACTACGGCGAGAAGACCACCACCTACTCCATCGTCGGCGGTCCCCAGAAGGAGATCGACCACCCCACCGACAACAACGGCGAGGTGACCACCAGCTATGCGGGCAAGAGCGGGGTGAACCTCGACAACCCGCTCAACCGGGCCGCGTACGCGATGGCGTTCAACGAGCCGCAGATCCTGTACTCGGGCGCGATCGGCAAGGGCTCGCGGATCCTGTACAACCGCACGCCCAAGGAGCGCGTCGAGGCGGTCGCCCCCTGGCTGACCATCGACGGCGACGCCTACCCGGCCGTCGTCGACGGCCACATCCAGTGGATCGTCGACGGCTACACGACGTCGAACGGCTACCCGTACTCCTCCCGTACGACCCTCGGCGACACCACGGCCGACTCGCTGACCGCCGGGAGCGACAACCGCAGCGTGGTGGCCCCGCAGAACCAGGTCAACTACATCCGCAACTCGGTGAAGGCGACCGTCGACGCCTACACCGGTGAGGTCAAGCTGTACCAGTGGGACTCCAAGGACCCGGTGCTGAAGACCTGGATGAAGGCGTTTCCCGGCACGGTGCTGCCGAAGAGCGCGATCTCCCCGACGCTGCTGTCCCATCTCCGGTACCCCCAGGACCTGTTCAAGGTCCAGCGCGAGCTGCTCACCCGCTACCACGTGACGGATCCGCAGACCTTCCTCACCGGCAGCGAGGTGTGGCAGGTGCCCGACGACCCGACCAACAAGTCGGGTGACGCGGTGCCGCCGTACTACCTGAGCATGAAGATGCCCGACCAGAGCAAGCAGGCGTTCTCGCTGTCGACGACGTTCACGCCGACCGGCCGGGACAACCTCAGCGCGTTCATGTCGGTCGACTCCGAGGCGGACAGCGCCGACTACGGCAAGATCAGGATCCTGAAACTGCCCACCAGTACGACGGTCGACGGACCCAAACAGGTCCAGAGCCAGTTCAACTCCGAACAGGACGTCGCCGCCGCGATCAAGTACCTCAAGGGCGGGGACTCGGCGGTCGAGTACGGCAATCTGCTGACCGTGCCGCTGGACGGCGGACTGCTCTACGTGGAGCCGGTCTACGTACGCGGCGGGGGACTGAAGTACCCGTTGCAGCGCAAGGTGCTGGTCACCTACGGGGACCGGCCGCCGGCGTTCGAGAACACCCTCGGCGAGGCGCTGGACAAGCTCTTCGGCACCAGCTCCGCCGCGGCGGGCCCGCCGGACACCGGCTCCAAGGCACCGCCCGCGGCGAGCGATCCGGGCGTCCAGCAGGACCTGGCCGACGCCCAGAAGGCGTTCGACGCGGGGCAGCGGGCGCTGAAGCAGTCCGGCGGTCCCGACTGGGACGCGTACGCGAAGGCGCAGAAGGATCTCAAGGCGGCGCTGGAGCGGGCCCAGGACGCGCAGAAGCAGCAGAAACAGCAGAAGCCGGACCAGTCGAAGCAGCCGAGGCAGAAGGGCTGATCAACACCGTCCCGCGCCGTGATACGGTTGGCTCACAACGGCGCGGGGTGGAGCAGCTCGGTAGCTCGCTGGGCTCATAACCCAGAGGTCGCAGGTTCAAATCCTGTCCCCGCTACTGAAATACGAAGGCCCGGATCCTTAGAGGATCCGGGCCTTCGTGGTGTGTGAATCCGGTGAATCCGGTGAACTCACGGTGTGCGAACACAAGTTGGGGAGGGAGCCACCGCCGCGCGCCGCCGTGAGGAGTTCGGCGCCGTGTGTTTGACTTGTCGTCCTGTGGGCATGTCGACAAAACGCTGAAGTGACCTCACGGGGTGGGGTATACCGGGTGTACCCAGGTTGCGGGTGGTGCGACGATGGACGTTATGGGGGACAAGGCAACTCTGTTCGAGTCAGGGCGATTTGTACAGAATTTCGGTGAGGGGCCGGCCCGCGACGAGGTGGGCGACATGGCCGACGCCGCCGACGAGGTACGCCTCGCGCTCGCCGCACGCAGCGGTGACGAGGAGGCCGCCAGCGTCCTCGGCGCCATGCTGCTGCGCCGCGGTGACCTCGACGGTGCCGAGACCCATCTGCGGGCCGCCACCGCGGCCGGTGACCGGGCCGCCGCCAACAACCTCGGTGTCCTGCTGCACCAGCGGGGGTACGGCGAGGAGGCCGCCGGATGGTGGCGGATCGCCGCCGTCGCCGGTTCCGCGGCCGCCGCGCACGCGCTCGGCCGCTACCACCGCGAACGCGGGGACGAACCCGCCGCCGAGTACTGGCTGCGCCAGTCCGCCGAGCAGGGCCATGTCCTCGGCGCCTACGCGCTCGCCGATCTGCTGGAGCACCGCGGGGACGCGGCGGCCGGGCACTGGATGCGGCTCGCCGCCGAGCGCGGGCACCGGGAGGCGGCCTACCGGATAGCGCGCGCGCTCGACCGGGGGGCCGAGGACCGGGGCGAGAGCGGGGGTGACAACGCTGTCGCGGAGGCCGAGCAGTGGTACCGGCAGGCCGCCGCGCGCGGGCACCGACGGGCCGCGCTGCACCTCGGGGCGATCCTGGAGCAGCGCGGGGAGCTGAAGGAGGCCGGGCGCTGGTATCTGACCTCCGCCAAGGACGGTGAACCGCGGGCCGCCTGCGCCCTCGGCTTCCTGCTGCGGGACGCCGGGGACACCGAGAGCGCGGCCGTCTGGTGGCTGCGCGCGGCCCAGGAGGGCGACGGCAACGCGGCCAACGCCCTCGGCGCGCTGCACGCCGAGCGGGGCGAGACCCAGACCGCCGAGCGCTGGTACCGGGCGGCGCTGGACGCGGGGGACGACAACGGCGCGTACAACCTCGGGCTGCTCTGCGCCGAGCAGGGGCGCACCGCGCAGGCCGAGCAGTGGTACCGGCGCGCCGCGTACGCCGGGCACCGGGAGGCCGCGAACGCGCTGGCCATCCTGCTGCTCCAGGTCGGCGACACCTCCGGCGCGGAGCCGTGGTTCTCCAAGGCGGCCGAGGCGGGCAGCGTGGACGCGGCCTTCAACCTCGGCATCCTGTACGCGGGGCGCGGTGAGGAGCGGATGGCGCTGCGCTGGTACGAGCGGGCGGCCTCGGCCGGGCACACCGAGGCCGCGCTCCAGGTCGGCATGGCGCGGCTGCGTGAGCGCGACGAGCGGGCGGCGGAGCGGCATCTGCGCTGCGCGGCGGGCGGCGGCAGGCGGGCGGCGGCAGCGCGGAGGCGGCGTACCGGCTGGCCGCCCTGCTGGACGCCCGCCGCCCGCCCCGGCCCGCGCACGAACTGGGGGAGAGCGCGCACGAGAAGGCCGAGTGCGAGGAGTGGTACGAGCGGGCGGCGCAGCAGGGCCACCGCCGGGCGCAGGTGCGGGTCGGCATGCTCGCCTCCGCGCGCGGCGACGTGGTCGAGGCGGCGCGCTGGTACCGGGCGGCGGCCGAGGCGGGATCGCGCAACGGCGCGTTCAACCTCGGACTGCTGCTCGCCCGCGAGGGCAGCGAGCCGGAGGCCGTGGTGTGGTGGACGCGCGCGGCGAACGACGGCCACGGACGCGCGGCCCTCCGCCTGGCCCTGGTCTGCGCCCGCCGCGGCGATCTGGACGAGGGGCAGCGCTGGGCGACGCGCGCGGCGGAGCTCGGTCCGGCCGAGGTCACCGAGCGGGCGGGCCGGCTGCGGGACGCACTGCGCGAGGAGCTGTCCGCGTGACCGACCCTCGCGTGACCGGCCCTGGTGCGAGCGGCCCTGGAGTGGCCCTGGTCACTCGGGGCCGAATGGATTTGCCTTCGTCGGCTTCCCCCGCGTAATGTCGTGTTCACCGACGCGGGGTGGAGCAGCTCGGTAGCTCGCTGGGCTCATAACCCAGAGGTCGCAGGTTCAAATCCTGTCCCCGCTACTGAAGGCCGAGGGCCGGAATCCAGAAATGGGTTCCGGCCCTCAGTCGTTTCCGGGGCAAGAGAAAAAGGGGGCTCGCGCCCCCTGAGACTCTCCCGGCCTTCCGGTTACGCGCCCGCGCACTCCGGGCACAGCCCCCGGTACGTCACCTCGACATCCGACACCGTGAAGCCGAAGCGCTCGGTGTCGGGGAGGTCCGCCAGCGGGTTGCCCGTGGGGTGGACGTCGCGGATCGCGCCGCAGCGGGCGCAGACCAGATGGTGGTGCGGCCGGTGCGCGTTCGGGTCGTACCGCTTGGCGCGCTTGTCCGTCGAGACTTCCAGCACCTCGCCGAGTGTGACCAGCTCGCCCAGCGTGTTGTAGACGGTCGCCCGGGAGATCTCCGGCAGCTTGACGACGGCCCGTGCGTGCACCTCGTCGGCCGTCATATGGACGTGCTCGCCGTCGAGGACCTCGGCCACCACGCGTCGCTGCGCGGTCATCCGCCATCCGCGTCCACGCAGCCGTTCCAGAAGGTCGCTCATGGCCACCAGCCTAACAGCAAGGGGGACCAGGACGGGAATAGGTGTGAGATTGGAACTCTGTTTGACTTGGACTAAGTCCAATGTAGGATCGGGAACGGCTTTGGCCGATGGACAGGATCGGCCGGCGTAGACGCAGGAGGCGCACGTGACGCAGGGACCGCTCACCACGGAGGCCGGTGCTCCGGTCGCCGACAACCAGAACAGCGAGACGGCGGGTGTCGGCGGCCCGGTGCTGGTCCAGGACCAGCTGCTGCTGGAGAAGCTGGCCCACTTCAACCGCGAGCGCATCCCGGAGCGGGTCGTGCACGCCCGCGGCGCCGGCGCCTACGGCACCTTCACGGTGACCGCGGACATCACCCCGTACACCAGGGCCGCCTTCCTCGCCGAGGTGGGCAAGGAGACCGAGGTCTTCCTGCGCTTCTCGACGGTGGCCGGGAACCTGGGCTCGGCGGACGCGGTCCGCGACCCGCGTGGTTTCGCGCTGAAGTTCTACACCGAGGACGGCAACTACGACCTCGTCGGCAACAACACCCCGGTCTTCTTCATCCGGGACGCGATCAAGTTCCCCGACTTCATCCACACCCAGAAGCGCGACCCCTGCACGGGCAGCCAGGAGGCCGACAACGTCTGGGACTTCTGGGGGCTGTCGCCGGAGGCGACCCACCAGGTGACCTGGCTGTTCGGTGACCGCGGCATCCCGGCGTCGTACCGGCACATGGACGGCTTCGGCTCGCACACCTTCCAGTGGAACAACGAGGCGGGCGAGGTCTTCTGGGTCAAGTACCACTTCAAGACCGACCAGGGCATCAAGAACCTCACCGCCGGTGAGGCCGCGGTGCTCGCGGGCACGGACCCCGACTCCCACCAGCGCGATCTGCGCCGGTCGATCGAGCGGGGCGAGTTCCCGAGCTGGACCGTGGGCGTGCAGATCATGCCGGCGGCGGAGGCGGCGTCGTACCGCTTCAACCCGTTCGACCTGACCAAGGTGTGGCCGCACGCGGACTACCCGGTCATCGAGATCGGCAAGCTGGAGCTGAACCGCAACCCGGGGAACGTCTTCGCCGAGGTCGAGCAGTCGATCTTCAGCCCCTCGCACTTCGTGCCGGGTATCGGCCCCTCGCCGGACAAGATGCTCCAGGGCCGGCTCTTCGCGTACGGCGACGCGCACCGCTACCGCGTCGGCATCAACGCCGACCATCTGCCGGTCAACCGCCCGCACGCCACCGAGGCCCGCACGCACTCCCGTGACGGCTTCCTCTACGACGGCCGGCACGGCGGCGCCAAGAACTACGAGCCCAACAGCTTCGGCGGGCCCGCGGGGACCGGCCGGGCGCTGTGGCAGCCGTTCGACGGCTTCGGCGGCGGCACCGGCGACCACCCGACCCCGCGGCACGCCGAGGACGACGACTTCGTGCAGGCCGGGAACCTGTACCGGCTGATGTCGGAGCAGGAGAAGGAGCGGCTGATCGCCAACCTCGCCGGGTCGATCTCGCAGGTCTCGCGGGAGGACATCGCGGAGCGCGCGATCGGCAACTTCGCGGCCGCGGACGCCGACTTCGGCAAGCGTCTGGAAGCGGCGGTGCGGGCCCTGCGCGACTGAGACGGCGGCACCCGTCCGCCGGGCGGGCCGGATCCCTGGTGCTCGGGGTCCGGCCCGTTCGTCAGGTCCGGGACTCCTCGCGCTCCCGGTGCGGCGTGCTCAGGAGCCCGCCCGGGCGAGCGCGGCGGGCTCGCGGGCCGGGGACCAGCAGCGGATGATGTCCCGGACCGAGACGATCCCGGCGACCTCGCCCCGGTCGAGGACGATCAGATGCCGGAAGCCGCCGTGCGCCATGGCGCGGGCGGCCTCCTCCAGCGTCCAGGTGGGCGCCGCGAAGACGACGTCGGTGGTGGTGTGGGCGTGGGCGCGCTCGGTGTCGGGGTTCTGCCCGAGGCCGACGGAGTTGAGGATGTCGCGCTCGGTGAGGATGCCGATGCCGCCGGCGTCCGGGTCGAAGACCACGGCGGCACCGATGCGCCGGGCGGACATCAATGTGGCTGCTTCTCGGAGGGTGTGGGCGGGGCCGAGGGTGAGGATCACCGTGCTCATGGCGTCGCGGACCAGCATGGGTGGGGCCACCTCCTGGGATCCAGGGACCTTGTCCCCGGATTCACAAATTCACAAGTGGGGGTGACTCCAGAGTCTCAGGTCAAGGCCGGGTCAACAAGAGGGCGCGCGTGGTCCGCCGGGGGCGTGCGCAAGCGCCCCGCCTGTCTCACTGGCGCCGGTTGAGATACCCCAGCAACTCGTCGTGCAGCAGACCGTTGGACGCCGCCGCGTTGCCGCTGTGCGGTCCCGGGCGGCCGTCGAGCCCGGTGAAGGTGCCGCCCGCCTCGGTGACGACGATGGCGGGGGCGGCCATGTCCCACAGCGAGAGCTCCGGCTCCGCGCAGATGTCCACGGAGCCCTCGGCGACCATCATGTAGGGCCAGAAGTCGCCGTACGCGCGGGTGCGCCACACCTGGCGGCCGAGGTCCAGGAAGCCGTCGATGCGGTCCTGCTCCTCCCAGCCGGACAGGGACGAGTAGGCGAAGGAGGCGTCCGCGAGGGTGTTGACGCCGGAGACATGGATACGGCTCGCGGAGGTCAGATTGCGGCCGGTGAAGGCGCCATGGCCCTTCGCGGCCCACCAGCGGCGGCCGAGCGCGGGGGCGGAGACGAGGCCCACGACCGGGTGGTACCCGCCCTCGCCCGCCTCCATCAGCGAGATCAGCGTGGCCCACACCGGGACGCCGCGCACATAGTTCTTGGTGCCGTCGATCGGGTCGATCACCCAGCGCCGGGGGCCGGTGCCCTCGACGCCGTACTCCTCGCCGAGGACCGCGTCTCTGGGGCGGGCGCGCTTGAGCTGGCCGCGAATGAGCTCCTCGGCCGCCTTGTCCGCTTCGCTCACCGGCGTCATGTCCGGCTTCGTCTCCACCTTCAGGTCCAGGGCCTTGAAGCGGTCCATGGTGGTCGCGTCGGCCGCGTCCGCGAGGACGTGGGCGAGACGGAGGTCGTCGAGGTAGTCGGGCATGCGCATCACGCTATCGGCTGGGCGGGTACGGGAGCCACCGGGGGCGTACGCGTGTCGAACCGGCCGTGCGCGGCGCCCGTGAAGGCGTGAGCGACCGCCGCGCGTCCGCACGCGGTACACGGCCCTCCGCTCCCGGCGAGCGACCCCTTGACATCACCTGAAAGTCCGTCAAATCTGGGCGGAACGCCGTTGACTCCAGGGAGACGACGATGGCTGCTGCCCGGGAATCCTTGCTGGACGCCGCTTTCGCGGCCCTGGCGCGCCGGCCGTGGTCCGCGGTGCGCATGGTGGAGGTGGCCGCGGCGGCGGGCGTGTCCCGGCAGACCCTGTACAACGAGTTCGGCGGCAAGGACGGCCTCGCGCGGGCGCTGGTGCGGCGGGCGGCCGACGGCTATCTCGCCGGTGTGGAGCGTGCCCTCGCGGGCGGCGGCGGCAGCTGGGAGCGGCTCACCGCCGTCGCCGAGTGGACGGCGGCCGCGGCCCAGGAGGACGCGCTGGTACGGGCGTTGCTCACCGGCTGCTGGAGCGAGCGGCTTCCCGCGCCGCCCCGGGGCCCCTCCCCGGTACCGGCACAGCGCCGCCCGGAACAGCCGCTGCCCTCGCCCCCCGACCTCGTCCGGGCGGTCCGCGACCGCGCCGTCATCGCGCTGTCCGGCCCCGGCACGACCCCCGCCGCCACCGTCGAACTGGCCCGCTCCTGCGAACTGGTCGTCCGCCTCGCCCTCTCCTGCGTCACGGCACCACCGGGGGAGGGCGGGGTCGCCGGACTGATCCGGACCGCCGCACCCCGCACGGCGCACTGACCGACGCCGACAGAACGGCTTTCGCCTGCCCCCGAGTCGGGCGCCGACCAGCCCGCCGTCCCGGCACGGAGCCTCTCTGGCCGAGGTGCCCCGGGGACGTGCCCCGCGCCGGACCTCTAGTGGCTCGACCCCGACAGTTGCAGACCGATGATCCCCACGATCACGAAGCCGATCGAGATGATCTTCAGGGTGGAGACCAGGTCGCCCAGGAAGATCATGCCGTAGACCGCCGTGCCGGTCGCGCCGATGCCGGTCCAGACGGCGTACGCGGGGCCAACGTCCAGTTTGCGCAGCGAGAGGGTCAGCAGGCCGAAGCTGCCGAGGGCGAAGGAGGCGAAGGCGATGGTCGGCCACAGCCGGGTGAAGCCGTGGGAGAGCTTGAGGCACACGGCGAAGCCGGTCTCCAGCATTCCGGCCACGATGACCAGCAGCCACGCCATGCGCTGTCCTCCCGTTGATCCGGATCTCCGGCCCGGTGCGATTATGCACTTGCCGCACCGCGCCCCGGGCAAACAACGCGAAGGTCAGTCGCCCTCCGTGCGCTCCCGCGTCGCCAGCAGCCGCCGCAGCGAGTACAGCCGCGCCGGATCCGCGTGCCCCGCCTCGACCCACGCGTCCAGCGCGCAGTCCGGCTCGTCGTGGCTGCACGCGCGCGGGCAGTCCGCCGTGCCGGGCTCCAGGTCGGGGAAGGCGTGGATGACCCGGGACGGATCGATGTGGGCCAGGCCGAAGGACCGTACGCCCGGAGTGTCGATCACCCAGCCGCCGTCGCCCGCAAGCGGCAGCGCCAGCGCCGATGTGGTGGTGTGCCGGCCGCGGCCCGTCACCGCGTTGACATGTCCCGTCGTACGCCGTCGCTCCTGCGGCACCAGCGCGTTCACCAGCGTCGTCTTGCCCACGCCGGAGTGCCCCACGAACGCGGTGATCCGCCCGTGGAGGAACTCCCGCACCCGGTCCGCCGCGTCCCCGTTCTCCAGCTCCTCGCGGCTGGTGACCACGTACGGGATGTCCAGATGGCCGTACAGCTCCAGGAGTTCGTCCGGCGCGGCCAGATCGGACTTGGTCATCACCAGCAGGGGTTCGAGCCCCCCGTCGTACGCCGCGACCAGACAGCGGTCGATCAGCCGGGGCCGCGGCTCCGGGTCGGCGAGGGCCGTGACGATCGCCAGCTGGTCGGCGTTGGCGACCACCACGCGCTCATAGGGGTCGTCGTCGTCCGCCGTGCGCCGCAGCACCGACGCCCGCTCCTGGATCCGTACGATCCGCGCGAGCGTGTCCTTGTCGCCGGACAGATCGCCGACCAGCATCACCCGGTCCCCGACCACCGCCGCCTTGCGGCCCAGCTCGCGCGCCTTCATCGCCATCACCACCCGGTCCTCCACCAGGCAGGTCAGCCGCCCCCGGTCCACGGTCAGGACCAGGCCCTCGGCCGCGTCCTCGTGCTTGGGCCGGATGTTCGTCCGCGGCCGGTTGCCCTTGCGGTTGGGGCGGGTGCGGATGTCGTCTTCGTCGGTGTGCTTGCCGTAGCGGCGCATGGCGTGTCCCTACTGCCCGAGCATCCCGGTCCACAGCTCGGGGAAGTCCGGCAGGGTCTTGGCCGTCGTCCCGATGTTCTCGATGCGTACGCCCTCGACCGCCAGGCCGATGATCGCGCC
Organism: Streptomyces sp. LaBMicrA B280; assembly: GCF_049222185.1. Lineage (NCBI taxonomy): Bacteria > Bacillati > Actinomycetota > Actinomycetes > Kitasatosporales > Streptomycetaceae > Streptomyces > Streptomyces sp. LaBMicrA B280. Next base: position 88,516 of record NZ_JBMJCT010000065.1, on the reverse strand, counting down.
GGCGGTGGCCATGCGGTGGTCCTCGTAGGTGTGGAAGGTGCCGCCGTGCAGAGCGCGCGGGCGGATGTGCAGACCGTCGGCCGTCTCCGTGACGTCACCGCCGAGCTCGTTGATCTCCTTGGTGAGCGCGGCGAGCCGGTCCGTCTCGTGCAGCCGCAGATGGGCCACCCCGCGCAGCGTCGAGGGGGAGTCGGCGAGCGCGGCGACTGCCGCGATGCCGGGGGTCAGCTCGCCGACGTCGCTCAGGTCGACGTCGATGCCGTGGATCGCGCCCGAGCCGGTGAACACCAGCCCGAACTCGGTGAGTTCGCAGGTGCCGCCCATCTCGGTGAAGATCTCGCGCAGCCGGTCACCCGGCTGGGTGGTGCGCTCCGGCCAGTCCGGGATCAGCACCTTGCCGCCGGTCACCAGGGCCGCCGCCAGGAACGGCTGCGCGTTGGACAGGTCCGGCTCGATCGTCAGATCCCGGCCGAGCAGCGCGCCCGGCGTCACCCGCCACACGTTCGGCTCGCCGCCCGACTCCGGGGTGTCCACCTGGGCGCCGACCGCGCGCAGCATGTCCACCGTCATCCGGATGTGCGGCATGGACGGCAGGCTGGTGCCGGTGTGCCGGACCTCGACGCCCTGGTTGAAGCGGGGGCCCGAGAGCAGCAGCGCGGAGACGAACTGCGAGGAGGACGACGCGTCGATCGACACCGGGCCGCCGTCCAGCGCCCCGCCGCCGTGCACGGTCAGCGGCAGCGCGCCCCGGCCGTCGTCGTCGATCCGCGCGCCGAGCTGACGCAGCGCGTCGATCACGCCGTGCAGCGGACGCTCGTACGACCGCGGGTCGCCGTCGAACCGGATGGGTCCGTCGGCCAGCGCGGCCACCGGCGGCAGGAAGCGCATCACGGTGCCTGCGTTGCCGACGTCCACCGTGGCCGGGCCGTGCAGGCCGGTCGGCAGCACCCGCCAGGCCTCGCCGGTGCCGTCGGGTCCCACGCCCTCCTCGATCTCCACGCCCAGCGCGCGCAGCGCGCCCGCCATCAGCAGGGTGTCCCGGGAGCGCAGCGGGCGGCGCAGCCAGCCGGGCTCGGAGGCGAGGGCGGCCAGCACCAGGGCGCGGTTGGTGACCGACTTGGACCCCGGCACATGGACGGTGGCGTCGACGGCGCCGCTCGCGTGCGGAGCGGGCCAGAGGGCAGGGGAGGCGGTGTTCGGGGCCATGGGCCCACTTTATAAGGAGGGCGGGGCCGCAACCTTCCGGCAGCGGCCCCGCCCGTGCGCTCGAACGGCCCTCAGACCTCCAGCAGCCAGCGCCCGCCGCCGATCAGCGAGCACAGCGAGACGGCGTAGAACAGGAACAGCCACAGAGCCGCCGGGACATGCGTCAGCCGGGACAGCTGGTCCGCGTCCGAGTCGCCGGCCTCGCCCCGCCGCCGCTTGCTCTGCAGCTCGAACGGCGGTCGTACGCCCCCGAACAGCAGGAACCACACCACCGCGTACGCGAAGGCCGCCTGCACCTGCGGTCCCGCGAGCCACGACACCAGGAGGAACGCGCCGCCCGCGAGCACCACGGTGAGCACGCCGTACGCGTTGCGGATCATCACCAGCATCACCGCGAGCAGGGCCGTGGCCGCCCACAGCAGCAGCGTGATGCGGCCCGCGGCGAGCAGCGCCGCGCCGCCGAGGCCGAGCAGCGAGGGCGCGATGTAGCCCGCGGCGGCGGTGAGGATCATGCCGAGCCCGTACGGCTTGCCCCGGCTCACCGTGAGCCCGCTGGTGTCGGAGTGCAGCCGGATACCGGTGAGCTGCCGGCCGGTGAGCAGGGCGACCAGCCCGTGGCCGCCCTCGTGCGCGATGGTGATCGCGTTGCGCGACACCCGCCACAGCGGATGCGGCACGACCACCACCAGCGCGGCGGCGAGGGTGGCGAGCACCACCCACAGATCGGGGTCGGGCTGGATACCGGTGAGCCGGTCCCAGAGGCCGGACGGCGCGAGGGCGGCGAGGCTGTTCATGAGTCCGAGTGGCTCCCTGGTGGCGGGCGGAGTCTGGCAGTGTGGCACGTATGTGCGGACGGTATGCAGCCAGTCGTGGGCCCGAGGACCTCGCCAAGACCTTCGGGATCGAGAGGTGGGAACCCGAGGAGACCCTGGAGCCGGACTACAACGTGGCCCCCACCAAAGAGGTCCACGTCGTGCTCGACCGCCCCTTGAAAGACGCGGACTCACCGCGTCCGGTTCGCCAGCTGCGCACGCTCAGATGGGGACTGGTGCCGTCCTGGTCGAAATCCCCCGAGGGCGGCGCCCGGATGATCAACGCCCGCGCGGAGACCGTGCACGAGAAGCCGTCCTACCGCCGCGCCTTCGCCGCCCGCCGCTGCCTCGTGCCCGCCGACGGCTACTACGAGTGGGTGACCGGGGAGCAGGAGCGTGAGCTGGAGGTCGAGGGGCGCAAGAAGCGGCCCCGCAAGCAGCCGTACTTCGTGCTGCCCGCCGACGGCTCCGTGTTCGCGATGGCCGGCCTGTACGAGTTCTGGCGCGACCGCACCCTGCCCGACGACCACCCCCGGGCCTGGTGGGTCACCTGCTCGGTGATCACCACGGAGGCCGAGCGGACCCCGCTGGCCGTGGCCCCCGCCGACGGCCCCCGCTCGCTCGCCGACATCCACCCCCGGATGCCGCTGATGCTCACCCCGGACCGCTGGGACGCCTGGCTCGACCCCTCCCGCACCGACCCCGAGGAGCTGCGGGACCTGCTCGCCCCGCCCCCGCCCGGCCTGATGCGCGCCTACCCGGTCGCCACCGCCGTCAGCAACGTCCGCAACAACGGCCCGGAGCTGCTGAAGGAGCTGGAAGCCCCCGAAGAGGGCACACTCTTCTAGCGTGATCGAGATCATCGAGACCGACGCCGGAACCACCCGCATCACCTGGCACCGGGCCACCGAGCCCCGCGCCGTCCTCGCGCTGAGCCATGGCGCGGGGGGCGGCATCGAGGCGCGTGACCTCCAGGCGCTCGCCGGGGCCCTGCCCGGACACGGGGTGAGCGTGGCCCTCGTCGAGCAGCCCTGGCGGGTCGCGGGCAAGAAGGTGGCGCCCGCCCCGAAGACGCTGGACACCGGATGGCGCGGGGTCTGGCCCGCGCTGGCCGGCATGGAGCTGCCGGTGATCTCCGGCGGGCGCAGCGCCGGTGCCCGCGTCGCCTGCCGCACCGCCCGCGAACTGGGCGCCCGCGCCGTGCTCGCCCTGAGCTTCCCGCTGCACCCGCCGGGCAGGCCCGAGAAGTCCCGCGCGGGCGAACTGCTCGGCACCGGTGTGCCCACCCTCGTCGTACAGGGCGGCAACGACCCCTTCGGCGGGCCCGCCGAGTTCCCCAAGGGTGACTTCCGGCTGATCGAGGTGCCCTACGGCGACCACGGCTTCGCGATCCCCAAACGCGCCGGGATCGGCCAGGAACAGGCCCTGGAGACCCTCACCGACGGGGTCGTCGAGTGGACCGCGTCACTCGTGTGACCCCCGGGAATGCCGTGCGCGGGAGCGCTGTTGTCACGCACAGAAGTGCTGAGGCCTCGGCACCGACGTCGTGGGAAGGGAAGTCCGCCGCATGGGTTCGACCATCTGCCCGGCCCGTCAGACCGGCGCTGAGCTGGACTGGACGGTGCTGCGCGCGCCCAAGACCACCTCAATTCGAGGGGCGGCGGGTACGGGTCGTGTTCTATCCTCCGAATCGAGTGGGACCACTCCCGGTCCTGCCCGGGATCTTGAGGAGGTGGGTCCGGTCACAGGGACCGACGCGGGGACCGACAACGGCCAGGCGGAAGAGCCCGAGGGCCGGGGCACGAGCGCGGAGGCGTCCGCCGAGTCGACCGCGGAGCGCAGCGCGCGCTTCGAGCGGGACGCGCTCGAGTTCCTCGACCAGATGTACTCGGCCGCCCTGCGCATGACGCGCAACCCGGCCGACGCCGAGGACCTCGTGCAGGAGACGTACGCCAAGGCCTACGCCTCCTTCCACCAGTTCCGCGAGGGCACCAACCTCAAGGCGTGGCTGTACCGGATCCTCACCAACACCTTCATCAACTCGTACCGCAAGAAGCAGCGTGAGCCGCAGCGCTCCGCCGCGGAGGAGATCGAGGACTGGCAGCTCGCCCGAGCCGAGTCGCACATGTCGACGGGGCTGCGCTCCGCCGAGTCGCAGGCGCTCGACCATCTGCCCGACTCGGATGTGAAGGAAGCGCTCCAGGCGATCCCCGAGGAGTTCCGCATCGCCGTGTATCTCGCGGATGTGGAGGGGTTTGCCTACAAGGAGATCGCGGACATCATGGGGACACCCATCGGTACGGTGATGTCCCGGCTGCACCGGGGCCGCCGTCAACTGCGCGGCATGCTGGAGGACTACGCCCGTGAGCGCGGGCTGGTCCCGGCGGGCGCCGGAGAGTCGGACGAAGCGAAAGGCTCGGGCTCATGAGCTGCGGAGAGCCGCACGAGACGGACTGCGGTGAGGTCCTGGACCATCTGTACGAGTTCCTCGACAGCGAGATGCCGGACGTCGACCGCGACAAGTTCCGGCACCACTTCGAGGAGTGCTCGCCGTGCCTGGAGAAGTACGGCCTGGAAGAGGCCGTGAAGAAGCTGGTCAAGCGGTGCTGCGGCCATGACGACGTGCCCGCCGACCTGCGCGCCAAGGTCATGGGGCGGCTGGACCTGATCCGCTCGGGACAGCCCGCGCCCGACCACGACATCACCTCCACGGCCCAGGACAACTGAGCCCGCGCGCCGCCCGCGCCCCGCACCCTCCCGCCGAGCCCGCCCGGCCGCGCCCCGGCTCGGGCGAGACGTACGGCACTGTCTGATCCCGCCTGCACCTGGGTAACCCATGGGTAATGAGCGCCGTTCCCACCGCACGTGGTTGGATGCGAGGGAGAGGGCGCCTGGGGGCACAAGCCAGCCCACTGTGCGGAACTGGAACTGGCAGGCGGGAATCGTGAGGATCTTCGGCAAGGTACGGCACCGGCCCTCCGCCTCCTGGCGGCAGGCCACCGACCGCGCGTTCACGCTCATCGGCGACGGCCGGTACGAGGACGCGGGCGAACTGCTGACCCGCGCCGCCGACCTGGAACCCTGGCTGTCGGAGTCCTGGTTCAACCTCGCGCTGCTGCACAAGTTCCGGCACGACTGGGAGCAGGCCCGCGCCGCCGGACTGCGCGCCGTGGCCCTGCTCGACCGCGAGACCGGCGCCCCCGACTGGTGGAACGTGGGCATCGCCGCGACCGCCCTCCAGGACTGGCCGCTGGCCCGCCGCGCCTGGCAGGCGTACGGCCTGAAGGTGCCCGGGGGCGCGACCGCCGCCGGGGAGCCCCTCGGCATGGAGCTGGGCAGCGCGGCCGTACGGCTCTCACCGGAGGGCGAGGCCGAGGTGGTCTGGGGCCGCCGGCTGGACCCCGCGCGGATCGAGGTGCTGTCCATCCCGCTGCCCTCCTCGGGGCGGCGCTGGGGCGAGGTCGTGCTGCACGACGGTGTCCCGCACGGGGAGCGCACCACGTCCGCCGGGCACAGTTACCCCGTCTTCGACGAGATCGAGCTGTGGGCGCCCTCGCCCGTGCCCACCTGGGTGGTCCTCCTGGAGGCGGCCACCGAGGCGGACCGGGACGCGCTGGAGCAGCTGGCCGCGGACGCCGGGTTCGCCGCGGAGGACTGGTCGTCCTCGGTGCGGCTGCTGTGCCGGATGTGCAGCGAGTCCCGGATGCCGTCCGACGAGGGCGAGGGGGAGCACCTGGACCCCCACGACCACAGCGAACCGGGCCACCCGGGCCCCCTGGGGCACCGCACGGACGGGCAGCTCTGGGTGCCGGAGCGGGAGTGCGGGGTGGCCGCGCCGCCCTCGCTGGTTCGGGGGCTGTTGGACGGATGGGTCGCCGACAGCCCGGATTCGCGGGACTGGCGGGATCTGGAAGAGGTTTGCTGAGCAGCGGGTGACCGGCCCCTTTAGGCTGTACACGCAGAATTTTCCAGGCTTGCAGGAAGGCGTACGTCGGTCATGGCGCAGCAGGACACCGATCAGCAGCACGCGGGCGTGCTCCCCGTCGACGACGAGGGCTATGTCGTGGACACGGAGGACTGCGAGGAGCGCGAGACGGCCTGGCGGGAGAGCGGCACCTCGCGGCCGATCACGGTCGTCGGCAATCCGGTGCTGCACAAGGAGTGTGGGGACGTCACCGAGTTCGGCGAGGAACTGCGGCAGCTGGTCGCCGACATGTTCACCAGCCAGCGCACCGCCGAGGGCGTGGGCCTGGCCGCCAACCAGATCGGTGTCGGTCTGAAGGTCTTCGTCTACGACTGCCAGGACGACGAGGGCGTCCGGCACGTGGGCGTGGTGTGCAACCCGAAGCTGGTCGACCTGCCCGCCGAGCGGCGCCGGCTCGACGACAACAACGAGGGCTGCCTGTCGGTGCCCGGGGCCTACGCCGAGCTGGCGCGTCCCGACTACGCCGAGGTGACCGGCCAGGACGAGCGGGGCAACCCGATCAAGGTCCGCGGCACCGGGTACTTCGCACGGTGTTTGCAGCACGAGACCGACCACCTCTACGGCTACCTCTACATCGACCGGCTGTCCAAGCGCGACCGCAAGGACGCGCTGCGGCAGATGGGCGAGAACGAGCCGCGCTACCCCGTGGTCGCCAACGACTAGAGCCCGTGGGGCCGTTGGGGGGGGGGGGGGGGGGGAGGCCGGGAATTTTCCCTCCTTCTTTTTCCCCCCCCTCCCCCCCCCCTTCTCCCCAACCAGTACTTTTTTTTTTAACCGCCCTTTTCTCCCTTGTTGTCCAAACAACCGGGGTCGTGTGGGTCTTTGGCGCACTGGACCGACCCCCCCCCCTCCCCGGCGCCCTTCTTCTTGCCCTTCTTCGCTCATCAGTGCGTCGCACAAATGGTCGTTTCTGTGGTGCTGGTGATCATTAATCAGTCACACAGGGGAGGAATCTCGGCACCATGGGGTAGTGAGGGGCGCAAATCCGTTCCCACGACGGTCAGTTGTGGTGCTGAATGGGAACTGCGGGATAGGTAACGAGACGCACCGGCCCCACCCGAGCGGGTGCGTATCCGGCGGCTGAGAGGGGTTTGTTCTGTGCAAGCTTTCCCACACAGCACCACAGAGACGACGACGGCGGTCGTGGTACCACCCTCACTGGCGCTCCCGGTGATCGAGTCCGGCTTTCCCCGGCGACTGCACCCGTATTGGCCGCGGCTCCAGGAGAAGACCCGGCTGTGGCTGCTGGAAAAGCGGCTGATGCCGGAAGACAAGGTGCGGGAGTTCGCCGACGATCTGCGCTACACCGACCTCATGGCGGGCTACTACACGGACGCCCGGGACGAGGTGCTCCAGGCCATAGCGGACTACAGCGCCTGGTTCTTCGTCTGGGACGACCGGCACGACCGCGACATCGTGCACGCGCGCACGGGCGACTGGCGGCGGCTGCGCCACCGGCTGCACGCGGCACTCGACGCACCCAGGCACCATCTGCACCACCCGGACCCGCTGGTCGCGGGGTTCGCCGACAGCGTGCTGCGGCTCTACGGCTTCCTGCCGGACACCTGGAACCAGCGCTTCGCCCGACACTTCCACACGGTCATCGAGGCGTACGACCGTGAATTCCGCAATCGCACCCAAGGGTATGTGCCCGGCGTCGACGAGTATCTCGCCCTGCGCCGGCTCACCTTCGCGCACTGGATCTGGACCGACCTTCTCGAACCCAGTGCCGGATGCGAACTCCCCGACGCCATAAGGAAGAATCCATCCTATCGCCGGGCCGCCCTGCTCAGTCAGGAATTCGCCGCCTGGTACAACGATCTGTGCTCGCTCCCGAAGGAAATAGCGGGCGATGAGGTCCACAATCTCGGAATCAGTCTCATCACCTATGAGGGGCTGACGCTCGAAGCGGCGGTCGACAATATCAGGCGGCGCGTCGAGACCTGCATCGATGAATTTCTCGCGGCCGAACGCGAAGTGCTCAGGTTCGCGGATGCACTTGCCGACGGCACCGTGCGCGGAAAGGAATTGAGCACCGCCGTCCGTATCTGCGTCGGCAATATGCGCAACTGGTTCAGCTCGGTCTACTGGTTCCACCACGAGTCCGGCCGTTACATGGTGGACAGTTGGGCCGACCGCTCCACACCCCCGTATGTCACCAACGAAGCGGCAGGTGAGAAATGACCGTAGAGTCCGTGCAGCCCGAGACCTCCGTCGACCCGGTACAGCTGCGTGAGCCCCCTCTGGCCGGGGGTGCCGTCCCGGTCTTCGGGCACGGTCTCCAACTGGTGCGCGACCCGCTGGACTTCATGTCCTCGCTGCGCGCCCACGGCGACATCGTGCGGCTCAGGCTCGGCCCCAAGACCGTGTACGCCGTCACCACCCCGGAGCTGACGGGCGCGCTCGCCCTCAGCCCCGACTTCAAGATCGACGGCCCGGTGTGGGAGTCGCTGGAGGGCCTGCTCGGCAAGGAGGGCGTGGCCACCGCCAACGGCCCCCTGCACCGCCGCCAGCGGCGCACCATGCAGCCCGCGTTCCGGATGGACGCCATACCCAACTACGGCCCCGTCATGGAGGAGGAGGCGCACGCGCTGACCGAGCGCTGGCGCCCCGGCACCCCCATCGACTGCACCTCGGAGGCATTCCGGGTGGCGGTGCGCATGGCCGCCCGCTGCCTGCTGCGCGGCGACTTCATGGACGAGCGCGCCGAGCGGCTGAGCACCGACCTCGCCACCGTCTTCCGCGGTATGTACCGCAGGATGGTGGTGCCGCTGGGGCCCCTGTACAAGCTGCCGTTTCCGGCCAACCGTGAATTCAACCGCGCATTGGCCGATTTGCATCTGCTCGTGGACGAGATCGTCGCCGAGCGAAGGGCATCTGGTCAAAAGCCGGACGATTTGCTGACGGCATTGCTGGAAGCGAAGGACGACAATGGGGATCCCATCGGGGAACAGGAGATCCACGACCAGGTCGTCGCGATAATCACCCCCGGCGCCGAAACGATCGCGTCCACGATCATGTGGTTGCTCCAGGCGCTGGCGGAACACCCGGAGCATGCCGAGAAGGTGCGCGCCGAGGTCGAATCCGTGACCGGCGGCCGGCCCGTCGGATTCGAGCACGTCCGCTCCCTCAGGCACACCAACAATGTGATCCTGGAGGCCATCCGGCTGCGCCCCGCCGTATGGATTCTGACGCGCCGGGCGACCGCCGACACCGCGCTCGGGGAGTATCGCATTCCGGCCGGGGCCGACATCATCTACAGCCCGTACGCCATTCAGCGCGACGCCCGCTCGTACGACCGACACCTCGACTTCGACCCGGACCGCTGGCTTCCGGAGCGGGCCAAGGAGGTGCCGAAGTACGCCATGAGCCCCTTCAGCGTCGGCAACCGCAAGTGCCCCAGCGACCACTTCTCCATGGCCCAGCTGAGCCTGATCACCGCGGCGATCACGGCGAAGTACCGCTTCGAACCGGCCGACGACAGCGACGACTCCGTCCGGGTGGGCATCACGCTGCGCCCGGACAACCTGCGGCTGCGGCCGCTGCCCTGGTGAGACACCCCGGGTGACCCCGGGAGGGACGTGCCGCTACCGGCGCGTGTTCAGGCGGCCTGCGGGCCCCGGAACGCGCGCCGGTAGGCGTTCGGGGTGGTACCGAGCGCCCGCACGAACTGGTGGCGCAGCGCGGCCGCCGTACCGAACCCGGTGCGCGCGGCGATCGCGTCCACCGTCTCGTCGGTGCCCTCCAGCAACTCCTGGGCGCGCAGCACCCGTTGCCGCAGGATCCAGCGGTACGGCGTGGTCCCCGTCTCCTGCTGGAAGCGGCGGGCGAAGGTGCGCGGCGCCATATGGGCGCGGGCGGCGAGCTGTTCGACGGTCACCTCCAGATCGAGGTGCTCCTCCATCCACACCAGCACCTCGCCGACGGTGTCGCACGGGGCCTTGGGCAGCGGCCGTTCGATGTACTGGGCCTGGCCGCCGTCCCGGTGCGGGGGCACCACCATCCGGCGGGCGATCTTGTTGGCGACCTCGGGGCCTTGCTCCTTGCGCACCAGATGCAGACAGGCGTCGATGCCGGCCGCGGTACCGGCGGAGGTGATCACCGGGTCCTCGTCCACATAGAGCACGTCCTGCTCGACGGCGAGCCGCGGATAGCGCCGGGCCAGCTGCTCGGCATGGTGCCAGTGCACCGCGCACCGGCGCCCGTCCAGCAGCCCCGCGGCGGCCAGCACGAACACCCCGGAGCAGACGCTGAGCACCCGGCAGCCCCGCTCGACGGCCCGGCGCAGCGCGGCGAGCAGCTCGGGCGGATAGTCCCGGTCCACATAGCTCTCACCGGCCGGTACGGCGATCAGATCGGCCTCTTCCAGCCGCTCCAGGCCGTGCGGCGTGGATACGGTGAACCCGCAGTGGGTGCCGAGGTCGGGCCCCTCGGCCGAGACCACGGCGAAGTCGTACACCGGCAGTCCCTCGTCGCTGCGGTCGATGCCGAACACCTCGCAGACGACGCCCAGCTCGAAGGGGTGCACTCCGTTCAGCAGCACGACGGCCACGTTCTTGAGCATGCCCCCAGTGTGCCTCAGGGCTGGCAGTAATTCGAGGGTGCCCGGCAGTCCTGCCACTCCCGGTCAGCAGTGTCCGGCAGGACAGTAGTGGCATGACTGGAAACCAGATCCAAGGCCTGATCGGAATGACCGCGACCCTCGGGATCCTCGTCCTCCTGGTCCTTCCCTCCGTGCTCGGCATCCTGCGCGAGCGGCGCATCGACCGGCAGATCAGGAAGGCCCAGGAGGCCCATGGGGAGAAGGAGGCTCAGAAGTCCTCGTCCAGGTCGACGGTGCCCTCCACCGCCACCTGGTACGCCGACGGGCGGCGCTCGAAGAAGTTGGTCAGCTCCTGAACACCCTGGAGCTCCATGAAGGAGAAGGGGTTCTCCGAGCCGTAGACCGGCGCGAAGCCCAGCCGGGTCAGGCGCTGGTCGGCCACGCACTCCAGGTACTGCCGCATGGAGTCGGTGTTCATGCCCGGGAGGCCGTCACCGCACAGGTCGCGCGCGAACTGCAGCTCGGCCTCGACGGCCTCCCGCAGCATGTCGGTGACCTCCTGCTGGAGCTGGTCGTCGAACAGCTCCGGCTCCTCCTTGCGGACGGTGTCGACCACGTCGAAGGCGAAGGACATGTGCATCGTCTCGTCGCGGAACACCCAGTTGGTGCCGGTGGCCAGGCCGTGCAGCAGGCCCCGGCTGCGGAACCAGTAGACGTACGCGAAGGCGCCGTAGAAGAACAGGCCCTCGATGCACGCGGCGAAGCAGATCAGGTTCAGCAGGAAGCGGCGGCGCTCCGACTGCGTCTCCAGCCGGTCGATCTTGTCCACCGAGTCGATCCACTTGAAGCAGAACTCGGCCTTCTCGCGGATCGAGGGGATGTTCTCGACGGCCGCGAACGCCGCCGCGCGGTCCTCCGGGTCGGGCAGGTAGGTGTCCAGCAGCGTCAGATAGAACTGGACGTGCACCGCCTCCTCGAACAGCTGACGGCTCAGGTAGAGCCGCGCCTCGGGGGAGTTGATGTGCTTGTACAGCGTCAGCACCAGGTTGTTGGCGACGATCGAGTCACCCGTCGCGAAGAACGCGACCAGGCGGCCGATCAGGTGCTGCTCGGCCGGGCTGAGCTTCGCGAGGTCGGCGACGTCCGAGTGGAGGTCGACCTCCTCCACGGTCCAGGTGTTCTTGATGGCGTCCCGGTAGCGCTCGTAGAAGTCCGGGTAGCGCATCGGACGCAGGGTCAGTTCGAAGCCCGGGTCGAGCAGGTTCTGGTTGCGGATCATTGCTTTCGGCGCGAAGCGCCGTCCTCCAGGGGTGGTGGTCGGGTGGCGGGTGGGAATTACTGGCAGGCCTCGCAGGACTCGGGGTTTTCCAGGGAGCAGGCGACGGCGTCGGGGTCGGCGACCTGCTGGACGGGGATGGTCTTCTGCGCCTGGGCGGCGCGGGCGATCCGGGTCGCCGGGCGCGAGCGCAGGTAGTACGTCGTCTTCAGCCCGGACTTCCAGGCGTACGCGTACATCGAGGAGAGCTTGCCGATCGTCGGCGTCTCCAGGAACAGGTTCAGGGACTGCGCCTGGTCGAGGAACGGGGTGCGCGCCGCCGCCATGTCGATCAGACCGCGCTGCGGGATCTCCCACGCCGTGCGGTACAGCGCCCGCACCTCCTCGGGGATCCACGCGAAGCCCTGCACCGAGCCGTTGGCCTCGCGCAGCGCCTCCCGGGTGCGCGCGTCCCACACGCCCAGGTTCTTCAGATCCCGCACCAGGTACGAGTTGACCTGGAGGAACTCACCGGACAGCGTCTCGCGCTTGAACAGGTTGGACACCTGCGGCTCGATGCACTCGTAGACACCCGCGATGGAGGCGATGGTGGCCGTCGGCGCGATCGCCAGCAGCAGCGAGTTGCGCAGGCCGACCTTCGCGATCCGGGTCCGCAGCGCCGCCCAGCGCTCGGGCCAGCTCTCCTCGACGTCGTAGTGGTCGGGGTGCAGCACACCGCGCGCGGTCCGGGTCTGCTCCCAGGCCGGCAGCGGGCCGCTGCGCTCGGCGAGGTCGGCGGACGCCTCGTACGCGGCGAGCATGATCCGCTCGGCGATCTTGGTGGACAGCGCCTTCGCCTCGGGGGAGTCGAAGGGCAGCCGCAGCTGGAAGAAGACGTCCTGGAGGCCCATCGCGCCGAGGCCCACCGGGCGCCACCTGGCGTTGGAGCGGCCGGCCTGCTCGGTCGGGTAGAAGTTGATGTCCACCACGCGGTCGAGGAAGGTGACGGCCGTGTGGACGGTCTCGTCCAGGCGCGCCCAGTCGATGTCCCCGTCGACCACGAAGGCGCCGAGGTTGACGGAGCCCAGGTTGCAGACCGCCGTCTCGCCGTCGTTGGTGACCTCCAGGATCTCCGTGCAGAGGTTGGAGGAGTGGATGACCTGACCCGGCTCGGCGGTCTGGTTGGCCGTGCGGTTGGCGGCGTCCTTGAACGTCATCCAGCCCTGGCCGGTCTGCGCGAGGGTGCGCATCATGCGGCCGTACAGCTCACGGGCCGGCATGGTCTTCTTCGCGAGGCCCTTGCGCTCCGCCTCGCGGTAGGCGGCGTCGAACTCCGCGCCGTACAGGTCCACCAGCTCGGGCACGTCCGCCGGGGAGAACAGCGACCACTGGCCGTCGGCGTTGACCCGGCGCATGAACTCGTCCGGCACCCAGTGCGCGAGGTTCAGATTGTGCGTACGGCGGGCGTCCTCACCGGTGTTGTCCCGCAGCTCCAGGAACTCCTCCAGGTCGGAGTGCCAGGTCTCCAGGTACACCGCGGCCGCGCCCTTGCGCCGGCCGCCCTGGTTCACCGCGGCCACCGAGGCGTCCAGGGTCTTCAGGAACGGCACGATGCCGTTGGAGTGCCCGTTCGTACCGCGGATCAGCGAACCGCGGGCGCGGATACGGGAGTACGACAGACCGATGCCACCGGCGTGCTTGGAGAGCCGGGCGACCTGGTGGTAGCGGTCGTAGATGGAGTCCAGCTCGTCCAGCGGGGAGTCGAGGAGGTAGCAGGACGACATCTGGGGGTGCCGGGTGCCGGAGTTGAACAGGGTGGGGGAGGAGGGCAGGTAGTCGAGCCGGCTCATCAGGCGGTAGAGCGCGGCGACCTCGTCCACGGAGCGGGCCGAGTCGTCCTCGGCCAGGCCGGCGGCGACGCGCAGCATGAAGTGCTGGGGCGTCTCGATGACCTGACGGGTGATCGGGTGGCGCAGCAGATAGCGGCTGTGCAGGGTGCGCAGGCCGAAGTAGCCGAAGCGGTCGTCGGCGGCGCGGTCGATCAGGTTGTCGAGCCGGGCGGCGTGGATCCGGGTGAACTCGGCCGTCCGGTCGGCGATGAGCCCCTCGCGGTGACCGACGGCGACCGACTCGGTGAAGGACGTCACGCCCTGCGAGGCGGCCTCGGCGCGGATGGAGATGGTCAGCAGCCGGGCGGCGAGCCGGGAGTACGCGGGGTCCTCGGAGATCAGTCCGGCCGCGGCCTCGGTCGCGAGCTCGCGCAGCTCCGCCTCGTCGGCGTGGGCGGAGCGGCCGCGCAGCGCGGCGGCGGCGACCCGGCCCGGATCGGCGTCGGGGAGGTCCCCGGTCAGCTCGGTCAGGGTCCGCAGCAGCGCGGTACCGGGACCGTCGTTCTCCAGGCCCTGGGCTGAAGCCGGTTCGGCTGGCGCGATGGTCACGTGGGGCTCTCCCTCGCTCGGCACGGGGCCTGGCGGAGGGCAGGGGCGGTCACGAGCGCACGGGGCGTCGCGTCCACCGGCCCACTCCGCGAGGCCCGGACGTCTCAGAGCACCCGAACCGGTGGGCCGGGTGCGCTGCCGGCAGGTCCTCGGACTGATCCCCGTGCGCGGATACGCACAAGTACACCGTTGCGGGACAGTTCCGGATTCGCACCGGATTCCCCTGCGACGACAGCGACCATGAGCATACATCTAGTGCCGGGTCGTCATGCCACCCCCAGATGTTGTGTCACGTTGTGTCTACGGGGGGTATGCGAAACGGGCCGCCGACGCCCTTGGCACCGACGGCCCGCCCCTGGCCGCCCGGGTTTCCCGGGCGCCTCGCTAGTGCGTGCTGCCCGCCGTGGCGGGCGGCAGCTCGACCTGTACGCCGGGGTCGCCCGCGTCCGCCGTGTAGTCCTCGGGACGGGTCTCGTCGACGCCCTCGGGGGCCTTCACGGCCTTCAGGACGACGGTCAGGACGACCGTGACGAGGACGTTGAGGACGAAGGCCGTCATGCCGATGTAGCCGATCTGGCCGATGCCCGGGATGTCGTCGGCGGAGCCGCCGAAGTGCTTCTGGGTCGGGGAGGCGACACCGTACGCGGCGAGGGTGCCGTAGACCATGCCGACCGCCCAGCCCGCGAGCAGCGCCCAGCGGTGGAACCAGCGGGTGAACAGACCGCCGACCAGGGCCGGGAAGGTCTGCAGGATCCAGATGCCGCCGAGCAGCTGGAAGTTGATGGCGACCGTCTTGTCCATGCCCAGGACGAAGATCAGCGCGCCGACCTTCACCAGCAGCGACACGAACTTGGAGACCTGCGCCTCCTGCTTCGGCGTGGCGTCCGGCTTGATGAAGTCCTTGTAGATGTTGCGCGTGAACAGGTTCGCCGCCGCGATCGACATGATCGCCGCCGGGACCAGCGCGCCGATGCCGATCGCCGCGAACGCCACACCGGTGAACCAGTCCGGGAACATGTCCTCGAACAGCTGCGGGATCGCCAGCTGCCCGTTGGTGACCTTCACCCCGGCCGCGATCGCCATGAAGCCCAGCAGCGCCAGCAGGCCCAGCATCAGGGAGTAGAGGGGCAGGATGGTGGTGTTGCGCCGGATCACGTTACGGCTCTTGGAGGAGAGCGTCGCGGTGATCGAGTGCGGGTACATGAACAGCGCGAGCGCGGAACCGAGCGCCAGCGTGGCGTACGTCCACTGCCCGGCGGGCGCCGGTGCGAGCGCCCCGCGCGGCTTGCCGGTGGCCGGGTTGACCTGGCTGAACGCGTGCGCCGCCTTGGCGAAGACGTCGTCGAACCCGCCCAGCTTGATCGGGATGTAGATGATCGCCACCAGGATGACGAGGTAGATCAGACCGTCCTTGACGAACGCGATCAGCGCGGGCGCCCGCAGACCCGAGGAGTACGTGTACGCCGCCAGCACCGCGAACGCGATCAGCAGCGGCAGGTCCTTCACGAACCCGTTGGTGTGGTCGCCGCCGCCGACGCCCATCACGTCCAGCACCGCCTGGATGCCGACGAGCTGGAGCGCGATGTACGGCATCGTCGCCAGGATGCCGGTCACCGCGACCGCGAGCGAAAGGCCCTTCGAGCCGAACCGGCCGCGCACGAAGTCGGAGGTGGTGACGTAGCCGTGCCGGTGCGAGACCGACCACAGCCGCGGCAGGAAGGTGAAGATCAGCGGGTAGACCAGGATCGTGTACGGCACCGCGAAGAAGCCGGACGCGCCCGCCGCGTAGATCGCCGCCGGTACGGCCACGAAGGTGTAGGCCGTGTAGAGGTCGCCGCCGAGCAGGAACCAGGTGATCCAGGTGCCGAACGACCGGCCGCCCAGCCCCCATTCGTCCAGCGTGTGCTCGTTCTCGGCCCGGCGCCAGCGCGCGGCGAGGAAGCCGAGGACCGTGACGGCCAGGAAGAAGAAGATGAAGACGCCCAGTGCGACGCCGTTGACTCCGGTCTTCACTTCGCGGCACCCCCCTGCGCGTCACGACGGGAGCGCTGGTCGTGCTGCCAGAGCTTGTACGCGATCATGGTGAGGGCGGTGGAGATCAGCACCCAGACCATCTGGTACCAGTAGAAGAACGGAATGCCGATGAACGTCGGGTCCGTCTTCGCGTAGGAGCCGACCCAGAGCATCGCCACGAAGGGCGCGACGAGACAAATGCCGATGACCACGCGGAGCGGTGTCACCACCGGTGGTCCCACTTCGGGCGTTTCTGACATGCTGCGGCTCCGTCCCCTCGCTGATCACCTGTGTAATGCGCAGGCAATCTAGGTGACGGTATCCAGCTGGTGGAAGACCTCGTCTCAAGCTGTGTGTATCGATTCGGCGAAGGAACGGACGCCTCCGAACCGGCCGCGGGAGACTCCCTAGTCCATCGGGCGCTTGAGGCGGGCGACGAACTTGTAGCGGTCGCCGCGGTACACCGAACGGACCCACTCGACCGGCAGTCCCGCGCGGTCCAGCGAGTGCCGGGAGAGCATCAGCATCGGCAGCCCGACGTCCGTACCGAGCAGACCGGCCTCGCGCGGGGTGGCCAGCGAGGTCTCGATGGTCTCCTCGGCCTCGGCGAGATGGACGTCGTACACCTCGGCGAGCGCGGTGTAGAGGGACGTGTACTTCACCAGTGAACGGCGCAGCGCGGGGAAGCGCTTGGCGGAGAGATGGGTGGTCTCTATGGCCATGGGCTCGCCGTTGGCCATGCGCAGCCGCTCGATGCGCAGCACCCGGCCGCCGGCGGAGATGTCGAGCAGCTCGGCGAGCCGGTCGTCGGCGGTGATGTAGCCGACGTCCAGCAGCTGGGAGGTCGGCTCCAGGCCCTGGGCGCGCATGTCCTCGGTGTAGGAGGTGAGCTGGAGCGCCTGGGAGACCTTGGGCTTGGCGACGAAGGTGCCCTTGCCCTGGATGCGCTCCAGGCGGCCCTCCACGACCAGCTCCTGAAGGGCCTGGCGGACGGTGGTGCGGGAGGTGTCGAACTCCGCGGCCAGCGTGCGCTCCGGCGGGACCGGCGTGCCGGGCGCCTGCGTCTCCGTCATGTCGAGCAGGTGCTTCTTCAGGCGGTAGTACTTCGGCACACGCGCGGTACGGACGGTCGTGCCGGCCTCGTTCTCCGCACTGCTGACATCGGTGCTCATGCTCCGCCTTCCCGGCTCCGGATGCCGAAAGCGACCGGCATCCCCATCGGCCACGGCTCACATCGTGGCACGGCTTACTGTGTCAGGACTCCACCCGCACGCTCCGTGATCCCCTCTGTATACCGTCGGGACCCGAGCTGGTCTAGTCCAACAGGGGTCCCTCGGGCACCGGGTCAGGGCGTCCTAGATCCCCTGCCACCGCGGCTTGTTCGCGTAGGTGTGCCGGAAGTAGTCCGCCAGCTTCAGCTTCGAGGCGGCCGCCTCGTCCACGACGACGGTGGCGTGCGGGTGCAGCTGGAGCGCCGAGGCCGGGCAGACGGCCGCCACCGGACCCTCGACCGTCGCCGCGACCGCGTCCGCCTTGCCCTCGCCGGTCGCGAGCAGCACCAGGTGCCGGGCCTCCAGGATGGTGCCGATGCCCTGGGTGATGACGTGGTGCGGGACCTGCTCGATCTCGCCGTCGAAGAAGCGCGCGTTGTCCACCCGGGTCTGCTCGGTCAGGGTCTTGATCCGGGTGCGGGAGGCGAGCGAGGAGCAGGGCTCGTTGAACCCGATGTGCCCGTCGGTGCCGATCCCGAGCAGCTGGAGGTCCACCCCGCCGGCCGCGGCGAGCGCGCGGTCGTACGCCTCGCACGCCGCCTGGACGTCCCGCGCCGTGCCGTCGGGGCCGAGGAAGGAGTCCATGCCGATGCCGAGCGGCTCCAGCACCTCGCGGCGCAGCACCGAGCGGTAGGACTCGGGGTGCTCGGCGGGCAGCCCCACGTATTCGTCGAGCTGGGCTATCCGGGCCTGCGCGGTGTCCACGGCCCCGGCCCGCACCCGGGTCGCGAGCGCCTGGTAGACGGGCAACGGGGTGGAGCCGGTGGCGACGCCGAGCAGGGCGTCGGGCTTGCGTCGCAGCAGCTGCGCCATGGCCTCGGCGATCAGCTCGCCACCCGCCGCGGCGTCCGGAACGATGACAACTTCCACGCTGGGCCTGCCGTTCTGGAGAGGGCTCGTGCGTCTATGTGGTTTAGACCAATCTAACAGAGCGGGCCTCTCGCGCCGATGCCTCGGTGCCAGGGCTCACGGAAAATACCGGCGCCTTCTGTCCCCATGGTCGACCCGGGCGGGCTAGGCTGCGTGGCATCGAGTGCCATGGGCCGCGTCTGCCGTAAGGGCATGGACATGCCCCATGGTCTAGTCCACAATCGAAGAGACTGTTCGAACAAGCGGTTCGAAGCGACACGCGGGCGAACAGTACGAAGCGAACAAGCCCCGTCTTCCCCGCACAGGAAGGCGGATCGAGGAACCGGCGCTCTCTGCCCTGACTGCCCCGGATCCTCGGCCTTCGGCCGACCGGGACCGCACACCCCACGGCCGATGATGCTCCGGGCTGCGGTGCCGGGAGGGTTGAGGGTCCCTTCCAGGCGCCGCGGCCCGCGGGTGTTTTTCGGCCATGCCGAGGCCCGCGGGTACCCTCGCGAACGTGCCCTCCATGAACGAGCTGGTCCGCCAGCACACCGCCCTCGACGACTCCGATCTCGAGTGGCTCCATCTGCTGGTCTCGGAGTGGCAGCTGCTCTCCGACCTCTCCTTCGCCGACCTGGTCCTGTGGGTGCCCACCCGGGACGGCACCCGGTACGTCTCGGTCGCCCAGATGCGACCCAACACCGGCCCCACCTCCTACCAGGACGACATGGTCGGCCACCTCGTACCGCGCGGCCGGCGGCCCATGCTGGACGTGGCGCTCGACGAGGGCCGGATCGTGCGCGAGGGCGACCCGGAGTGGCGCGAAGAGGTCCCCGTACGGGTCGAGTCCATCCCCGTACGACGGGAGGGCCGGGTGCTCGGGGTGATCGCCCGCAACACCAACCTGCTCACCGTGCGCACCCCGAGCCGCCTGGAGCTGACCTACCTCCAGAGCGCCTCCGACCTCGCCCAGATGATCGCGGCCGGGTCCTTCCCCTTCCTCGGCCAGCAGGTCGACATGGACGCCTCGCCGCGCGTCGGCGACGGACTGATCCGGCTGGACGCCGACGGCATCGTCCAGTACGCCTCCCCGAACGCGCTGTCCGCCTACCACCGCCTCGGCCTCGCCGCCGACCTGGTCGGCCACCACCTCGGGCACACCACCGCCGAACTCGCCCCGAGCCGGGGCCCGGTGGACGAGGCGCTGGCCAAGGTGGCCAGCGGCTGGGCGCCGCGCGAGTTCGAGATCGAGTCGCCCGACGGGGTGATCCAGTTCCGGTCCATCCCGCTCAAGCCCAAGGGCACCCGGATCGGGGCGCTGGTGCTGTGCCGGGACGTCACCGAACTGCGGCGACGCGAACGCGAGTTGATCACCAAGGACGCGACCATCCGGGAGATCCACCACCGGGTGAAGAACAACCTCCAGACGGTGGCCGCCCTGTTGCGGCTCCAGGCCCGGCGCATCGACTCCGAACGCGGGCGCGCGGCCCTGGAGGAGGCGGTACGCCGGGTCGGCTCCATCGCCATCGTGCACGAGACGCTCTCCCAGAACCTGGACGAGCGGGTGGAGTTCGACGACATCGCCGACCGGGTGCTGTCGATGGTCGCCGAGATCTCCCCGGGCAAGGTGACCGGCCGGCGCAGCGGGCGCTTCGGGATACTCGACGCAGAGGTGGCGACACCGCTGTCGATGGTGCTCACCGAGGTGCTCCAGAACGCCCTGGAACACGGGTTCCGCGAGGGCGAGACCGGCACGGTGGAGGTCTCGGCGGTGCGCGGCGGCAGCACGAAGGAGGCCCGTCTCCTCGTCACCGTCCAGGACGACGGCGTCGGCCTGCCCGAGGGCTTCGACCCGCACCGCTCGGGCAATCTGGGGCTCCAGATCGTACGGACCCTGGTGGAGGGCGAGTTGGGCGGCACGTTCGACATGGTCCCGGCGCCGGAGCGGGGGACGAGGGTGATCCTGGACATCCCGGTGCGCGCGCAGAAGTAGTCAACGGCCCCCGGGGGAGGGGGCGGTTGGTATGAACCAATGGCGGTGGACGCGCCGGGGGCGGTTCCGGACAGCAAAAAGCCCCGGACCGTCTTTGGTCCGAGGCTCGTGCTCGTTGCTGCGCTGCTGTTCGCTGGGCGGCATCGGGGGATACTGCGCGCTGCTGCTCGGGGGCGGGAGATGCGTGCTCGATGCACGCGCCGCCAAGCTCAGGCTGTCAGCTGGGGTGGGTGTGTCAGGCGGAGGCCTGACGGGCCCGGTTGCGGGCGGCACGGCGCTTCATCGCGCGACGCTCGTCCTCGCTGAGGCCACCCCAGACGCCGGAGTCCTGGCCGGACTCAAGCGCCCACTGCAGACACTGCTCGATCACCGGGCAGCGACGGCAGACGGCCTTGGCTTCCTCGATCTGCAGCAGCGCGGGACCGGTGTTGCCGATGGGGAAGAAGAGCTCGGGGTCTTCCTCGCGGCAAACGGCGTTGTGACGCCAGTCCATGGCTGCTACCTCTCCTTGGTATTACGTGCAAGTTGCTTGTGAATGTGAACGCTTTCACGAATCCCTCGACAAGTGAAGGGCCGAACGCCGAGTCTTCCCCGGCGGGGTCCTTGGTATGAAGAGGGGTTCCGGTGATCAGTGGAGGCCGGTGTTGGGGGCCGTCCCGATCGCCACGTAGAGACTCGCAAACCTCAGCGGCGGATACAACCCCTTCCGGAAAGTTTTTTTTGATTCCTCGGTGTCGACTGGGTCACAGCCGTACTTCCATGGGGTGGATCCTGGCCTAAACGTTCGAGTGAAAGGACTTTCGCCTCTTCCACTCACACAATCACACGCAGTGCGCGGCGTACGCCTGTGAACGTCACGCTCCTGCGCAGCCCCAGGTGGTCACCGTCCATCTGCAGAGGCAGAGGAGCCTTCGAATGCAAGGTGAAGCGGTCCAGATCATGGAGCGGGAACGCATGCCTGCCATGGGGTCCGCGCTCGGGGGACGAAGTGAGCAACTGGGTGCCATACCGGGCAACCGCGGCCGTCGACAGGCGGCTGAGACCGAGCACGTCGATGCCCGTGTCGAACGAAGCCTTAGGCGATGTGTACATGGGGCGATTGCCGAGATACGTCCAAGGGGACGTGTTCGAGACTATGGCGACAACAAGATCCTCGATCGGGTCCTCGCCGGGCCGCTCCAGAGTGATCAGGCCGTGCCGGCGATTGGCCTCGCCGAGGAACTGCCGGATCACCTGCCGTACGTACAGCGCGTGCGTCGACTTCTTACCCAGCTCGCGCTGCTGCTCGACCCGGCCGACGACGCCCGCGTCGAAACCGAGTCCCGCGTTGAAGGTGAACCAGCGGGCCGGCACCCCTTCGTCCTCGGTACCGGGGGTGCCGGAGGCGAGGCCGAGGCCCACCACCCGCTCCCGCTTCTCGCGCAGCGCGTCCAGCAGGGCGCCGGTGGCCTCGACGGGGTCGTTGGGCAGGCCGAGGGCGCGGGCGAAGACGTTGGTGGATCCGCCGGGCACGACGGCGAGGCCGGGCAGCCGGTCCAGCTCGGGTCCCGCGTGCAGCAGCCCGTTGACCACCTCGTTGACGGTGCCGTCGCCGCCGAGGGCCACGACCATGTCGATGTCGTCGCTCTCCGCGGCCTGCCGGCCCAGGTCCCGGGCGTGTCCGCGGTACTCGGTGGTGACCGCCTCCAGCTTCATCTCGCTGGCGAGCGCGTGGGTCAGCACATCACGCCTGCGTGCGCTTGTGGTGGTTGCCGCCGGATTGACCACGAGGAGAGCACGCATGCACGTCAGCGTACCTACCCGGCGGTACCGGGCCCAGGCCGAGGTAGGGAACGGGTAAGAGGGGAGGGCGTGAGCCCGCACACGCGGGCGGGCGCCGGTGACCGAGCCCACCCCCGGCCCGCTGCCGCCGACGGCTACCCTGCTGAGGTGAGCAGTGAGCAGACCTCCGTACCGGACACGGCCGAAGCCGACGGCACCGGCCCCCGCCCCCGTCGGCTGACGTACGCCGCCACGCTGGCCGGCCTGGAAGGCGTCGCGTTGTTCGGCGGCGGCCTCTGGGTCCTCGTGCTCGGCATCACCGGCGCCCCCGACGACCGGCAGCAGGCCGTGACGCTGGGTATCACCCTCGCCGTACTCGCCCTGCTCCCGCTCCTCGCCGCCCGCGGCCTTCTGCTGCGCCGCGGCTGGAGCCGGGGTCCCGCCGTGATCACCCAGCTGATGGCCCTGCCGGTGGGGCTGAACATGCTCAAGTCCGGCGGCCTCGCCGTGCCGGTCGGTATCGTCCTCGCCGTCGTGGCCGTCACGGCTCTCGTGCTGCTCGTCAACCGCGAGACGACCCAGGCCCTGAACATCAAGGGCCCGGGCCGCGCCGAGTAGGGCGGGCGCGCTCTACTCCTCCACCAGCAGCTTCTCCCGCAGCTGCGCCAGGGTGCGCGCCAGCAGCCGGGAGACGTGCATCTGGGAGATGCCGACCTCTTGCGCGATCTGGGACTGCGTCATGTTCCCGAAGAACCGCAGCAACAGGATGCGCTTCTCCCGCGGCGGCAGATCCTCCAGCAGCGGCTTGAGCGACTCCCGGTACTCCACTCCCTCCAGCGCCTCGTCCTCCGCGCCGAGCGTGTCGGCGACCGCGGGGGACTCGTCGTCGGTGTCGGGGACGTCCAGGGACAGCGTGGAGTACGCGTTCGCCGACTCCAGGCCCTCCAGGACCTCCTCCTCGGAGATCGCGAGCTTCTCCGCCAGTTCGTGCACCGTGGGGGAGCGGCCGTGCAGCTGGGACAGCTCCGCCGTCGCCGTGGTCAGCGCGAGCCGCAGCTCCTGGAGGCGGCGCGGCACCCGGACCGCCCAGCCCTTGTCCCGGAAGTGCCGCTTGATCTCGCCGACCACGGTCGGCGTGGCGTACGTGGAGAACTCCACGCCCCGCTCCGGGTCGAACCGGTCCACGGACTTGATCAGACCGATCGTGGCGACCTGGGTGAGATCGTCCAGCGGCTCGCCGCGGTTGCGGAACCGGCGCGCCAGGTGCTCCACCAGCGGCAGATGCATACGGACCAGCTGATTGCGCAGCTCCGCGTACTCCGTGCTGCCCGTGTCGAGCCCGCGCAGTTCGACGAACATCGCACGGGCCCCGCTGCGGTCGTGCGGGTCGTGCGGTGCGGCCTCCGCGCTCAGCGCGCCGTCGTCCGCGTATCGCTCGTGCTCGCTCATCGTCCCGCCCGTAGCCCTTCCCCGAGCCCTCGCCCCCGCGCGGCCGGCGGGAGCGTCCCCGCCGCGCGCCTCGGGCGGGGTGTCGGGGCCTGCGCCCGCACCGCCTGGCCCTGCGGAGTGGTCCTCCGGGTGTGGCCTGGCCTGCTCGGGGATGCCGTCGATGCCGTCCGCCATGCGCCGGGAACCGTCGCGGGGGTTCTCCCCGGAGGTCTCCGCCGCACTCGACCAGGGGGCACCCCCGTCCCCGGTCGGCAGCTCACGCGTGCCGCGCTCTTCGTCCCGCACCGGACCGTCCCCGTTCTCCCTCACGCCGGCCCGGGACCCGCGCCGCGCTGTTTGTAGAGGCTGATGGACACCGTCTTGTCCTCGTCGACGGCGGACGAGACCTTCCCCGCGAGGGCCGACAGCACGGTCCAGGCGAAGGTGTCCCGCGAGGGGGCATGGCCGTCCGTGGTCGGGGCCGACACCGTGACTTCCAGCGAGTCGTCGACGAGCCGGAAGACACAGCTGAGCACCGAGCCCGGCACGGCCTGCTGCAGCAGGATCGCGCAGGCCTCGTCCACGGCGATGCGCAGATCCTCGATCTCGTCCAGGGTGAAGTCCAAGCGGGCCGCCAGACCGGCCGTGGCCGTCCGCAGCACCGACAGGTAGGCACCCGCGGCCGGCAGCCGGACCTCCACGAAATCCTGGTTCGCCGCGGGTTCGCCTGCGATCTGGGACACCCTCACCTCCATGGTGGTACAAGCTTTACAGGGGCCGAGGGTCGCCCCCCGGGGCTAACGCGTAGGTGGTTCAAGCGGTGACGCTATCGCGCGCCGAATGTTTCCGTCCCCAGGACCCCGACCCCCTGGCGTCACTCACAGTAAAGCTGTGGATACGCTCCGTGTCTAGGGGGTGTGCGGCCCCAAATCGGAAGAGCGCGCGCCGGGTTGACGTACCCAGACGTCAGACGCCCGAACCGTCGTGCGTGCGCCGCCGCATGCAGTGTCACACGACACAGTGCCCGAACGAGAAGATGATCAACGATCGGACCCGGGTACCGCTCAGACGAGTACGTGGTCCACGAAGCACCACCGCCAGTCCTCGCCCGGTTCGAACGTCCGCATCACCGGGTGCCCGGTCTGCTCGTGATGCCCGGTGGCGTGCCGGCCCGGTGAGGAGTCACAGCAGCCGACATGGCCACAGCTCAGGCAGAGCCGCAGCTGCACCGGGTGCGTCCCGCTCGCCAGGCACTCCGGACAGGTCGCGGAGCGCGGCTCGGGTTCCGGATGTGGCAGCGCGTCGGCGTGCGTGCACTGTTTCATGATTGCCAGATTACGACGGGTGTGCGGGTGACCGCGCGGAAAATGAGGGTGGGCGAGAAGCATGGACGTGATGCCCCTGCTGTTGCTGGTCGCGGGCAGTGCCGCGGTCGCCGGGATCGCCCGGCGCAC
Organism: Streptomyces sp. LaBMicrA B280; assembly: GCF_049222185.1. Classification (NCBI taxonomy): domain Bacteria; kingdom Bacillati; phylum Actinomycetota; class Actinomycetes; order Kitasatosporales; family Streptomycetaceae; genus Streptomyces; species Streptomyces sp. LaBMicrA B280. Next base: position 63,505 of record NZ_JBMJCT010000065.1, on the reverse strand, counting down.
CCCGGTGCCCGCGCCGCTGCTGCTGGTCGCGGTGGGCCTGGTGATCTCGTACGTGCCCGGCATCCCCGACTACACGCTCGAACCCGATGTCGTGCTGCCCCTGGTGCTGCCCCCGCTGCTCTACAAGGAGGGCACCGAGAGCTCCTACCTGGACCTGCGGGCCCAGATGCGCCCGGTGGGGCTGCTGTCCGTCGGCTACGTGCTCTTCGCGACCTTCGTCGTCGGCTGGGCCGCCTATCTCGTCGTACCGGGGCTGCCGCTGCCCGCCGCGCTGGTGCTCGGCGCGGTCGTGGCGCCGACGGACGCGGTGGCGGCCGCCGCGATCGCCCGCCGGGTCGGGCTGCCGTCCCGGATCACCACGATCCTCCAGGGCGAGTCGCTGCTCAACGACGCCACCGCGATCACCGCCTACAAGGTGGCCCTCGCCGCCGCCGTCGGCGCGGGCTCCACCTGGGCGGGCGGCATCGAGGAGTTCCTGCGCGCGGCGGTCGGCGGCGTGGTCGTCGGCCTGGTGCTCATGGTGCCGATCCACTGGCTGCGCACCCGCCTGACCGAGGCGCTGCTCCAGAACACCCTCTCGCTGCTGATCCCGTTCGTCGCCTACGGGGTCGCCGAGCAGCTGCACGCCTCCGGAGTGCTCGCGGTCGTCGTGGTCGCCGTCTACCTCGGGCATCACGCCTGGGAGGTCGACTTCGCAACGAGGCTCCAGGAGGAGGCCGTGTGGAAGATGGTCGCCTTCGTGCTGGAGTCCGCCGTGTTCGCGCTGATCGGCCTCCAGCTGCCGCCCATCCTCAAGGGCCTCGCGGCCTATCACGGGGCCGACGCGGCCTGGTACGCGATCGCCGTCTTCCTGGTCGTCGTGGCCGCCCGGTTCGTCTGGACGTTCCCGGCGACCTTCCTGCCGCGCGTGCTGTCCCGGCGCATCCGGGAGCGCGAGGAGGACCCCACCTGGCGGGCGCCTGTCGTGGTCTCCTGGGCGGCGATGCGCGGCGTGGTCTCCCTGGCCATCGCCTTCTCCATCCCGGAGACGGTCCGGGGCGGCGCGCCCTTCCCGCAGCGCAACCTGATCCTCTTCCTGACCTTCACCACGGTCATCGGCACCCTGGTCGTGCAGGGCCTCACCCTCGCCCCGCTGATCCGCCTGATGAAGTTCCCCGGCCGCGACCGCCAGGCCGAGACCCTGGCCGAGGCCAACGCCCAGGCGCAGGCGTCCCTGGCCGCCGAACGCCGCCTGGAGGAACTCCTCGCCGACGAGCGCAACGCGCTGCCGCCGCCGCTCGCCGACCGCCTGCACGACGTTCTGGAGCGCCGCCGCAACGCCGTCTGGGAGCGCCTCGGCCAGGCGAACCCTGTCACCGGCGAGTCCGTGGACGACACCTACCGCCGGCTGTCCCGCGCCATGATCAGCGCCGAGCGGGAGGTCTTCGTACGGCTGCGCGACCACCGCTACATCGACGACGAGATGCTGCGCGCCCTGCTGCGGCACCTGGACCTGGAGGAGGCGGCGGCGTACCGGGAGACGGCGTAGCCCGCCGTGTCGCCAGGGCTCGGGGCCGCCAGGGCTCGGGGCCGCTGGGGCTTCGGGGCCGCTAGGGCTCGGGGAACGGCCGGCCGGTGACGACGGCCGCCAGGGTCGTGCCGCGCGGGAAGGCGCCTTCCTCGGCGAGGGCGGCAAGCCCGTGGAGCAACTTGGCGACATAGAGACGTTCCACGGGCAGCCCGTGCCGCTGCTCGAAGTCCTCGGCGAACGCGTCGAGTTCGGGGGTGGTCCGCGCGTACCCGCCGCAGTGGAAGCGGTCGTCCAGCGACCAGTCGCCGGTACGGCCGCCGAAGGCACGTTCCTGCAACGCCTCGACGTCGGCCGTCAGGAAGCCGCCCCTGAGGACCGGCACGCCGAGCGCGCGCTGCCCCTTCGCCAGCCCGCCCGCGAGCCCCGCGAGCGTGCCGCCGGTGCCGCAGGCGACCGCGACGACATCGGCGTGCCCGCGCAGTTCCGCCCCGAGCGCCGTGCAGCCACGCACCGCCGCCGCGTTGCTGCCGCCCTCCGGCACGACGTACGCCCCCTCGGCGCCGGCCGCGCGCAGGATCGCCGCCAGCGTCTCCGGCTCGGCCTTGTGCCGATAGGTCGACCTGTCGACGAACCGCAGCCGCATCCCGTCCGCCGCGCACCGGGCGAGGGAGGGGTTGAGCGGCCGGTCGGCCAGCTCCTGACCGCGCACCACACCGGTGGTGGCGAGCCCGAGCAGCCGTCCGGCGGCCGCGGTGGCGCGCAGATGGTTGGAGTAGGCCCCGCCGAAGGTGACCAGCGGCCGCCCGTCCGCCGCGGCGATGTTCGGCACGAGCTTGCGCCACTTGTTGCCGATCAGCTCCGGGTGGATCAGATCGTCCCGCTTGAGCACCAGCCGGATCCCGCGCCGGTCGAACCGCTCGTCCCGAAGCTCCCGAAGGGGCGAGGGAAGGCGGGAGGCGAGGGGATCGCTGCTGGTCACGGTGTCATTGTCGCCGACCTCGCGGACCCGCACCCGATCGAGGCCCCTTTTTCGCGGTCCTCCTTTCTGCCCACTAGTCCGATGATCCATTCCCCCTCTTTCGGGTAATGGCGTGGCAACCGTGCGTGATGGGACGCTCGATGCGAGACCGGCCCGTTGCGACCGGTGCATTACATGGGAGGGCATTTCCACATGTCGGTAGGCGAAGAGCTCCGCACGGATCAGGGCAAGCCGCAGCAGTCCCTCGGGACCGCGGCAGCGCGGAACCTGGCCACCACCACCAAGTCCGTTCCGCAGATGCAGGAGATCAGCTCCCGCTGGCTGCTGCGCACGCTCCCCTGGGTGGACGTCCAGGGCGGCACGTACCGGGTGAACCGCCGGCTGACGTACGCCGTCGGCGACGGCCGCATCACTTTCGTCAAGACCGGGGGCCAGGTCGAGGTCATCCCGGCCGAACTCGGCGAACTCCCGGCCCTGCGGTCCTACGAGGACGAAGAGGTGCTGGCCGAGCTGGCCCGGCGCTGCCGCCAGCGCGACTTCGCCCCCGGCGAGGTGATCGCCGACTTCGGCAACCGCAACGACGGGGTGCATCTGCTCGCCCACGGCCGCGTCGAGAAGATCGGCACCGGCCCCTACGGCGACGACTCGGTCCTCGGCGTCCTCGCCGACGGCTCCTACTTCGGCGACCAGGCACTCGTCGACCCGGACGCCATCTGGGAGTACACGGTCCGCGCGGACACCGCAAGCACCGTGCTGATCCTCAGCCGCCAGGACTTCGAGCAGATCGCCGAGCGCTCCGAGTCCCTGCGCGACCATCTGGCCCAGCTGCGCTCGATCCCGGAGCAGCGCACCAACAAGTACGGCGAGAAGGCCGTCGACCTGGCCGCGGGCCACTCCGGCGAGGCCGACATCCCGCACACCTTCGTCGACTACGAGGCCCGGCCCCGTGAGTACGAGCTGAGCATCGCCCAGACCGTGCTGCGCGTCCACTCCCGGGTGGCCGACCTCTACAACCAGCCGATGAACCAGACCGAGCAGCAGCTGCGGCTCACGGTCGAGGCGCTGAAGGAGCGCCAGGAGCACGAGCTGATCAACAACCCGGAGTTCGGTCTGCTCAGCAACTGCGAGTACGACCAGCGGATCCAGCCGCACGACGGCGCCCCGAGCCCGGACGACATGGACGAACTGCTCAGCCGCCGCCGCGGGACCAAGCTGTTCCTCGCCCATCCGCGCGCGATCGCCGCGTTCGGCCGCGAGCTGAACAAGCGCGGTCTGGTGCCGGAGACCATCGACATGGGCGGCAACCGCATCCCCACCTGGCGCGGGGTGCCCCTCTTCCCCTGCGGCAAGATCCCGATCAGCGAGGCGCGCACCACCTCGATCATCGCGATGCGCACCGGCGAGGACGAACAGGGCGTCATCGGTCTGCGGCAGTCCGGCCTCCCGGACGAGATCGAGCCGAGCCTGTCCGTCCGCTTCATGGGGATCAACGAGCAGGCGATCATCAAGTACCTGGTCACGGCCTACTACTCGGCCGCCGTCCTGGTGCCCGACGCGCTCGGCGTGCTGGAGAACGTCGAAATCGGCCGGTGGAGGTGACGTTTCCGCACGTCGCGGCCGTGTCCCCGACCGCCCGGACGGGTACACCCTCGGGGTACGCGTCCGGCCGGGCAGGATCCGCCGATGCCCGCGGACCTGGCGAGGGGGAGACATGGCCGAGTCCATGACGGAGACCGAACAACGTCCCTCCGGTGTGCCGTACCCCGGCACACCGGAGGGGCGGCGGGGGACCGGTGACCCGGGCCCCGCCCCGCACGACGGGCAGGAGGCGCCGGAGCTGCTGGAGCGGAGCCGGGCCCTGGTCGACCCGGCGATGCGCGCCGCCGTCGACTCGCTGCCCGCTTCCATGCGCCGGATCGCGCGCTACCACTTCGGCTGGGAGCACGTGGACGGCAGCCCGGCCGCGGGCCACGCGGGCAAGGTGATCCGCCCGGCCCTGGTGCTCGCCGCGGCCACCACGCTCGGCGGCCCGGCGGCCCGGGCGGCCGCCGTACCGGCCGCGGCGGCGGTGGAGCTGGTCCATAACTTCACCCTGCTGCACGACGACGTGATGGACCGGGACCCCACCCGCAGGCACCGGCCCACGGCCTGGACCGTGTTCGGGGACGCCGACGCGATCCTCGCAGGGGACGCGCTGCAGGCGCTCGCGCTGCGCCTGCTGGCCGAGGACCCGCACCCGGCCGCGGCCCCGGCCGCCGCCCGGCTCGCGGACTGCGTGATGGAGCTGTGCGCCGGCCAGCACACGGACACCGATCTGGAGCACCGCGCCCCGCAGGACGTCACGCTGGACGAGGTGCTCACCATGGCCGAGGCGAAGACGGGGGCGCTGCTGGGCTGCGCCTGCGCCCTCGGCGCGCTGTACGCGGGCGCGGGGCCCGAGGAGGTGGCCGCGCTGGACGGCTTCGGCCGTCAGGTGGGGCTCGCCTTCCAGCTGATCGACGATGTCATCGGGATATGGGGTGAGCCGCTGCGGACCGGCAAGCCGGCCGGTGCCGATCTCGCGGCCCGCAAGAAGTCCCTGCCGGTGGTGGCGGCGCTCGTCTCCAACACCCCGGCGGCGGCCGACCTCGCCGCGCTGTACGGAAAGCCGTACATCACCGGGGACAGCGAGGGCATAGCGCGGGCCGCGCTGGCCGTGGAGCAGGCGGGCGGCCGGGACTGGGCGCAGACGGAGGCGGCCGACCGGATGGCCCACGCCATGCAGGAGCTGGCCCGGGCGATCCCGGACCCGGAGGCGGCGGGCGAGCTGCTCGCCCTCGCCGAGTTCGTGACCCGGCGCAGCAGCTGAGCGCCGCGGTCCACGCCGCCGGTCCGTCCGGCGGCCCCGAGGACCCGGAGTCCCCGGGCCCGTGCGGCTCCTGACCCCGCACGGTGTCCCGGGGGCTCCGGTCGGCCGGGTCCCGTGAATCCCCACAGTTCACGGGACCCGCCGTCTACCGTGAAGCCATGCCGAAACCGTCCCGCATCGTCCACATCACCGAGCGCTCCCTGTGGGAGGCGGCCCGCGAGCGCGGCACCTACGAGGTGTCGACCCGGGGCCGCACCCTCGACCAGGTGGGCTTCATCCACTTCTCCTCCCGCGAGCAACTCCCGCCCGTCGCCGCGTTCTTGTACGGCGCGTACGACGGCCCGGACGAACTGGTGGTCCTGGTGGTCGACCCGGCGCGGCTCGACGCGCCGTTGGTGTACGAGCCGGGGACGCCGGGCGGCGAGGAATTCCCGCATCTCTACGGCCCGTTGCCGGTGAGCGCGGTGGTGGATGTGGAGCCGTGGGGATGAAGTGCCGCGCGCGGTAGGGGAGTTCAGGCCGCCGGGCGCTGGAAGCAGCGCAGCAGATTGCCCGCCGGGTCGCGGAAGGCGCAGTCGCGGACGCCCCACGGCTGGTCGGTCGGCTCCTGGAGGACATCGGCGCCGGACTCGCGCAGCCGCTCCCACAGCGCGTCGCAGTCGTCGGTGGCCAGGATGACCCCGCGCAGCATGCCCTTGGCGAGCAGCTCGGCCAGCGCCTGCCGGTCGGCCGGGGAGGCGTCCGGGTTGGCGCCCGGCGGCTCCAGCACGATCTCCACGTCCGGCTGCCGCGGCGAGCCGACGGTCACCCACCGCATCCCCTCGAAGCCCACGTCGTTGCGGACCTCCAGACCGAGGATGTCGCGGTAGAAGGCGAGGGCCTTGTCATGGTCGTCCACGGCGATGAAGCACTGCGCGAGTCGTACGTTCATGCGTTCACGCTAAGCCGGTGGGCAGGTCGGCGCGCGCGGCTCCGGGGAACGGTTCGGGGAGATCAGGGAGATCAGCAGGGGCGGCGGCGGGGCCGGGTGAACGCGCGGGCCACGCAGGAGGGGATCACCGCGGCCGGCTCGTGCGAGGCGGCACGATAGGCGCTCGGGGTCTGGCCGACCAGCTCGGTGAAACGGGAGCTGAAGGACCCCAGTGACGTACACCCCACGGCCAGGCACACCTCGGTCACCGTGAGGTCGCCGCGGCGCAGCAGCGCCTTGGCCCGCTCGATGCGGCGGGTCATGAGATAGCTGTACGGCGTCTCCCCGAACGCCTTGCGGAAGCTGCGCTGGAAATGGCCCGGGGACATCAGGGCGCCGCGCGCCAGCTCGCTCATCTCGAGCGGCTCGGCGTACTCCCGGTCCATCCGGTCCCGTACCCGCCGCAGCCGCCGCAGATCCTCCAGACTCACGCCCACCAGCTTGGCACAGCCCACCGACACCGGACCCGGGATCATCACGGGCCGCCTGCCCACCCCGTCTCCTCCTGGGCATTCCTGCGGTTTCGCTCCCAGTTCGCGCGGAATTGGCCGGGTCTTGGTTGGCTGGAGTCATGGACCACATCACGTTGCTCGTGGCGGTCGTCATCGTGACGGCGCTGGCGTTCGACTTCACGAACGGGTTCCATGACACCGCGAACGCGATGGCCACCTCCATCGCCACCGGCGCGCTCCGGCCCAGAATCGCGGTCCTGATCAGCGGTGTTCTCAATATCGCGGGCGCGTTCCTGTCCACCGAGGTGGCCCGGACGATCTCCGGGGGCATCGTGGACGACGCCCTGGTCACCCCCTCGATGATCTTCGCCGGGCTGGTCGGGGCGATCCTGTGGAACCTGGCGACCTGGCTCGCCGGGCTGCCCTCCAGTTCCTCGCACGCGCTGTTCGGCGGACTGATCGGCGCGGTCTGGGTCGGCGCGGGGTCCAAGGGCGTGCATCTGGACCAGGTGCTCGACAAGGTGCTGCTGCCCGCCGTCGTCTCCCCGGTGGTGGCCGGCGCGGCCGCCTGCGCCGCCACCTACCTCGCCTATCTGCTCTCCGCCCGCGCCCGCCCGGACCGGGTGACCAAGGGCTTCCGGCTCGGCCAGATCGCCTCCGCCTCCCTGGTCTCCCTCGCGCACGGCACCAACGACGCGCAGAAGACCATGGGCGTGATCACGCTGACCCTGATCTCCGCGGGCGCGCTCGGCCATGACGCCGGGCCACCGGTCTGGGTGATCGGCTCGGCCGGCCTCGCGATCGGCCTCGGCACCTATCTGGGCGGCTGGCGGATCATCCGCACCATGGGCAAGGGCCTGACGGAGATCCAGTCGCCGCAGGGCTTCGCCGCCGAGACGGCCTCCACCGCGGTGATCCTCACCTCCGCCCACCTCGGCTTCGCCCTGTCCACCACCCAGGTCGCCTCCGGCAGCATCCTCGGCGCGGGCCTCGGCCGCCGGCTCGCGGAGGTCCGTTGGGGCGTGGCCGGGCGGATGGCGCTGGCCTGGCTGATCACCCTGCCGTTCGCCGCGCTGGTCGGGGGCCTCGCGGCGAGCGTGGTCAAGCACGGCGGCAACGTCGGCACGGTCGTCGTCGCCCTGGTGGCGCTGGCGCTCGCCCTGGGCGTCGTCGTCATCTCCCGCCGCAACCCGGTGCACGCCGACAACGTCAACGACCACCACGAGGTCACCCTTCGCTCCCAGACCCCCACCGACATCGGCTCGGCCGTCTGAAACCCGGGAGTCCGCCATGCACATCGACTGGTCCGCCCTCGCCCGGGTCGCCGCGGTCAGCCTCGGCGTCACCGTCGCCGTGGTCGTCGTCTTCACCCTCGGCGTCCTGGGCCTCTCCCGCGCCGCCGACCGCCGCCCGGGCCCCGCCGCCACCCTGGCCCGCGCCCAGGCGGGCCTGTGCTTCCTGGCCTGCGCCGTGGTGGTGGGCTACGGCATCTACCTGATCGTGCCCAAGCTGCACTGAGCGGAATTTACAGAGTTCTACTTCAGTGTTAAATTTGTAGGCATGCCGAAGGTCCCCTCCGCCCAGCTCGTCCTCGAAGGCGCCTACCGCGCCTTCTGCCGTCACGGATTCCGTCGTACGACGATGTCGGACATCGTCGAGGAGTCACGGCTGTCCCGGCCGACCGTCTACAAGTACGCCGGGACCAAGGACGAGGTGTTCGCCACGATCGTCCGCACCGGACTGGAACGGGCCGCCGCGGCGGCCGAGCGGGCCGCGGCGGAGGCGGGCACGGCCGAGGAGAAGGTGCTCGGCGTGCTCACCGTGAAGCTGAAGGTGGCCGTCCGGCTCTGGCAGGACAGCCCCACGCACGCCTACGAGCTGCTGGCCGCGGCCTCCGCCCACACCCCCGAGCCGGTCGGCGCCTACATGGACCACCTCGCGCGGCTGCTCACCGATGCCCTGGCCGAAGCCGTCCCCGGCACCGCCCGGCAGGCGGCCGAGGTGCTGCTCACCTTCACCCGGGGCCTGGAGGACGACCTGCGCGATGCCGAGGCCGCCCGCCGGGACCTCGGCACCGGCGTGCGGATGATCACCCGAGGGGCGCTGGGCAGCCCCTCAGCCCCCGCCTGACCCACCAGCAGGCCCCAGCCGGAAGGCACCCCCTCATGAGCTCCACCACCCCCACCTCCTACCGCGACCAGCAGGCATGGCGCGACCTCCAGCGCTTCCTGCCCGAGCGGCTGCGCCTGACCGACGAGACCGCACCCGAGGAGGAGTTCTGGGACTGGCGCGGACACCGCGTCCACCTCGACCGGTACCCGAACCCCGAGGCGCGCGCCAAGGTCGTACTGCACCACGGCGTGGGCACCAACGGCCGCCAGATGTCCCTCGTCCTCGGCGCCCCGCTCGCGCGGCTCGGCTTCGAGACCGTCGCCCTCGACAACCTCGGCTACGGCCTCACCCAGGTCAGGCCGGGCACGACACCGTCGTACGACGACTGGGTCGATCTGGTCCTGGACTTCCTCGCCCATGAGCGCGCCCGCGACGACCGCCCGATCGTCCTGTACGGGCTCAGCGCGGGCGGCATGCTCACGTACCACGTGGCCGCCAAGGCGCCGCGCGGCACCCTGGCCGGCATCGTCGGCATGACCTTCCTCGACCAGCGCCTCCAGCAGGTCCGCGACGAGACCGCGCACGACCGGATCGCCGCCCGCCTCGGCGGCCCCGCGATGGGACTGCTGGCCAGGACCCCGGCCGCCGGGCTGAAGTGCCCGATGAGCCTGGCGAGCAAGATGTCGGCGCTCGCCAACGACCCCGGCGCCATGAAGGTGTTCCTCAAGGACCGCACCTCGGCCGGGAACTGGGTCAGCGTCCGCTTCCTCGACCGCTACATGAACTACGCCCCCGCGGTCGAGCCCGAGGACTTCGACGCCTGCCCCGTCCTGCTGACCCAGCCCGCCGAGGACCGCTGGACCCCGCACCACCTCAGCGTGCCGGTCCTGTCCCGCATCACGAAGGTCCCGGTCGACACCGTCCTGCTCGACAACGCGGGGCACTACCCCCTGGAGGAGCCCGGGCTACGGCAGATGCGGGACGCCATCGCGGACTTCGTCACGAAGTGCGCTGCCTGAGCGCCCACTTGAGCGCGGGCGCGGCGCGGGCGCAGGCGCGTGCGCGGGGCGGGACCGGCGTGCCAACGGTCAGGCGGAGCGCAGCAGTTCGCGCAGCTCCGCGATGCCGATGACGTACGACCGCATCGGGAACACCTTCTCCAGCAGCACCCGGTGGACCTCCTGGTCCCGGTCGGCGACACCGTCGGACAGCACGATGACCCGGTAGTCGCGGTCGGCGGCGTCGGTCAGCGTGGACAGCACGACACCGCTGGTGCTGATGCCGGAGAGGATCAGCGTGTCGATGCCGCGCTCGCGCAGCCGCTCGTACAGATCGGTCGTGGAGGCCGCGCCGATGCGGACCTTGCGTACGACGATGTCGCCGTCCTCGGGCGCGATCCGCGCGTCGACCTGGGTGTCCGGGTCCTCGTGGTGGTTGCGCTTGGCCGCGGCGAGCGGGCTGAAGGACTTGTTGGTCTCCGGGATCGCGGCCCAGTCGTCCTCGGTGAAGGCGACCCGGACATAGCCGATGGCACCACCGGCGGCGCGGACGTCGGCGATGGCGCCCTTGACCCGCTCGACCAGGGCGTCCGGGTCCGGGACGAGCGGCAGGATCCCGCCCTGGAGGTCCATCGCCAGCAGGGCGGTGCGCGCGGGGTCGATGACGGGCAGGGCGGCGGGGCTGGTCATTCGGTGGTTCTCCTCGCGGATCTCAGGGGATGTGCGGGTGGATCTCGGCCCCGGCAAGACGCTCCAGCAGCTCGACGGCCTTTTCCAGGTCGGCGCGCTCCTCCGGCCGCACGACCTGCGTGATCGCACGGGCCAGGAACGACGCGCGCCCCGCGAGCAGCCGCTCGATCAGCGCGCCGGCCGAGGGGTCGGCGCTGATCAGCTTGCGGCGGCCGTCCCGCGGGTCGGGCGCGCCGTGCACCAGCCCGGCGGCCTTCAGCACCGCGAGACTCTGGGCGATGGCCTGGGGTGTGACGTGCTCCAGCGCGGCGAGCCGCGCCGCCGTGACCGGGCCCTCGCGCACCACCTCGGCCAGCACGGCGAGTTGGGTGGCGGTCAGCCCGGTCGCGTGCTGCCCCGACTCCGCGCGCAGCCGCGCCCGCAGGCGCTTCATCGCCTGGTTGAGCCGCTGCGCGGTGTCGGAGGGGGGTGCCGGGAGAGCGGGAGTGGGGCCGGTGGTCACGCCCTCACCGTAGATTTCATCAAGTAAATTTGCCAAGTTACTTGATGAAATCTTGGGCCGGGCTCCCCGCGGAGGGCGTCCGTGGGGTCACGTCACCAGACCACGGGCAGCTCGTACACCCCGTAGACGGCCATGTCCTCCCGGAACGGGATCTGTGCCAGCGGCCGTTCCAGGCGCAGGCCCGGGAACCGGCGCAGCAACGCGGGGTAGGCGACCTGGAGTTCCATCCGGGCGAGGTTCTGGCCGAGGCACTGGTGCGGGCCGGTGCCGAAGGCGATGTGCCGGCGGGCGGCCCGGTCGATGTCCAGCCGGTCGGGGTCCTCGAAGACCTCGGGGTCGCGGTTGGCGAGATCGGTGGCGAAGACGACGCCCTCGCCCGCGCGGATCACCTGCCCGCCGACCTCCACGTCCGCGACCGCGACCCGGCGCCGGCCCAGATGCACGATGGTCAGGTACCGCAGCAGCTCCTCGACGGCGTTCACCACCCGGCGCGGCTCGCCGTCGCGCACGGCCGCGAGCTGCTCGGGGTGCTGAAGCAGGGCGCAGACGCCGAGCGCGATCATGTTGGCCGTCGTCTCGTGCCCGGCCACCAGCAGCAGCCGGGCCTGCTTGGCGCATTCGTCGCGGGTGCTGATCCCGGTCCGCAGGTACTGGACGGCCATCCGGCTGAGCAGGTCGTCGCCGGGGTCCTTCTCCTTGGCGGCCACCAGGTCGCCGAGGTAGTCCACCAGCTCCTGGGAGGCGGCGAGCGCGTCCTCGGGGGTGCTGCGGATGTCGATCATCACCGCGCTGACCCGCTGGAAGAAGGCGTGGTCGGTGTAGGGGACACCGAGCAGTTCGCAGATCACCAGCGACGGCAGCGGCAGCGCGAAGTCCCGCACCAGGTCGGCCGGGGGTCCGGACCACTCCATCGCGTCCAGCAGCTCGGTGACGATCGCCTCGATCCGGGGTCGCAGCTCATTGATCCGCTTGACGGTGAAGTCGGCGGTGAAACGCCGCCGTTGCTCATTGTGCTCCGGCTCGTCCATCGAGATGAACGTGCGGTTGTGGGCGCGGGTGGCCTGGCTTCCGGCGCTCACGCTCGGGAAGTTCGGCAGCCGGTTGTCCGCGCTGATCCGCTCGTCCCGCAGCAGCGCGACCTGGTCGGCGTGCCGGGTCACCAGCCAGGCGGTGTTGCCGTCCCACAGGGAGATACGGGCCAACGGGCCCTCGGTGAGCAGCCGGTGGCGCTCGGGCGGGGGGTCGAAGGGGCAGCCGGGGGCGCGGTGGGTGGCGTAGGCGGGGGGCGCGGCCGGGGCCGGGTTCGGTGCCGCGGTCGGGGCCGGGGCCGGCGGCACGGTGGGGGTCTCGGTCATCGTCGTGGACCTCCTCGGTTACTTAACAAAAGTAAGTAAGTTACTTTCATGTTACTCCGGTGGGTGGGCGGCGCGGAATGGGTGTAGGGGGCAAGTTTCGGCCAGAGGCGCCGGGGGCGGGGACCGTACGACATGATCGGTGGATGGACCGACGGGTGGACCCCATGGAACCCGAGGGGCGGGCGGCCCTGGACGGCCTCTACACCGCGCTCTCGGCGCTCGCGTACACCATGACCGGCAACCGCGCGCACAGCAGGCTGCGCCGGGAGGCCGGGGTCTCGGTGGACCGGGCGTCCCTCGCGGTGCTGCGGGTCCTGGCCGCGTCGCCGGAACCCCTGCGGATGGGCGAGCTCGCCGAGGCCCTGATGGTGAACGCCCCGCATGTCACCCGCGAGGTGCGCCGACTGGAGGACGGCGGCCTGGTCGCCACCACCCGGGAGCCGGGAGACCAGCGGGCACGCCGGGCGCGGGCCACCGGCGAGGGCCGCGAGGCGGTCGCGCGCGCCGAGGCCACGGGGAAGCGGTGGCTGGGCGAGGCGCTGGAGGAGTTCTCGCCGGAGGAACTGGACACGGCGGCGGCGGTGATCAACCGGATCGTGGCGGTGTTCCGGCCGTGAGGGGTGTGGGGTGGCTGGGCGGAGTGGTGGCCGGGGTTTCGGTGGGGTTGCCGGGTGGGCCGGTGGCCGGGGACTCGACGGGTCGGCCGGGCTGAGCGGTGGCCGGGGTCTTGGTGGGTCGGCAGGGCTAGGTGGTCGTCGGGGGCTTGGTGGGTCGGCCCGGCTGGGTGGTGGCTGGGGTCTTGGCGGGTCGGTCGGGGGAGGCGGTGGCCGGAGCCTCGGTCGGGTGGCCGGGGTTTCGGTGGGGTTGCCGGGTGGACCGGTGGCCGGGGACTCGGCGGGTCCTCCGGGCTGAGCAGCGGCCGGGGACTCGACGGGTCGTCCGGGCCAGGCGGTGGCCGGGGACTCGGTGGGTCGGCCGGGGGGAAGCGCTGGCCGCAGGGCGTCGGCGGGGCCGGCTGCCGGGCTAGGTGGTGGCCGGGGACTCGACGGGTCGTCCGGGGTAGGCGGCGGCCGGGGGCACGGTGGGTCGGCCGAGGGGAAGTGCCGACCCCGGGGCCTCGGCGGGGCCGGCTGCCGGGCTACGCGGTGGCCGGGGCCTCGGTGGGATCCGTCGTGCTCGCGCGGGTCGTCGCCTCCGTGGGTGCCTCCGTGGGCGGGGTGAGGAGGTAGCGCGCGGCGACCGCCCGGTTGTACCGGTCCAGCATCGCGCCCAGCGTCCGCAGGTCCTCCGGGTCCCAGTCGCCCAGCAGTTCGGCGTGGCTCTCGGTGCGCCGGTCCCGTACGACCCGCATCTCGCGCAGCCCGTCCGGGGTGGGCGTGACCACCCAGCGGCGCCGGTCGGCCGGGTCGGCGGCGCGTTCGACCAGTCCGGCGGCGGTGAGCGCGGAGACCTGCCGGCCCGCGGTGGAGGGGTCGAGGCCGAGGGTGCAGGCGAGGGTGGTGATGGTCATCGGGCCGCCGTCGCTGAGGGTGCGCAGCAGCAGATACTGCGCCCGGTCGAGACGGTCGTGGACATCGGTGCGCCGGTGCAGCAGCTCGAAGTTGCGCATCAGCACGGCCGTCTGACGCTCGATCACATTGAGCGCCGGGTCCGCTCCGGTCATCGTGTACCGCCGTCTCGCCGTCGACTGATACCAGTATCGCATCAGCGGTTATCGGTATGATACCGATAGTTACCGGTATCGTACCGGGATTGCAAGGATCCGGACCTGAAGGTTCCGGATCATTGGGGGGAGTGGACAGGGGTGGACCGAGGAGTGGCCGCGCTGCGCGGAATACGGGACAGGGTGGTCGGCTCGGACCCGGGGCTGAACCGGCTGCGCATGGCCCTGTCGGCGGCGCTGGCGATGGCCAGCACCCTGGGCATCGAGTACCTGTACGCCACCGCGACCTACGCGGGCCCCCAGGGCACCTTGATCGCGATGCTGCTCGGCACCGTCATGGCGATGATGGGCTCGATGGCCCTGTCCGGCACCGGCGTCTGGCCGAAGGTGCGCACCGCCGTCTTCTTCCCGCCGGCCATCGGCATCGGGATGCTCGCGGGCGTCGCGGTGGCCGGTCGTACGGATCTGATGCTGTGCGTCTTCGTCGCCGTGATGTTCGTGGCGGTCTTCGTACGCCGCTTCGGCATGGCCTTCTTCTTCTACGGCTTCATGATCTGGATGGGCTACTTCTTCGCCGCGTTCCTCGGCGCGCAGCTGTCCATGCTGCCCGCCCTGCTGTCGGCGGTCGGTGTCGCGACGGGCTGGGTGCTGCTGCTGTCGCTGACCGTGCTGCGCACCAATCCGCGCCGCACCCTGCGCCGGGTGCGCGAGGCCTTCGGCGCGCGGGCCCGTGCGGTGGCCCGCGCCGGCGCCGATCTGCTGGCGGCCGACCCGTGGCCCGCGCCGGCGCCGATCTGCTGGCGGCCGACCCGCGCCGCCACGCCCGGCTGCGTCGTCGGCTGCATGCCCGCCAACTGCGCCTGTCCGAGGCCGCGTTGATGATCGAGGGCTGGTCGGCGGAGCCCGGTGCGCTGCCCGTGGGCTGGTCCGGCCCCGCGCTGCGGCGGCGGCTGCTGGACGCGCATCTCGCGATCGACGCGCTGGCCGCCGCGGCCGAGACCCTGGCCGAGGACGGCGGGGAACTGCTCCCCGAGGCCGCCCGCATCGCCGGGCATCTGGGCCGCCGGGAGTACGGCGCGGTGGAGTACGTGGCCCGCCCCCTGCTGGAACCCCGTACGGGTACGGCGGCACCGGGCACCGGCCGCTGGCCCGCCCACCATCTGGCGGCCGCGGCCGTCGAGTACGTCACCCTGGCGCGCACCGCCACCGCCCCGCCGCCGTACGACGACATCACCGACGAGGCGTACGACCCCGTCGTCACCCTGGCCCAGGGCAATCTGCCCGGTTCGGCGGCGGTGGCCTCGGACGTCGCGGCGCGCGGCAGCCGCTGGAACCCGCTGAGCCGGCTGACGCTGACGACCCGGCAGGCGATCCAGGTCGCCGTCGCCGGCACCCTCGCGATCCTGGCGGGCCGGGAGCTGTCGCAGGCCCGCTACTACTGGGCGGTGCTGGCCGCGTTCATCGCCTTCGCCGGGACCGCGACCCGCTCCGAGACCTCCATCAAGGCGGTCAACCGGGTGGTCGGCACCCTCGTCGGCCTGGGCGCGGGCATCGGCCTCGCGCATCTCACCGCCGGGCACACCGCGTGGGTGCTGGTGGTGATCGTGACCAGCATGTCCCTGGGCTTCTACCTGGTGAACGTCAGCTACGCCTGCATGATCTTCTTCGTCACCATCATGGTGTCTCAGCTCTACAGCGTCCTGCACGAGTTCTCCGCCGGCCTCCTGCTGCTCCGCCTGGAGGAAACCGCCCTCGGTGCGGCGATCGGCATCGCGGTGGCCTACTTCATCCTCCCCACCAGCACCCGCGACACGGTGGAGACGGCCCGCCGGGCCTACTTCAGGGCGCTCGCGAACCTACTGGACCGCGCGACCCAGACGGGCGCGGACGGCACCGAACTCGACGCCCTCGCCCGCTCCCTGGACCACCGCCTCCAGCAACTCACCCTGGTGGCACGCCCCTTGACCCGCCCGATGACCTGGGGCGTCAACTCCCGTCTGGTCCGCCACCGCCTGACCCTCTACGCCGCCACCACCCGCCAGGCCCGCGCGCTGGTCCGCAGCGGCTTCCCGGTCCCACCGGAACTGGCCGACGCCTGCACCGCGTTGTCGCGTGCCGCCACCGCCCTCGCCGGGTCGACCCCCCGCCCCGACCACCCCGTCCCCGACGTCACCGAGGCCCTGAGCACGGCGGCCACCACCCTCCTGAGCCACCGCCCCCACCACCCGGGAACCCCGGTCACCCAACCCCTGGTCCACCTCCGCCAGCTGCTGACCGAACTGGCCATGCTCCCGACACCTCCGACGACCCCCGCCCCCGCCAACCAGCCGACGACCAGCCCGCGCTGACGCCCTCACCTACGATCGGTCCGGCTCCGGGGACAGCTTCGCCCTAGTGATCGGCGAGTAGTTCGACCTTGATGGCGAGCGCGCCGAGCGCTTCCTTCTCGGGTGGGTAGATGGCCCGGATGTCGGCGAGCTGCCGGTCGCGGCCGGCGTTCGGATTGACCTTGGCCGGGCCCTCGCCGTCGAGAAGAGCCTCGAAGTCCGGGTACTCGGTGACCCGCCCGACCCGCACGTCGCAGGTCTCGTCGGTGCCCTTGACCCGGAAACGGATGGTGTCGCCCGCCGCCAGGTCGGCGAGGTGCGGGTACTTCACCCGCACCTCCACGGTCTTGGCACCCACCGCGACAAGATCGAAGTACCGGCGATAGAGACTCAGCTCGCGAACGCGGGCGGGAGTGTCGGTCATGGGGCGGCAGGATGGCCGGGAGACCGCGCACACGCAAGGGGGCCCCGCCGGACATGCCGACGGGACCCCCTTGCGGTGGGAGAGGAAGGGTCAGGCCTTCTTCGTCTCCCAGAAGATCTTGTCGATCTGGGCGATGTAGTCGAGCGCCTTCTGGCCCGTCGCCGGGTCGGTGGAGCCCTTGGCGGCCGAGAGGGCCTTCAGGGTGTCGTTGACCAGCTGGTGCAGCTCGGGGTACTTCTCGAAGTGCGGGGCCTTGAAGTAGTCGCTCCAGAGGACGGAGACGTGGTGCTTCGCGAGCTCCGCGCGCTGCTCCTTGATGATGGTGGCGCGGGCCTGGAAGTGGGGGTCGTCGTTGCCGGCCATCTTGTCCTGGACGGCCTTGACCGACTCCGCCTCGATGCGGGCCTGGGCCGGGTCGTACACGCCGCAGGGCAGGTCGCAGTGGGCGCTGACCTTGACCTTGGGGGCAAACAGGCGGGAAAGCATGGAGCATTCCTTCCTCGTGATCGTCTTCTCAAGGGCGAGATTACTCCCTGAGGGACCTGTTTTCCTGAGTGCCCCCCAAGGCTTAGGACAAAAGTCCGGGGTCAGACTGAGACTGGTGGAGGAACGGACCGGGGAGGTGCCGGGAATGCCGGAGCTGTCGCAGGAGGGTGAGCGGGGCAGGTCGCCCGCGCCGTTCGGGCTGGCCGAGGTGACGGGGCCGTCCATGGTGCCCACGCTCCAGCACGGCGATCAGCTGCTGGTGCGGTACGGGGGCGTCGTCCGGCCCGGTGACATCGTCGTACTGCGGCATCCGTTCCAGCAGGATCTGCTGGTGGTCAAGCGGGCCGTGGAGCGGCGCGAGGGCGGCTGGTGGGTGCTCGGGGACAACCCGTACGCGGGTGGGGACAGCACTGATTACGGGGTGGTGCCGCAGGAGCTGGTGCTGGGCCGGGCCTGGCTGCGGGTGCGGCCGTTCAGGGCCGGTCAGCGTTCGCCGCTGGCCGTGCTGGGCTGGGCCTTCTCGGCCGTACGGCCGCTGCTCGGGGACCGGTCGGCCTCCAGGCGCTTGCGGGCCCGGTAGGCGGCCACGTTCGCGCGGGTGGCGCAGCGGTCGGAGCAGTAGCGCCGGGAGCGGTTGGTCGAGGTGTCCAGGTAGGCGTTGCGGCAGGGGGCCGCCTGGCACAGGCCGAGCCGGTCGACGCCGTACTCGGTGAGATGGAAGGCGAGACCCATCGCCGCGATCGCCGCGTAGCCCGCGGTGGCGTTGGAGGGGTGGTCGGCCAGGTGCATGTGCCACAGCGGGCGGTCGTCCTCGTCCCGGTGGTCGTGGCCGGAGATCTGGGGGCTGACCGGGAACTCCAGCAGCAGCGAGTTCAGCAGGTCCACCGCGAGCGTCTCGTCGCCCCCGTCGGCCGCCTCGAACACCGAGCGCAGCCGGGCCCGGACCGAACGGAAGCGGGTGACATCGGCGTCGGTGGCACGGCGGGCCGCGGACGCGTTGACGCCGAAGAGGTCACGGATGGCCTCGACCGAGGTCAGGCAGTCCTTGCCCCGGGTCGGTTCCTCGGTGTTGACGAGTCGTACGGCGTAATCCGAGTAATAGGCCAGTTCCACTTGTAGTCCTTACGGGCGCGCTCTATCGTCGTACCAGCGGTCGGGTAACAGTCGATCGTGCATCCAGGGTATTACGCGAGCGAGGGGAAAGGCGGGCTCCATGACCACGAGTACCGGAACCGACTGGGCGGCCTGGCAGAACAGCTGGGACCGGCAGCAGGAGTGGTACATGCCGGACCGTGAGGACCGCTTCCGGATCATGCTCGACATGGTCGAGGCCCTCGTCGGTACGGCGCCCCGCGTGCTCGACCTCGCCTGCGGCACCGGCAGCATCACCGCCCGGCTGCTGGCGCGGTTCCCCGAGGCCACCAGCACCGGCGTCGACCTCGACCCGGCCCTGCTCGCCATCGCGCGCGGCACCTTCGAGGGCGACGACCGGGTCTCCTTCGTGACCGCCGATCTCAAGGACCCCGACTGGGCGACGGGGCTGCCGTACGAGTCGTACGACGCCGTGCTGACCGCGACGGCCCTGCACTGGCTGCACAGCGAACCCCTCGCGGACCTCTATGGCCGGATCGCGGAACTCGTCCGCGCCGGCGGTGTGTTCATGAACGCGGACCACATGATCGACGACAGCACGCCCCGGATCAACGCGGCCGAGCGCGCCCAGCGGCACGCCCGTATGGATCAGGCCAAGCGGGACGGCGCCCTGGACTGGGCCGAGTGGTGGCAGGTCGCGGCGAAGGACCCGGTGCTCGCCGAGCCGACCGCCCGCCGCTTCGAGATCTACGGCGAGCACGCCGACGGCGACATGCCCTCCGCGGACTGGCACGCGCGCACCCTGCGGGAGAGGGGCTTCGCCGAGGCCAGGCCCGTGTGGTGCTCCCCGTCGGACAGTCTGGTCCTCGCCCTCAAGTAGGGCCTCGGGCAAGGGCGGACGGGGGACGGGCGAAGGGTCGGTGCGCGCACCGACCCTTCCCCCGTCCGTTCGTCTCGCGGTCGGTTACAGAACCTTCGACAGGAACGACTGGGTCCGCTCGTGCTGCGGATTCGTCAACACGTCCCGCGGATGGCCGGATTCGACCACGACACCGCCGTCCATGAACACCAGGCTGTCGCCCACCTCGCGGGCGAAACCCATCTCATGGGTGACGACGACCATCGTCATCCCGGACTCGGCGAGGTCGCGCATGACGTCCAGGACATCGCCGACCAGCTCCGGATCCAGGGCCGAGGTCGGCTCGTCGAACAGCATCAGCTTGGGGTCCATCGCGAGCGCCCGCGCGATCGCCACCCGCTGCTGCTGGCCGCCGGAGAGCTGCGAGGGGTAGTTGCCCGCCTTGTCGGCCAGGCCCACCCGCTCCAGGAGCTGCCCGGCACGCTCCCGCGCCTCGCCCTTGGCCACGCCCTTGACCTGGACCGGCGCCTCCATGACGTTCTCCAGCGCCGTCATGTGCGGGAACAGGTTGAAGCGCTGGAAGACCATGCCGATGTCCCGGCGCTTCATGGCGACTTCGCTGTCCTTGAGCTCGTACAGCTTGCCGCCCTTCTGGCGGTAGCCGACCAGCTCGCCGTCGACGTACAGCCGCCCGGCGTTGATCTTCTCCAGGTGGTTGATGCACCGCAGGAAGGTGGACTTGCCCGAGCCCGAGGGGCCGATGAGGCAGAACACCTCGCCGGGGCGCACCTCCAGATCGATGCCCTTGAGCACCTCCACATGCCCGAACGACTTGTGGACGCCCTCCGCCCGGACCATCGCGGCGGTGTCCGCGGCCACCGAGTCCGGCTTGCTCAGCTTGTCGCTCATGCCATGACCTTCCTGCTGGAGAAGGTCGTCAGATGCGCCCTGACCTTCTGCCACGGGGTGGGCGGGAGGCTGCGGCTGGAACCGCGGGCGTAGTACCGCTCGATGTAGTACTGGCCCACGCTGAGCACCGAGGTCATGATCAGGTACCAGGCCGCGGCCAGGAAGTACATCTCCACCGGGGCGCCGGAGTTCTGGCCGATGTCCTGGGCGTAGCGGAACAGTTCGGGATACTGGACGGCCGCCACGAGCGAGGTCGTCTTCAGCATGTTGATGACCTCGTTGCCGGTCGGCGGCACGATCACCCGCATCGCCTGCGGGATGACCACCCGGCGCAGCGTCCTCGCGTGGCTCATGCCCAGCGCCTGGGCCGCCTCGGTCTGGCCCTCGTCCACCGCGAGCAGGCCCGCCCGGCAGATCTCGGCCATGTACGCCGCCTCGTTCAGACCCAGGCCGAGCAGCGCCGTCAGCAGCGGCGTCATGAAGTTCGACCAGTAGTCCTTGTAGAAGGGCATCAGGTTGATGTACTCGAAGACCAGGCCCAGGTTGAACCACAGGAACAGCTGGACCAGGACCGGGGTGCCGCGGAAGAACCAGATGTAGAACCACGCGATGGACGAGGTCACCGGGTTCTTCGAGAGCCGCATGACGGCCAGGACGACGCCGCCGACGATGCCGATCAGCATCGAGAGGACCGTCAGCAGAAGCGTTTTGCTGACACCGGTCATGATCCGGTGGTCGAAGAAGTACTCCGGCACCGCATGCCAGTTGATCTTGCCCTGGCTGAAGGCGTTGATGATCGCGACGAGGATCGCGATGGCGACGACGGCGGACACATAGCGTCCGTAGTGCCGCACCGGGATGGCCCGGATGGCTTCCGGGCCGGCCGGGGGAGTGCCCTGCCCCCCGGCCGTCTTCTCTATGTCAGTCACGGATGTGCTGCCTCTCGGTGGCCGCTGGGTACGCCGCGGGTCACTTGCCGCCGTTGATCACGGATTCCTTGACGGCGCCGTCCTGGGCGCCCCACTTCTCGAGGATCTTCTGGTACTCGCCGTTCTTGATGATCGCGTCCATCGCGGCCTTGAGCGCGTCCCGCAGCTGGCCGGACTCCTTGGAGACCGCGATGCCGTACGGCGCCGCCGAGACCTGGTCGCCGACGATCTGGAAGTCCTTGCCGCCGCCCGAGGTCTTCGCCGCGTACGCCGCGACCGGGAAGTCGGAGGAGGCCGCGTCCACGCCGCCCGAGCGCAGCCGGGTCTGGGACTGCTGGTCGTCGTCGAAGGGTTCGATGGAGAGCTTCTTGCCGGCCGGACACTTCTTGGCCTCGGCCTTGGCCAGGTCCTCCGAGACGGTGCTGCGCTCGACGGCGATCTTCTTGCCGCACAGGTCGGACCAGCCGGTGATGCCCTGGGTGTCGCCCTTGCGCGTGTAGATCGAGACGCCGGCGGTCAGGTAGTCGACGAAGTCGACGCCCTCGCCGACCTTCTTGCCGGTGTCCGGGTCGATGCCCTGCTGGCGGTCCTTGTTGTCGGTCATGGCCGACATGGCTATGTCGTAGCGGCCCGAACGCAGGCCGGTGAGCAGGGCGTCGAAGGTGCCGTTGCGGAACTCGAAGGTCACCCCGAGCTGCTTGCCCAGCGCGGCGGCGAGGTCCGGGTCCAGACCGACGGCCTTGCCGCTGGAGTCCTTGAACTCCACCGGGGCGTACGCGATGTCCGAGCCGACCAGGATCTTGCCCTTGCCGCGGATGGACTGCGGGAGCTTGCTCGCGAGCGGGGCACCGGACGCGGTGCCGCCGGAGTCGTTGCTCTTGTCCTTCGTCTGGTCACCGCAGCCGGTGAGCAGCAGGGCGCCTGCGACCGCGATCGCACCGACCGCAGCCAGCCGGGGACGCGTGGCGGTCGAACGACGGGTGGAACGTGCGGTCATCGTGGATTCCTCCGGCGTATGCGAAGAGTTTGCCGCTGGGTAGACGAGAACACACACCATTGGGTGGCGCGACCTCGCGGGTTTACGGCATCTTGCCATTCGGACTACGCCATTCAGGGGCGCCGATATGTCAAAATCGGATAACGGGTGACCCCCGAACCCCATCAGGTCGGTACATCCTTGGTCTCTCGGTGCCATACCGCACCGGGCCACCTGCGCGAATCCCGTCCCACCGCCGGAGAACCTCCGGCACATCTCAACATGTGGACGACCGGACATGTGGGTGTCGTACGACCGTGTCGTACGCCCGCCGCAGCCGTCCGGGCCCCCGCCGAGTCCCGGAGCCCCGCGTCGCCGTCAGCGCGGCCGTCAGCGAGATGTCATCTCTGTGTGGCGAACTGGTTCCGAGATGTGACCTTGCACCTTTTGGACTCGTCGTGAGCGCCGTCCGTCCGGTAAGAAGGTTCTTTACACCCCTCATCCGGGGCCCAGGGCGCGTGTGCGGCGCGCCCGTCGCGCATGACCCGTGCGTATCCGCAATCGGGCCCTGCGCGGTGCCCGCCCACCCCTCACCAGGAGTGGTCGACCCTCAAACCATGCATACCTAAGGGGTAGAACAAGTGGCAGCGGAGATCGTCAATCCTCGCAGCGACATCGGTACGGACCAGGACGGCGGGGCCGAGCCCCTCGATTCCTTCGATCCGGTGTTCGCTCTGCACCGCGGCGGCAAGATGGCTGTGCAAGCCACCGTGCCGGTCCGCGACAAGGACGACCTTTCCCTCGCGTACACGCCCGGCGTCGCTCGCGTGTGCACCGCGATCGCGGAACAGCCGGAGCTGGTCAACGACTACACATGGAAGTCCTCCGTCGTCGCCGTCGTCACCGACGGTACGGCGGTGCTCGGACTCGGGGACATCGGTCCCCAGGCCTCCCTCCCCGTGATGGAGGGCAAGGCGATCCTGTTCAAGCAGTTCGGCGGCGTCGACGCGGTGCCGATCGCGCTCGACTGCACCGACGTGGACGAGATCGTGGAGACCGTCGTCCGGCTCGCTCCCTCCTTCGGCGGAGTCAACCTGGAGGACATCTCGGCGCCCCGGTGCTTCGAGATCGAGCGCCGCCTCCAGGAGCGCCTGGACATCCCGGTCTTCCACGACGACCAGCACGGCACCGCCGTGGTGACGCTGGCGGCGCTGCGCAACGCGGCGCGGCTCAGCGGCCGGGAGATCGGACAGCTGCGCGCCGTGATCTCGGGCGCCGGCGCGGCCGGTGTCGCCATCGCCAAGATGCTGGTCGAGGCCGGCATCGGCGATGTGGCCGTGGCGGACCGCAAGGGCGTCGTCTCCGCGGACCGCGAGGACCTGACCCCGGTCAAGCGCGAGCTGGCCGGCTTCACCAACAAGGCCGGTCTCAGCGGCACGCTGGCGGACGCGCTCAAGGGCGCGGACGTCTTCATCGGCGTCTCCGGCGGCACCGTCGCCGAGGAGGCCGTGGCCGGTATGGCCGAGGGTGCCTTCGTGTTCGCGATGGCCAACCCGAACCCCGAGGTGCACCCCGAGGTCGCGCACAAGTACGCGGCGGTCGTGGCCACCGGGCGCTCGGACTTCCCGAACCAGATCAACAACGTGCTGGCCTTCCCCGGCATCTTCGCGGGCGCGCTCCAGGTGCGGGCCTCCCGGATCACCGAGGGCATGAAGATCGCGGCGGCCGAGGCGCTGGCCTCGGTGGTCGGTGACGATCTCGCGGCGGACTATGTGATCCCGTCGCCGTTCGACGAGCGGGTCGCTCCGGCGGTCACCGCGGCGGTGGCCGCGGCGGCTCGCGCGGAGGGTGTCGCGCGTCGCTGACGCCGGTAGAGATGGCCCCGCCCGTGTCCCGGGCGGGGCCATTTCCTTCTCCCCCCGGCCCGCCTGGATCTCGTGTCGCGAGATGCCTCTGGAACGGCCCTGTGGCGAACCGCGCCGCCCGGGTGCCCTCGTGCAAGAGGGCATGTGTCACAGCGCGGCCCGGTTCCCCTGGCCGCCCGGCACACCTATCGTCGGCAGCATGTTCGCCGTCTACGCCGCCCGAATCGACCGCGACCAGCCGCTGTCCGGCCTTGAGTTGGGGGAGCGTCCGGCTCCCGAGGCCCGCCCCGGCTGGAGCACCATCGATGTGCGCGCCGCCTCCCTCAACCACCATGACCTCTGGTCCCTGCGGGGCGTCGGCCTCCCGGAGGACCGGCTGCCGATGATCCTCGGCTGCGACGCCGCCGGGGTCGACGCGGACGGCAACGAGGTCGTCCTGCACTCCGTCATCGGCCAGACCGGCCACGGCGTCGGCCCGAAGGAGCCGCGCTCCATCCTGACCGAGCGCTACCAGGGCACCTTCGCCGAACAGGTCGCCGTACCGACCTTCAACGTCCTGCCCAAGCCGAAGGAACTGTCCTTCGCCGAGGCCGCCTGTCTGCCCACCGCGTGGCTGACGGCGTACCGGATGCTGTTCACCAACGCGGGGGTACGACCCGGGGACTCGGTCCTGGTGCAGGGCGCGGGCGGCGGGGTCGCCACGGCCGCGCTCGTGCTCGGCAGGGCGGCGGGGCTGAAGATGTTCGCCACCAGCCGGGACGAGGCGAAGCGGAAGCGGGCCCTGGAGCTGGGCGCGGTGGAGGCGGTGGAGAGCGGGGCGCGGCTGCCGCAGCGGGTGGACGCGGTCATCGAGACCGTGGGCGCCGCGACCTGGTCGCACTCGGTGAAGTCGCTGCGCCCCGGCGGGACGATCGTCATCTCCGGCGCGACCAGCGGCGACCGGCCCTCGCACGCCGAGCTGACCCGGATCTTCTTCCTCGAACTGAAGGTCGTCGGCTCCACCATGGGCACCAAGGACGAGCTGGAGGACCTGCTCTCCTTCTGCGCCACGACCGGCGTACGGCCCGTCATCGACGAGGTGCTTCCGATGGACCGCGCCCGCGAGGGCTTCGAACGGATGGAGTCCGGCGGGCAGTTCGGGAAGATCGTACTGACCACGTCCTGACCTTGTTGGCGGGGCGCGGGCGGGTCCGGGGTGCCGGGCCCGCCCTTCGCTATCCCTTCGGCGGGCGCAGGACCGAGGTGATCTCCGCCGCCGCGCGCGACAACCGCTCCCGGGCCGTCCGGAGCTGGTCCGGGGTCACGCCGTGGTCGCGGGACAGATCGCGGATGTCGTCGCGGAAGCGGTCCAGCAGCCGGTCGAGGTCGCGGGCGGGGTTGTCGGTGGGGGGTTCGTGCGTCCAGGAGGGGACGTACTCGGCGGGGAAGTCCGTCGTGGTGTAGGTCGGGGCCGGGGCCGGGCGGGGGCTGGTCCAGTCCTTGCTCAGGTCGCCCAGTTCCCGGGCCAGTTCGGTCAGGCCCTCGCGGACGCCCGCGGGCCAGTTGCCGCGCGCGAAGTGGTCCTGGACGCGGCGGGCGACCCGCTGCATCTCCTCCTGCGCCTGGGCACGGGCGCGGGCCTGCGCCTCCTGGGCCTGGTGGCGGGCGCGCTGGGCCTCCTCGCGGGCCCGGCGGCTCTCGTCCTTGGCGCGGCGGGCCTGCTCCTTCCACTCCTGCCTGACCCGGCGCATCTCCTCCTTGGCGGCGCGCCAGGCGTCCTTGTCGTCCCCGGGGGCCCCGGCGTCCCCGGCGTCGGCACCCCCGTGGGCCTCGGTCGCGGCGGCGCGCATCTCCCGGCGCAGATCACCGGCCGCGCCCCGCACATCGGCCTTGATCTCGGCCGCCAGCTCCGCCACCGACTCGCGGATCTCCAGCTCCAGATCGGCCAACTCGCCACTGCGGTCCGCCAGTTCGGCGCGGCCGGCGTCCGTGATGGCGTACACCTTGCGGCCGCCCTCGGTGGTGTGGGTGACCAGGCCCTCGGCCTCCAGCTTGGCCAGCCGGGGATAGACGGTGCCCGCCGAGGGCGCGTACAGCCCCTGGAAGCGCTCCTCCAGAAGGCGGATCACCTCGTAGCCATGGCGCGGGGCTTCGTCCAGCAGCTTGAGCAGGTACAGGCGCAGGCGTCCGTGAGCGAAGACGGGGGGCATGTCAGAGCACCTTCTTGTCGGTCAGGCCGTCGGTCGGGCCGTCGGGCGACCGGTCGGGGCGCCGGAGCAGGGCGATCGCGCCGGAGACCGTGGTGGCCCGCAGCCGTCCCGTGCCCGCGCCCAGCCGACCGGTGATCTTGTGGGCGCCCCACTGGCCGTGCACCCGCAGTCCGTCGAAGGCGTTGGAGATCCGGCCGCTCGCCGTGTTCGCCTCCACCTCCGCGTCCGCCGGGTGCGGCAGCCTGATGGCGATCTCGCCCGAGACGCTGGTGAGGTGGACGTCCGTCGGTCCCTCCGGGTCCAGGTCCACGATCATCGAGCCGCTGACCGAGTCGGCCCGCACCACGGGGCCCGAGCCCTCGACCACGGTCAGGTCCCCGGAGACCGAGGTGAAGCGCAGCTCGCCGGTGACCGCCTGCGCCTCCAGGTTCCCGGACACGGTGTTCGCCTGGACCGGTCCGGAGAGGCCGACCAGCGCGGTGTCACCGGTGACGCCCCGGACCACCGCCGGGCCCCGGACGCCGGAGATCACCGCACCGGCGCCGACCGTGCCCACCTCCACCCGGGCGTCCGCCGGGACCGCGAGGGAGACGACCGCGCTGCGGCGCCAGCGCTTGCGGTCCAGGAACTTGGTGAAGCCCTGCCAGGTCAGGTCCTCGTACCCCACCGTCAGGACGCCGTTCTCGTGGGTCACCAGGAGCGGGGGGCCCTCTATGTCCGAGACCTCCAGGCGGGCGGGGCCCTCCTCGGTTCCCATCACATTCACCGTGCCGCCCGCGATGCGCACCTGGAGGGTGCTCACCGGGGCCTCGAACGTCAGCTTCTGTGGCTCGGCGACGGACCACTCGGACATGGGGGACCTCCTCGGCCGTACACGATCGCGACGCGCCATATCGCGTCTGTCCACAAACACGATATATCGTGGCTCCCCGAAGTCAAGACACTCTTTCGGGAACACCGCCCCGCGCATTGCTTAGGCTGGTGACGACGCCGACGCCTGTCCCATCGGCCCGGGCGCATACGCACACCAGGAGACGCAACCCCATGTACTTCACCGACCGCGGCATCGAGGAGCTGGAGAAGCGGCGCGGCGAGCAGGAGGTCACCTTCGAGTGGCTCGCCGAGCAGCTGCGCACCTTCGTGGATCTCAACCCCGACTTCGAGGTGCCCGTGGAGCGCCTGGCCACCTGGCTCGCCCGCCTCGACGACGAGGACGACGAGTAGGACGAGTAGGACGACAAGTAAGCGGGGGCGGAAAAACGCCGAGGGCCCGGTTCCGTACGGAACCGGGCCCTCGGCGTTGTCGTGCCGCAGGCTTACGCCTCGAACACCTCACGCACCAGCTGCTCCTGCTCGGCCTGGTGGCGCTTGGCGGAGCCCACCGCCGGGGACGAGGAGTGCGGGCGCGAGATGCGCCGTAGCCGCTCGCCGGCCGGGATGTCCGCGCCGACCGCCAGGTCGAGGTGGTCGATCAGGTTGAGCGCGATGAACGGCCAGGCACCCTGGTTCGCCGGCTCCTCCTGGACCCACAGGTACTTCTCGGCGTTCGGGTACTTGTTGACCTCCGCCTGGAGCTCGGCACCCGGCAGCGGGTACAGGCGCTCGATGCGGATGATCGCCGTATCCGTGGCGCCGCGCTTCTTACGCTCGGCCTCCAGGTCGTAGTAGACCTTGCCGGAGCAGAAGACGACCCTGCGGACCGCGGCCGCCTCGGCGGTCGCGTCGCCGATGACCGGCTGGAAGCCGCCCGTCGTGAACTCCTCCGCCTTGGAGGCGGCGGCCTTCAGGCGCAGCATCGACTTCGGGGTGAAGACGACCAGCGGCTTGTGGGCCGGGTTGTGCACCTGCCAGCGCAGCAGGTGGAAGTAGTTCGACGGCGAGGTGGGCATGGCCACCGTCATGTTGTTCTGGGCGCACAGCTGGAGGAACCGCTCCGGGCGCGCGGACGAGTGGTCCGGGCCCTGGCCCTCGTAGCCGTGCGGCAGCAGCAGGACGACGCCGGAGGTCTGGCCCCACTTCTGCTCGGCCGAGGAGATGAACTCGTCGACGACCGTCTGGGCGCCGTTGACGAAGTCGCCGAACTGGGCCTCCCACATCACCAGCGCGTCGGGACGCGCGAGCGAGTAGCCGTACTCGAAGCCCATGGCCGCGTACTCGGACAGCAGCGAGTTGTAGACGTTCAGCCGCGCCTGGTCCTCGGCGAGGTACTGGAGCGGGGTGTACTCCTCGCCGGTCTCCCGGTCGATCAGCACCGCGTGGCGCTGGCCGAAGGTGCCGCGCTGGGAGTCCTGGCCGGCGAGCCGGACCGGGGTGCCGTCGAGCAGCAGGGAGCCGATGGCCAGGGTCTCGCCCATGCCCCAGTCGATGGTGCCGTCCTCGACCATCGCCGCACGGCGCTGGAGCTGCGGCTGGAGCCGCGGGTGCACGGTGATGTGCTCGGGGATGTTGACCTGGGACTCGGCGATCCGCTTGACGACCTCGGCGGAGATGGCGGTCGGGACCGCGGCCGGGAAGCCGTCCTGGGCCTCCTGGGGGGCACCGGCGGCCGGCTGCGCGGTGGCCTCGCGGACCTCCGTGAAGACCTTCTCCAGCTGGCCCTGGTAGTCCTGGAGGGCCTGCTCGGCCTCTTCCAGGGTGATGTCGCCGCGACCGATCAGGGACTCGGTGTAGAGCTTGCGCACCGAGCGCTTCTTGTCGATCAGGTCGTACATCAGCGGCTGGGTGAAGGCCGGGTTGTCCGACTCGTTGTGACCGCGGCGGCGGTAGCAGATGAGGTCGATCACCACGTCCTTGTTGAACGCCTGGCGGAACTCGAAGGCGAGCCGCGCCACGCGCACGACGGCCTCCGGGTCGTCGCCGTTCACGTGGAAGATCGGGGCCTCGATCATGCGGGCCACGTCCGTCGCGTACATGGAGGAACGCGAGGACTCGGGGGCCGCGGTGAAGCCGACCTGGTTGTTGATGACGATGTGCACGGTGCCGCCGGTGCGGTAGCCGCGCAGCTGCGACATGTTCAGGGTCTCGGCCACCACGCCCTGGCCCGCGAAGGCCGCGTCGCCGTGGATCGCCACCGGCAGGACGGTGAAGTCCGTGCCGCCCTTGTTGATGATGTCCTGCTTGGCGCGGGCGACGCCCTCCAGGATCGGGTCGACCGCCTCCAGGTGGGAGGGGTTGGCGACCAGCGAGACCTTGATCTGCTCGCCGTCCAGGCCGGTGAAGGTGCCGTTGGCGCCCAGGTGGTACTTCACGTCGCCGGAGCCGTGCATCGACTTCGGGTCGAGGTTGCCCTCGAACTCGCGGAAGATCTGCGCGTACGACTTGCCGACGATGTTGGCGAGCACGTTCAGACGGCCGCGGTGGGCCATGCCGATGACGACCTCGTCCAGGCGGGACTCGGCGGCGGAGTCGATGACCGCGTCCAGCAGCGGGATGACGGACTCGCCGCCCTCCAGGGAGAAGCGCTTCTGGCCGACGTACTTCGTCTGCAGGAAGGTCTCGAACGCCTCGGCGGCGTTCAGCCGGCGCAGGATGCGCAGCTGCTCCTCGCGCTCCGGCTTGGCGTGGCCGCGCTCGACCCGGTCCTGGATCCACTTGCGCTGCTTGGGGTCCTGGATGTGCATGAACTCGATGCCGGTGGTGCGGCAGTACGAG
Source organism: Streptomyces sp. LaBMicrA B280 (assembly GCF_049222185.1). Lineage (NCBI taxonomy): Bacteria > Bacillati > Actinomycetota > Actinomycetes > Kitasatosporales > Streptomycetaceae > Streptomyces > Streptomyces sp. LaBMicrA B280. The sequence continues at coordinate 33,719 of NZ_JBMJCT010000065.1, read as the reverse complement.
TCGCGGAGCACCCCGAGGATGTCGCGCAGCTTCATCATCGACTTGCCGGCGAAACCACCGACGGCGAACTCGCGCTCCAGGTCCCACAGGGTGAGACCGTGCTCGACGATGTCCAGGTCGGGGTGCTTGCGCTGGCGGTACTCCAGCGGGTCGGTGTCGGCCATGACGTGGCCGCGGACCCGGTAGGAGTGGATCAGCTCGAAGACGCGCGCGGCCTTGGTGACGTCGTCGTCGTGGGACGCGTCGATGTCCTTGAGCCAGCGGACCGGCTCGTAGGGGATGCGCAGCGCCTCGAAGATCTCGTCGTAGAACTTGTTCTCGCCGAGCAGCAGGTTGGCGACCTGGCGCAGGAACTCGCCGGAGGCGGCGCCCTGGATGACCCGGTGGTCGTAGGTCGACGTGAGGGTCATGACCTTGGAGACACCGAGCTTGTTCAGGGTGTCCTGGCTGGTGCCCTGGAACTCGGCCGGGTAGTCCATGGAGCCGACGCCCATGATCACGGCCTGGCCGGGCATCAGACGCGGCACGGAGTGCACGGTGCCCAGGCCGCCGGGGTTGGTCAGGGAGACCGTGACACCGGTGAAGTCGTCCATGGTCAGCTTGCCCTCGCGGGCGCGGCGGACGATGTCTTCGTAGGCCTGCCAGAACTCGAAGAAGTTCAGCGTCTCGGCCTTCTTGATCGCCGCGACGACGAGCTGGCGGTCGCCGTTGGGCTTGACCAGGTCGATGGCGAGACCGAGGTTGACGTGGGCCGGCTTGACCAGCGTCGGCTTGCCGTCCTTGACGGTGAACGAGTGGTTCATCGCCGGCATGGCCTTGATGGCCTGCACCATCGCGTACCCGATGAGGTGCGTGAAGGAGATCTTCCCGCCGCGGGCGCGCTTGAGGTGGTTGTTGATGACGATGCGGTTGTCGAACAGCAGCTTCACCGGGACGGCGCGGACCGAGGTGGCGGTCGGCATCTCCAGCGAGGCGTCCATGTTCTTCGCGACCGCGGCGGCCGGGCCGCGCAGAGTGATCTGCTCGGGACCCGCGGGGGCCTCGGCGGCGGGAGCGGCCTGCGCCTTGGGCTGAGCGGGCGCCTGTGCGGGTTGCGCCGGCTTGGCCGGGGAGGGGGCCGTCTTCGCCGCGGGAGCCGCGGCCGGAGCTGCGGCGGGCGGGGCGCCGGAGCGGCCTGGGGCGCCGGGGTGGGGGTCGCTGCGACCCCCGCGGCCGCAGTACCCGCCGGCGCGGGCGTGGCAGGCGCGCCCGGCTTGTAATCGGCGAAGAAGTCCCACCAGGCACGGTCTACCGAATTCGGGTCCTGGAGGTACTGCTGATAGATCTCGTCGACGAGCCACTCGTTCGCGCCGAACGCGGCCGCGGGGTTCTTCCCGGTGGCTTGGTCGTCGGTGGAGATGCTCGAGTTACTGGGGGACTGTGGCGACACGGCGGCAACCGCCCTCTTCCGCTTCACAAGGTGATGGACAGCGGGAATAAAGGCTACGCCTTGGAGACGGTGAAGGTCAGGTCGGGCCCGTTCATCGTCGTGTAAGTCACACCGAAAATCTTGTTTCAGGGCTTGAAATGGCGGGAAACAAGCGTGGTTCCGGATGTACGAGGGTGCACTTGCCCGGCCCTGCGCCCCCGGCATCTGCGGGGCGGCGCGGGCCTGTGTCGCTCCACACGTGCCCAGCTGCGCGAAGACGGCGCGGGCAGCCGTGGATCTTGAGCCTTCGCTGGAACTTTACGTCAACTTGAAGCGGAGTTCGCTCCCGGAAGGGTGACGATGATCCGGCAGCCGCGCTCTGATTCGGCCACCCCGATCCGGCCGCCGTGCAGATCCACCGCCCAGCGGGCGATCGCCAGCCCGAGGCCCGTGCCGCCGTCGCTGCCCGGACCGTGCGGCCGGGTCACGGCGCCCCGGTTGAACCGCTCGAAGACCCGGTGCCACTCCGAGCGCGGGATGCCCGGACCCTCGTCCAGGACCTCCAGCTCCAGCGAGTGCGGCTGGGGCCCGCGCCGCGCCTTCACGGTCACCCGGCCGTGCGGCGGGCTGTGCTTGACCGCGTTGTCGATCAGATTGGCGACGACCTGGTGGATGCGCTCGGGGTCCGCGTGCGCGGTCAGCTCCGGCGGGGAGACGTCCAGGTGCAGATGGACGTCGGTACGGGTGTGGCTGCCGGAGCCGGTGGCCATGCCCGCGCGCGCCGAGGCGACCATGTTGGCCTCCTTCAGTACGCCCGACAGGTACGGCCACACCTCGAAGCGCCGCATCTTCAGCGGTACGACGCCGTTGTCGAGCCGGGACAGGTCCAGCAGGGTCTCCACCAGGCGGCCGAGCCGCTCGGTCTGCTTCAGGGCCGTCCGCATGGTCTCCGGATCGGCCTCGGTGACCCCGTCGACGATGTTCTCCAGCACGGCGCGCAGTCCCGCGATCGGGGTGCGCAGCTCATGGGAGACGTTCGCGACCAGCTCCTTGCGCTGCCGGTCCTGGGCCTCCAGCTCGTCGGCCATGACGTTGATCGTCTGCGCCAGGTCGCCCAGTTCGTCCCGTCTGCTCTCGCGCACCCGGCGGGTGTAGTCGCCCTGCGAGATGGCGCGGGCGACGGTGTTCATCTCGTCCAGCGGCATGGTGAGCGAGTGCGCCACGAACTGGGTGATCAGCAGGGTGGCGATCATCGAGAACACCGTGATGAAGCGCAGCTCCGTCTTGGTGTGCACCGCGACGATCGACAGACCGGTGGTGATCAGCACCGCGATGACCACCAGCGCGGTCAGCTTGGTCTTGATCGAGAACGGGCGTACGCCGCCCCACGGGTCCTCCGTGCGGGCCCGGGGGCTCCGCCGTGCGGCCTGGCGCCCGCTCACGCTCACGGGTTCGGCGTCTCCAGCGCGTAGCCCACACCGTGCACGGTGCGGATGCGCTCGGCGCCGATCTTGCGGCGCAGCGCCTTGATGTGGCTGTCGACGGTGCGGGTGCCGGAGGCGTCCGCCCAGTCCCAGACCTCGGCCAGCAGCTGTTCACGGGAGAGCACCGCGCGCGGGGTGTTGGCCAGGCACACCAGCAGGTCGAACTCGGTGGGCGTCAGATGGACGTCCTCGGACTTCACCCGCACCCGGCGCTGCGCGTGGTCGATCTCCAGCTCGCCGAGGCGCAGGATGCCGGAGCGGGGCGTGGAGGCGGCGATGGCGGCCCGCTCCACCCGGCGCAGCAGCACATGCACCCGCGCGGCCAGCTCGCGCATGGAGAACGGCTTGGTCATGTAGTCGTCGGCGCCGACGCCGAGCCCGACCAGCATGTCCGTCTCGTCGTCCCGCGCGGTGAGCATCAGCACCGGCACCGGGCGCTGGGCCTGTACGCGCCGGCAGACCTCCAGGCCGTCGAAGCCGGGCAGCATGATGTCGAGGATCAGCAGGTCGGGCTGCCACGCCTCGGCCGTGTCCACCGCGGCCGGTCCGTCGGCCGCGGTCTGCACGAGGAAGCCCTCGGCGCGGAGCCGGGCCGCGATGGCGTCGACGATCGTGGTGTCGTCCTCGACGACCAGTACCCGGCGCTGGGCGCCCGGAGTGGTGGTCGTCGTCGCCGCCGTGCCGCTCTGGGAGGTGTGTGTCTGCTCCATCGCCCGCCCCTGCTTGTTGCTTTCCGGAACCCGTGGGGTGATCCCATGTCTGCGCTCGACGCGAAAGATCCGCGTCAGGGCAGCACCCTACGGGGATCGGCGGTGCCGTCGCTATCCAGGGCGGACGCCGAGGTGCACGGCGTCCGGAACTCCCCGGGCAACGGGCACCTCTTCGGTACGCACCCGTCGGAACCCGGCATTCCGCAAGGTTCCTTCAAATTCCGGAGACGGCTTCGCCGACCATACGGCAAGCACCCCGCCCGGTCTCAACACCCGTGCGCAGGCGGCCAGTCCGGCCGGTGAGTACAGGCTTTCGTTGTCCTCGGTGACCGTCCATCCGGGCCCGTTGTCGATGTCCAGGCACAGGGCGTCGAACGTGTCCGATGTCTCATTGACGTAACGGACGAGGTCGTCTCGGACGATCCCGGTGCGCGGGTCGGCCAGTGCGCCGCGGGTCAGTTCGGACAGGGGTCCGGCGCGGTGCCAGTCGACGACGGCGGGCTCCCGCTCCACGACCGTGATCCGTCCCCAGCGAGGATCGTCGGACGCGTGTGCGAGTGAGAATCCGACGCCGAGCCCGCCGATCAGCACGGCCGGTGCCGGGCGCCCGTCGAGGGCGTCGTACGCCGCGTCGATCAGCAGCCGCTCCGAGCGGCCGTCCGAAGTGTCCATGAGGAAACAGCCGTTGGCGATGATCTGGAGCAGCGTGCCGTGTCTGCGCAGCACCACCTCGCCGTACGGCCCCTCGCGCCGGTCCAGCACCACGGGGGAGTCGTCTGGGGCAGCCATGGGTCCATCCTGCTTGAACAGGGCTTTGCTTTCACGGCAATTACGGATGTCGGGCCCGTGGGGCGGGGGGTGCCGGACGTGGCCGGAACTTATGAGGTTGCCGTGAAATCGCTCTCCCCGGGCTCCGGACGTGGACAGCGGCTTCCTCCAGCACGGAGGGTGGGGCGGAACGGAAGGAGCGCCACCGTGGAACGGATCGCGCCGAAGACCGTGGGCGCGGACCTGCTGGACGGTGTGCCCCGCCAGCGGTCCGTGCTGCCCGCGCCGCCGCCCGCCCGGCGTCTCGCGATGCCGCTCGCGCGCCCCTGGCCGCTGCTGCCGACGCCCGCCCGGACGCCGTTCACCTTCGGCTACGCGGCACTGCTGGCCGTCACCTCCCTGGTCGCGGCGAAGGCGCCGCCCTCCCTGGTGTACGCCCTCTATCAGGGCTCCAGCACGGACGTGGCCCACCTGGTGCGCTCGCCCGCGGTGGTGCTGCTGACCAGCGCGCTGTGGATCGCGGGCGGGCTCGTCTCGCCGTACGCGGTCGCGTTCGTCCTGGTGCTCACCGCGCTGGAGCGCCGGATAGGGGGTGCGCGGGCCGCCTGTGTCTTCCTCACCGGTCATGTCCTGGCGACCCTGGCGACGGAGGTCCCGGTGGGCCTCGCGGTCCTCGCCGGGCATCTCCCTGAGACCTCCCTGCACCGCCTGGACTACGGCATCAGCTTCGGCGTCGCCGCGAGCACGGGCGCCCTGGCCGGCCTCCTGCGCCCCTGGCTGGGATGGCCGCTGCTCGCCGGTACGGCGGGCCTCCTGCTCAACGACCTGCTCGCCTATACGGACCCCATGACGAACTGGGGCCATCTGATCGCGCTGACGATCGGCGTGTCGACATGGCCCGTCATACGCCGCTGGGCGGCCGCCGAGACCCCTTGAGGCCGCCTCGCCTGCACTGATGCCCAGTGCCACAGGAGTCTGTATGGGACGGTGGCCGCGGCCGGCGCGATGGAGGTTTTGTCTGCGCGGTCGGCACAAGCGTGTGCAGATCAATCCGGCGTTGCCGGAGGGCGGGGATGCTCGATCGCTCGTCCCGCCTTACGGCGGTCCACTTGTCAGTGGCAGTCAATAGTGTGAGGCAACAGGGGCTGGACGGCCGGCTGAGAGGGGACCGTATGCTGCGCTCACTGGGGGAGGGGCAACCAGAGGGGGGCGCCCATGGCGCAAGCTGTGAGGGGCGGCATAACAGAGCCTGTCGATCGACGCACGTTTACCACCTGCATGGAGCAGCTCCAGGAGGGCTACATGCAGAGCGTTGCGGCGACCGCAGGCTGTCTTTTCATCAAACAGGGCCGAGACATGTTCGGCGCCGACGCCATGCTGGTGCGCACGTCCTCCGACCCTCTGGGGGAGGAGACGAGCTTCTACGTCCAGATGAAGAGCACGACCCAGATAGCCATCGACGGCAATGCGGAGTCGTTTCGTTACCGCTTCGAGAAGCGGGAATACATGGAGCGTCTCGTACGCCCTCGCTTGGGCATGAAGTCCCTCTTGGTCGTCATGGCCATACCCAAGGGGCAGGCGGAGTGGACACGGACAGCCCACACGCACTTGGAGGTCATGCAAGCCTGCTACTGGATGAGCCTTGAGGGGATGACAGTCCCTCCGGCCGAGAAGCCGTCGGTTCATGTTCCCACTTCCAACCTCTTCAACGCCGGGGCACTGACCGCCATCATGGAAAAGATCGAGAGGGGTGAGTCGCTCCATGCCTGAGTTGGCGTCGACCGAACTCGATCTGTGGCGCGTCGATCCGACGCGGCTCACCACGCTCATGACTGAAGCAGGCTGGACACTCGTCGGCAGGCGCAGTGGCATCTACAACCGCCTCGCTCCTCCTGGTGAGCCCGACGCCCGAGCCGGATCGTTTGTCGTACCGCTGGACCGTGAAGCGCCGGAGTACATCGAGGTTCTGCAAAGCCTGCTCCAGCAGGTCACTGCTCCCAACTTCCGAAGTCTGTGGGCCCGGTCGATCGCGCCACGGCTCTTCACCGACCCTACGGATGAGTTCCGCTTCCGCAGGGAGGCGGCCTTCCCCAGTGGCCTGATTTCCTGGCGAGAGGGCGAGCGGCTCATCTCATCCGCTCGCCGCACTCTGGTTGCAGGCGCCAAGTCGTACATCGACCAGACGCGGCACTTCGGCAACCGGCACGGCCAGTTCGCCAACCGCTACCTCGACTCCGTACTTATGGGGCAGACAGAGCCGGGCAGCTACATCGTCAAGGCTTTCGCTCCCTCGGCAACGACCGTACCGCTGCGCAAACTTTCTGCCGCCTCACCGTCCTTGGATTTGGGCGCGGCAGTGGGACCGTACGGTCGAGACGTGAGCCATGCCGTAGTGAGAGCCCTGTCCGCGACCGCCGAAGCCATCGATCACTATCGCTCCAGCGGATCGCTCACAGGTTTTGACGCCGGCGTGCGAGAGGGGGTGTCATACGAGATGGCAACCGCGATTCTCGGCATCGCCGAGCACTCGGATGGTTCGGACATCACGATTGAATGGGACACCTCTGTGCCGGGAGGATTCGAGGAACCTGTATCGCGATACGAATTCTCTGGTGGCGATGCCCCCATCCTTGAGAAGGCTGCACATCGGCTGGCCGCGGCAGAGGACTCCGGCTTTGTGACCGTGACCGGACGAGTTCACCTACTGGCCCGCAAGGAAGCCGATGGTCCAGGCGTCTTCGGCGTCGACAACGTCATGGGAGGGCAACCCCGAAAGGTGCGAGTACGGCTGGCAGACGAGGATCAGTACTATGAGGCTATTCACGCCTACGAGGAGAACCTCGGCCTACAGGTCTACGGCCGACTAGAGCGTGAAGGTAATCTGCATTGGCTCTACGACGCCAGCGTTGTGCGCACGGTTGGTCACTTGGATGCCTTGCTGCACGTTGAGGCTATGGAACAACCGCAAATCACCCAGGGGCAGATGAGCATCGACGACACGGATTTAGGTGCGACCTCTTCATGAGGCTGGTCGGCTTCACCAGTTCCTGTGGGCCTGCGACCGGCTCGGCATGTTGGTGCAGAGGTGTGTGTCTCCGCTTCCAGGGCCTCCCCGATGGCCGCGACCAGCCGGGCGTCCGCTCGCCCCTTCGCCTGCCAGGCATGGATCGCCCGCTGGTCCAATAGCCCCCAGACCCCTGCCGGACGTCGCACGACCGGCAGGGGGTCCCGTCTCGATCTCCACCATGTGCCGTTCCCATTCGCGCGCCGCCTCCCGCACCGGCTCCGGCAACGTCGCGAGCAACCTGGACAGCTCCACTGCGGGCAGTGGCTCTGCGCCGGTGACAGCGAAGCCAGCACCACCGAGCTCCCGTCGCCGACCGCAGCCGCACGGACGTCGGCGAGCGCCACCACCTGGTGTTCTCCGTTGTCGTAGGTGATCCAGCCCCCTGGCCGCAACACCGGCTTGCCCTGCCCGGCCATCACCTTCATAGCCCGGCTGACACCAGCGCGACAGCTGACATCGGCACCGAGACATCCACCGTCAGCTCGTGCGACCGCAGCAGGTGGAACAGCACCGGCAGCATTCCGATCGAGTCCCCCGCTGAGGCTCCCGGCACCAGCGGCTGTGGCTCGGCGAACACGGCCAGCGACTCGGTGGCCACGGGCTCTAGCCGGTGGCGGGAGCGGCGGTAGCCCGCCAGCCGGCGCACATTGCCCATCACGATCGCGTCCGGTGCCCCGACCAGCCGGAACTCCCATCCCACCTGGATGCAGGCTGCCTGCGGCGCCCCGAACTTCACCACGTCCCGAGGCTCGTGCCGTTCCGCCGGACGGCAATCGACCACCACCCCGTGCCGTTCTCGCAGCGGGCGAAGTAGTCCGGCGCATGCGAGATGCCCTTGCTCGCATCTGATCGCCAGAACAGCTGAGACGAGATTCACGCCACCGACGAGTCGAAGTCCAGGAGCATCACGTGGTCACGCTCCAGCCAGGACTCGTACCCGGCTCGCCCGCCCATCGTGGACGACCACCACAGGCCCGGCAGATGCCGCTGACCCCTGTACGACTTGAACGCGCGTACCGGCGCGAGGGTCCCGAGCCGGAGTGCCAGGCATCCACTAGCGGGGGGCGGAACTCCGGCAGTACCCCCAACGAACCTGTCGTGACTCTAACCAGAGCCCGCGACGAAAGGGCACTCTGCAAGACAAGAGACCAGACGAAGCATGAAGCTGCAAAGCTGAAGAGAGCCAGGTCAAGGGCCAACCGACAAGGCGATCGCTGACAGCGAACGCCCCGTTGGGAACATTCCCCCGGCGACAGACATTGAGTCGGCATAACTCAAGTTGACTGCCGAAGGGGAGATCATGGCTGCTGAGTCATCGGCGTTCACGCTCGTCCTGCCCGTGCTGCCGCTCGACGATGAGGTCGTGCTGCCCGGCATGGTGGTTCCGCTGGACCTGAGCGATGCCGAGGTCCGCGCCGCGGTGGAGGCCGCACAGGCCGCCGCGCGTTCGGAACCCGGCAAGCCAAGGGTGCTGCTGGTGCCCCGGGTGGACGGCACGTACGCCAGGACCGGTGTGCTGGGCACGGTCGAGCAGGTGGGCCGGCTGGCCGACGGCGACCCCGGCGCGCTGATCCGCGGCCGAAGCCGCGTCCGCATCGGCGCCGGTACCACCGGACCGGGCGCCGCCCTGTGGGTCGAGGGCGCCGAGGTGGACGAGAGCCTGCCCGAGCCGCTGCCCGGCCAGGTCGCCGAACTCGTCAAGGAATACAAGGCACTCGCCACCAGCTGGCTGCGCAAGCGCGGCGCCTGGCAGGTCGTGGACCGCGTCCAGGCCATCGACGGCGTCTCCGCGCTCGCCGACAACTCCGGCTACTCGCCCTTCCTCACCACCGAGCAGAAGGTCGAACTCCTGGAGACCGCCGACCCGGTGGCCCGCCTCAAGCTCGCCACGCAGCAGCTGCGCGACCACCTCGCCGAGCAGGACGTGGCCGAGACCATCGCCAAGGACGTCCAGGAGGGCGTCGACAAGCAGCAGCGCGAGTTCCTGCTGCGCCGTCAGCTGGAGGCCGTCCGCAAGGAGCTGCGCGAGCTGAACGGCGACCAGGAGGGCGCGGAGTCCGACGACTACCGCTCCCGGGTGGAGGCCGCCGACCTGCCGGAGACGGTCCGCGAGGCCGCGCTCAAGGAGGTCGACAAGCTGGAGCGGTCCTCCGACCAGTCGCCGGAGGGCAGCTGGATCCGCACCTGGCTGGACACCGTCCTCGAACTGCCCTGGAACGAGCGGACCGAGGACGCGTACGACATCCGGGGCGCCAAGGCGGTCCTCGACGCGGAACACGCGGGCCTGGAGGACGTCAAGGAGCGCATCACCGAGTACCTGGCCGTGCGCAAGCGGCGCGGCGACCGCGGACTCGGGGTGATCGGCGGGCGGCGCGGGGGCGCGGTGCTCGCGCTGGTCGGCCCGCCCGGTGTCGGCAAGACCAGCCTGGGCGAGTCGGTCGCGCACGCCATGGGCCGCAAGTTCGTCCGCGTCGCGCTCGGCGGCGTCCGCGACGAAGCCGAGATCCGCGGTCACCGCCGTACGTATGTCGGCGCGTTGCCCGGCCGGATCGTGCGCGCGATCAAGGAGGCCGGGTCCATGAACCCGGTCGTGCTCCTGGACGAGATCGACAAGGTGGGCTCGGACTTCCGGGGCGACCCGGCCGCCGCCCTCCTGGAGGTGCTCGACCCGGCGCAGAACCACACCTTCCGCGACCACTACCTGGAGGTCGAACTCGACCTGTCCGACGTCGTCTTCCTGGCCACCGCCAATGTCCTGGAGGCGATCCCGGAGGCGCTCGCCGACCGGATGGAGATCGTCCGTCTGGACGGCTACACCGAGGACGAGAAGGTCGTCATCGCCCGGGACCACCTGCTGCCGCGCCAGCTGGAGCGGGCCGGGCTCGACTCCGGCGAGGTCATGCTGGCGGAGAGCGCGCTGCGCAAGCTCGCGGGCGAGTACACGCGGGAGGCGGGCGTGCGCAATCTGGAGCGCTCGATCGCCCGGCTGCTGCGCAAGGTCGCGGCCCAGCACGAACTGGGCGAGCGGGAGCTGCCGTGCACCGTCGCGGACGACGACCTGCGCGCCCTGATCGGGCGGCCGCACCATGTGCCCGAGTCGGCGCAGGACCCGGCCGAGCGCCGTACGGCCGTGCCCGGGGTGGCGACCGGGCTCGCGGTCACCGGCGCGGGCGGCGACGTGCTCTTCGTGGAGGCGTCCCTCGCCGACCCGGAGACCGGCGCGGCGGGGCTGACCCTGACCGGTCAGCTGGGCGATGTGATGAAGGAGTCGGCGCGGATCGCGCTGAGCTTCCTGCGCAGCCACGGCGCCGAACTGGAGCTGCCGGTGACCGATCTGAAGGACCGGGGCGTGCACATCCACTTCCCGGCGGGCGCGGTCCCCAAGGACGGCCCGAGCGCGGGTGTCACCCTGACCACCGCGCTGGCCTCGCTGCTCTCCGGCCGTCAGGTGCGCACGGACGTGGCGATGACCGGTGAGGTCTCGCTGACCGGCCGGGTGCTGCCGATCGGCGGGGTGAAGCAGAAGCTGCTCGCCGCGCAGCGCGCCGGGGTGACCACCGTGATCATCCCCAAGCGCAACGAGGCCGACCTGGACGACGTCCCGGCCGAGGTGCTGGACAAGCTCGACGTGCACACCGTGACCGACGTCCGCCAGGTCTTGGAGCTGGCGCTGGTGCCCGCGGCCGACGCGGCGGCGCCGGAGGTTCCCCTGGCGGCGTGACGGACGCTTCGGGGAAGGGCAGGGCCCGGGTCCCGTGAGGGAGGCCCGGGTCCTCGCCGTGCGCACGCCCGGCTCGGTGAGCCGGGCGTGGCGGGGCGTCGGCCGATGACGCCCGGTGGCCGCCCCGGCCGTCAGCCGTTGGCGAGCGCCTGGACGCGGTCGAGCGCGCCGTTGAAGTAGTCGTGGTCGCCGACGGTCGCGCCGGAGGAGGTGTACTGCCACATCGTGTAGTACGACCAGCCGCCCGGCAGCGTCCCCACGGACGAGGCGTAGCGGGCGACCCACAGCGGGTTGTTGGCCGCGAAGCCGGCGTAGTTGCCGGTGCACTCGGTCCACCAGCTGGTGGCGGTGTAGATCACGGCGTCCCGGCCGGTGAGGGACTTGTACGTGTTCAGGAAGTCCGCGATCCAGCTGACCATCTGGCTCGCCGTCTTGCCGTAGCAGTCGGCGCCGTACGGGTTCCACTCGATGTCGAGCACGCCCGGCAGGGTCTTGCCGTCCTTGGACCAGCCGCCGCCGTGCGCGACGAAGTAGCTCGCCTGGGTGGCGCCGCTGGTGGTGTCCGGGGTGGCGAAGTGGTACGAGCCGCGGATCATGCCCACGTTGTACGAGCCGTTGTACTGCTGGGTGAAGGAGGGGTTCGTGTAGTACGTGCCCTCCGTCGCCTTCGTGTAGGCCCAGCGGACCCCGCTGCCGTACAGCGTCGACCAGGCCACGCTGCCCTGGTAGTTGGAGACGTCCACACCCTCGGTCTGGGTGGCGTCGCCGCTGGTGGGGGTGCCGTGGGTGCCGTCGTGCGCGGCGACGGTCTCGCCCATGTAGGCGGTGCCGCGGGTGGGCGTGGACGCGGCCTCGGCGGTGGTGAGGGGGAGTGCGCAGGCCATCGCCGCGAGCAGGGCCGTGACCATGACGGCGAGCGGGCGCGGGCGGAGTGAGCGAGGTCTGGGCGCGGGCATGACGTGCCTCCGGGGAGGGTGGGGAGGGTGGGGTGAAAGTGGGGGGAACATGGCAGTGACCTCGAAAGTGGCGCACTGTCGTGGGCATGTCATTCAATGCCCTGACGAAAAAGCTACGCACGTAGACAGCGGCGTGGGAAGGGGGTCCGGCCGCCGCCGTTGGTCTACGCCTGCGAAATACTTACGGAGCTGCGGCTATGACGGCGTTTGGCAGAAACTTTCAGGACCGCGAAACCGATCAGGGGTGTGACGTGCACGAGGACGGAAACGGCGCAGAAGCACGCGTCGCCGAGCAGGTGACGCCCAGTGGTGCAGACCAGGAATTCCTGGCACTCGAACGCGAGTTGACCGTACTGCTGCGACGCGCCCGCGCCAACCAGGGCGAGATGGCCCGGGAGGTCCACCCCGACCTGGAGTCCTCCGCGTACGGACTGCTGATCCGGCTGAACGAGCACGGCGGCCGGCGGGCCACCGAACTCGCCGGCTACTTCGGCGTCGGCAAGGCCACCATGTCCCGCCAGCTGCGCGCCCTGGAGGAGCTGGGCCTGATCACCCGGGAGCCCGACCCCGCGGACGGCCGCGCCTGGCTCGTCACCCTCACCGAGGAGGGCCACCGCCGGGTCGGCACGGTCCGCGAGGCCCGCCGCGCCCGGTACGTCAGCCAGCTCGCCCACTGGGACCGCCGCGAGGTGGCCGAGCTGGCCCGGCTGCTGCACCAGCTGAACGGCGTCATGGAGAAGTGACCCGCGGCTGAAAGAGGTGTCACAGCTCGACGTACACCACCGTCGCGTCGTCGTGCGTCTTGCTCCGCCCCAAAAACGCCCGCTCCTCCTCGTCCGCCGACTCCAGGTGCCGTACCCGGTCGACGAGCGAGCGGGCGCCGTCCTCGGCGAGGACGGTGAACAGACCGGTCCAGTCGCCCTGGTGGAACGTCTCCGTCCAGCGGGTCGCGCCGTCCGTCAGGGCGGCCAGCTCGGCGACCTCGCCGCGGGGCACGGTGCCGGTCACCGCGCGGGCGGCGACGGACGGGTCCGCGGCGGCCGTGAAGAAACCGCCCTCCTTGTTGCGCAGGTTCGCGTCCACCAGGGCGTCGGTGGCCAGCGCCGAGCGGGGCAGCCGGGCGAGCCGGTCGTCCAGGACCGCGGTGACCTCCCCGGCGGGCGAGCGCAGCAGCAGCGCCGAGTCGGAGAGGACCAGGTACTCGACCGTCTCGGCGGACCACCGGACGATGACCACGGTTGCCTGAGGCGTGCGCGGGTGAGAAAGGTCACAGGTGTCCGCATGTGTCTGCGCGGTGCGCTCGATCGCCCGGGAAAGGATGTCGGCCGGCGTCAGATCTCGGCCAGAAACGGTCAGTTCGGTCAGGGCCCCGCCGAGCCGGGCGGTGAACCAGGGGACGGAATGCAGACAGCCGGTCTCCCCGGCGGGCGGTGTCACCCCGTCCAGCAAGATCACACAACCGCCCTGTCCGGAGGCGGGTAGTCCGACATCGGCGAAGTCCTCGTTGGGTCGGGTCGCGTCGCCTGGTTCCGAAACGAGATCAGTTCGCATTCGGCCAGTCTGCACGAGCCCTTCACGGCCTCTCCCGAAGGCCGGCAATCGCCTGCGGATTGTCATGCTCGCGCAGGTCAGGCGCCTGGTTTGGGCGGTAATGGGTCACTCCGAAAAAGCGCGGTGGCGAATACTGCCAAACCCTTTCGCGCGCGTCCAACCGGCCCACCGGGGAACGGCCCGGCACACGCCAGAGGAACTTGCCCGCCAACTCCCCTCCGATGTTCACTCCTTCGGGTGGCGGGTCAGGTGATGCGCGACCACTGCCCACCGGCGCTGGGAGGGTCGGGAACCGTACGAACCGGGTGCACGCACCACTTGGCACCGAGCTGACGGGGCGCCACCCGGGCCCTTGGGTAGACGAGTTCAGGAATGCGAGCACCGGTGCAGATGAAGCGGCCTCGGCGCACAGGCAGGCAGACGGCCCCCGAGAAGGCCGCCCCCGAGACTCCCGTGGGCACCGGGCGGCCCACGCATGTGCGCACCCGGCTGATCGTCGCCGTCGCGGTCGTGGCCGCCGCGGTCGCCGGTGCCGGAGCCCCCTCTCTTCTCACCGCGTCCTCGGACGTGAGCGACTCCCAGGACCTGGTGACGCTCGCCTCCCGCACCCAGGACGCCCTCGCCCTCGCGGGCTCCCTGGCCGACGAGCGCGACGAGGTCACCTCCTACATCGCGGCCGGCCGCCCCGAGTCCAAGGCGCCCTCCGAGGACCGCAGCACCCGCGTCGACCGTCAGGTGGCGGATCTGCGCGCGGACGGCGGCGCCCCGGCGGACCTGCGCGGCGACCTCGACCGCATCGCGACCGTCCGGCGCGCCGCGCTCACCGGCAAGAGCACGGCACTCGAAGCCCACCAGGCGTACTCGGCGACGATCACCGAACTGCACCGGCTCGCCGAGCAGCTGGCCGAGCGGATGCCCCGGCGGGCCGGTTCCGGCGCCTACGCGCTCGCCGAACTGGACACCGCGGTCCAGCAGTCCGCCGCCGCCCGCGGCCTGCTGCTCGCCGCGCTGAACGTCCCGGCGACCACCCAGACGGTGTTCAACCCCGTCACCGGACTGCCCACCACCACCTCCGTGCCCACCGAGGCCGGCCGCAAGCAGCGCGACGCGCTCACCGCCGCCGCCCAGCAGGCCCGGCTGCGCTCCGACGCTGCCCTCGCCGACTTCCGCGAGAACGCGCCCAAGCCGGCTCTCGACGCGTACGACTCCACGGTCACCGGCGCCGACGTCAACTCGGCCGAGAAGTATCTGGACACCTTCACCGCCCAGCCGACCTTCCCGGACAGCGCCTCGGGCACCAGCGCCACCAAGCTGGACGCGGCCCTGTCCGGGCGGATCGACCTGATGCGCGGCGCGGAATCGGCCCTCTACGAGCACCGCACCCGGGACCTGGAGAAGCTGCGGGACGACGACGTCACCGCGCTGGAGATCCGGGTCGCGGTCCTCGGCGTGCTGCTGCTGGTCGCCGTCGGCATCGCCACCGCCATGGCCCGCACCCTCACCCGGCCCCTGTCGGTGCTGCGCCGCGGCACGGCCCGGCTCGCCGAGCCCGGCGACGCGGCCGGCCGCGAACCCATCGCCTTCACCGGCCGCAACGACGAGTTCGCGCAGGTCGTCCGCTCCGTCAACGCCCTGCAGGCGCACGCCGCCGCCCTGCACGAGCGGGTCACCACCCTGGAGACCGACCGCAAGCACCTGGTCGGGCAGCGGCAGAAGATGGCCGACGCCCGCGAGGAGCTGCGCGCCGAACTCGCCGAGGCGGCGGCCGAACTGGCCCGGGTGCGCGCCGGTATCGGCGGCACCTTCGTCAACCTGGCGCTGCGCACCCTCGGCCTGGTCGAGCGCCAGCTCGCCGTCATCGAGGGCCTGGAGGACCGGGAGCAGGACCCCGAGCGGCTCGCCACCCTCTTCAAGCTGGACCACTTCGCCACGGTGATGCGCCGGCACAACGAGAACCTGCTGGTCCTCGCCGGTACCGAGCATGTCCAGCAGCACCACGGACCGGTGCCGCTGGTCGACGTGGTGCGCGCCGCGGTCAGCGAGATCGAGCGGTACGAGCGGGTGCGCATCGCCGCGCTGCCGCCGCACGCGCACATCGCGGGCTTCGCCGCGGACGACCTCTCGCACCTGCTGGCCGAACTGATGGAGAACGCCACCACGTTCTCCCCGCCGGACGTGCCGGTCGAGGTCTCCGGCTGGCTCCTGGAGTCCGGCGAGGTCATGCTCTCCGTGCACGACGAGGGCATCGGCATGGCGGACGACCGCCTCATCCGGCTCAACGCGCGGCTCGCCGACTTCGACCCCGAGGCCGGGTACGACCAGGAGGGCGACGACGGACTCGGGCTCGGCCTCTACGTCGTGGCCCGCCTCGCCCACCGGCACGGTGTGCGGGTGCAGCTGCGCGAGCAGAAGCAGGGCGGGGTCGCCGCGGTCGTGGTGCTGCCGGCCACCCTGCTGTCCGAGGCCCCCGCGACGGCCGTACCCCCGCAGGCGGCCACCTCCACCACCGGCACCTTCACCCTGCCGGGCGCCGCCGCCGAGGCCAACTCCAATGTCCTGCCCACCCGCCCGAAGGACGGCGCCGAGCCGCAGGACCCGCTGGTGGCGCTGGCCGAGAAGGCGGTCAGGGACGCCGGTGCGGAGCCGGAGCCGGAGCCCGAGCCCGAGCCGGAGGCCGCCGCGGACACGGCCGCGCCCGGAGCCGCGGCGTCCAAAACCGCCGACGACACGACGCACGAGCAGGCGGGGCCCGGCGCTGAGGAGGCCGAGGCCCGTCCCAAGGCCCCGGTGGAGACCTTCGCCGAGACGACGATGGAGCTGCTGCTCCCGCTCACGGACGAGGCACCGCGGAAGGCACCGGACGAGGACCCCGACGACCAGCCGGATGAACAGTCTGACGACCAGCCGGACGAACAGTCGGTCGACCGGCCGGTCGAGCGGCCCGCGGCTCCCGTCGACGCCGAACCCATCAGCCACGCGCGGCCCATGACCGGGGCCGCCGACGACGGCGAGGCCGAGGAGCGGGTCACCAGCAAGGGGCTGCCCAAGCGCACCCCCAGGATCACCGCACCCGCACCCCCGCCCCGCCAGCGCAGCACCAGCGTCGACGCCGAGGCCCTGCGCCGCAGGCTCGGTGGCTTCCGCCGAGGAGCACAGGCCGGCTACCGCGACGTCGAGGCAGAGATCGAAGACCATTCCGAGGACACCACGGGGGGCCCCATCGAGGAGGCAAGCAGTTGACCGCTCCCAGTACCTTCGGGCTGAGCACTGAGGCCCGCAATCTGCACTGGCTGCTGACCAACCTGGTCGAGGAGGTCCCCGGCATCCAGTCCGTCGCCGTGGTCTCCTCGGACGGTCTGCTGCTGCTGTCGTCCGACCCGGGCCACACGGAGCAGTCCCGCCAGGCCCGTCCCGGCAAGGGCCCCCGCGGCTCCTCCGCCGACCTCGCCACCATCGTCTCCGGCATCGGCAGCCTCACCGTCGGCGCCGCCAAGCTGATGACGTTCGGCGGGGTCAAGCACACCATGGTCGCGATGGAGGAGGGCAGCCTGTTCGTGATGTCCATCAGCGACGGCTCACTGCTCGGCGTGCACGGCTCCGCCGAGTGCGACATGAGCGTGGTGGCCTACCACATGGCGCTGTTCGTCGGCCGCGCCGGTCACGTCCTCACCCCGGAACTCCGCAGCGAGCTGCGCAAGTCCCTGGAGTCGGCCGGGAGCGCCCGATGAGCGGCACACCGAAGCTCCCGGTGCGCGGCGGTGAGCGCAAACCCGCCCGCGTGCGCCCCTACTCGCTCACCGGCGGCCGCACCCGCTTCGGGCACGTCCTCCTCGTGGAGACCTTCGTGGCCAGCACCGCGGCCATCGAGGCGCCCGAGGAGCGCAGAGAACTGACGAAGGGATCGCTCGCCGGTGTCATGCCGGAGATGCGGGCCATCGTCGAACTGTGCCGCCGTATGCGCACGGTGGCCGAGATCGCCGCGCTGCTGAAGATGCCGCTCGGCGTGGTCCGCGTGCTCCTCAGCGACCTCGCGGACCAGGGAAAGATCCGTGTGTACGGCACCGGAACCGGTCATGGCACCGGCCGCCCGGACCGCGCTCTGCTGGAAAGGGTGCTGAGTGGACTTCGCCGTCTCTGACGCCACCGCCTCCCTCGGAGGCGCCGCCCCCCTCGTCGCCGGCTTCGCCGAGCCCGACGAGGACCTGAAGGCCTGGCAGACGGACCGGACGCGGGCCCCCGTCGCGACGAAGATCGTGGTGGCGGGCGGCTTCGGCGTCGGCAAGACCACCCTGGTCACGGCCGTCTCGGAGATCACGCCGCTGCAGACCGAGGCGCTGATGACCCAGGCGAGCGAGGGCACCGACGACCTCTCCGGCACTCCGGACAAGGTCACCACCACCGTGGCCATGGACTTCGGCCGCATCACGCTCGACGACGACCTGGTGCTCTACCTGTTCGGCACGCCGGGTCAGCAGCGGTTCTGGTTCATGTGGGACGACCTGGTGCGCGGCGCGATCGGCGCCGTGGTGCTGGCCGACACCCGCCGCCTCAAGGACTGCTTCCCCGCCCTTGACTACTTCGAGAGCTGCGGACTGCCGTACGTCGTCGCGGTCAACCACTTCGACGGCAGCGAGCGGTTCGACATCGAGGACGTCCGGGAGGCGCTGACGATACCCCCGCACATCCCTGTCATGATCATGGATGCGCGGCGGCGGATTTCGGCCATCGAGACCCTGCTGGCCCTGGTCGGCCACGCGCTGGACGAAACCCCCGAGTAGTCCTGTAAGGAGCCACCACCCGCATGCGGAAGATACTCGTCGTCGGAGCCGGTCAGTCCGGCCTCCAGATCGCCCTCGGCCTTCAGTCGCACGGCTACGAGGTCACCCTGATGTCGAACCGGACCGCGGACGAGATCCGGTCCGGCCGCGTCATGTCGACGCAGTGCATGTTCCACACCGCGCTGCAGCACGAGCGCGACCTCCAGCTGAACTTCTGGGAGTCCCAGGCCCCGAAGATCCAGGGCCTCGGCGTCTCGGTCGCGGCCCCCGGCTCGCACGACCCCGGCCCCACCCAGCGCGCCATCGACTGGGTCGGCAAGCTGGACGGTTACGCCCAGTCCGTCGACCAGCGGGTGAAGATGGCCGGCTGGATGGAGACCTTCGCCCAGCGCGGCGGCCAACTGGTCATCCACGGCGCGGCGGTGGGCGACCTCGACTACTTCTCGCGCACCTACGACCTGGTGCTGGTCGCCGCAGGCAAGGGCGAGCTGGTGTCCATGTTCGGCCGCGACGCCGCGCGCTCCCCGTACAGCGAGCCGCAGCGGGCGCTCGCGGTGGCGTACGTGCACGGGCTCGGGCCGCGCCCCGAGCACCCGGAGTTCGACGCGGTGCGCTGCAACCTGGTGCCGGGCGTCGGCGAGCTGTTCGTCATGCCGACGTACACCGTCTCCGGGCGCGCCGACATCCTGTTCTGGGAGGGCGTGCCGGGCGGCCCGCTCGATGTCTTCAACGGCGTCAAGGACCCGGCCGAGCACCTCTCCCTGACCCTGGAACTCATGGAGAAGTTCACGCCCTGGGAGTACGCGCGGGCGACGAAGGTCGAACTCACGGACGCCGGTGGCACGTTGGCCGGGCGGTACGCGCCGACCGTGCGCAACCCGATCGGCCGGCTGCCCTCGGGCGGCCTGGTGCTCGGCGTCGCCGACGTGGTCGTCGCCAACGACCCGATCACCGGCCAGGGCTCCAACTCCGCGTCCAAGTGCGCGGCTTCCTACCTCGCGTCGATCCTGGAGCGCGGGGAGCAGCCGTTCGACGAGGAGTGGATGCGGGGGACGTTCGAGCGGTACTGGCAGACGGCGCGGCACGTCACGAAGTGGACGAACGCGATGCTGGCGCCGCCGCCGGAGCACGTCCTGAACCTCATCGGCGCGGCCGGGCAGTTGCCGCCGGTGGCGGATCGGTTCGCCAACGGGTTCAACGACCCGGCCGACTTCGAGAACTTCTTCTTCGAGCCGGAGAAGGCGGGGGCGTACCTCTCGGCTGTGGCGGGGGCCTAGCCGCCGTGGGGGCGCGGGCGCGTGCGCGGCTGGTCGCGCGGTTCCCCGCGCCCCTGAAGGGGCGCTAGCCGGGGCGTACGGCTCCCAGTACGGGATTCGACGCCACCGGGGAGATCTTGATCCGGGTGCCCGGTCTCGGGGCCTGGACGACCTTGCCGTCGCCCGCGTAGATCGCCACGTGGGTCGCCTCGGGGAAGTAGATCACCAGGTCGCCGGGGCGTAGTTGGCGCAGCGGGATGTGGGGCAGGTGTCTCCACTGTTCCTGGCTGGTGCGGGGGATCGGGGTGCCCGCGTGCTGCCAGGACTGGGAGGTCAGGCCGGAGCAGTCATAGGAGGAGGGGCCCTGTGCACCCCAGACGTAGGGCTTGCCGACCTGTCTCAGGGCGAAGCGGACGGCGCGTTCGCCCTGGCGGGAGGCCGGGTGGTCGTCGGCGAGCGAGCCGGCGAGGGACCGCTGGGCCGCGCTGACGCCCTGCTGTTCGAGGCGGTCGACGGCGGCCAGCCGGTCCGGGTCGAGGGTGGCCAGCAGGCGCTCCACGTCGGCGAGTCTCGCCTGGACGGCCGCGCGCTGCTTCTTCTGCTGTCCGGCGAGGGCCCGTTGGGTGTCGAGGGCCTTGCGGGCGGTGCGGGCGACGGCGTCCGAGTGCCGCTCGGCGCCGGTCAACCGGTCGACCGTACGGGCGCGTTGGCGGGCCAGTTCGCCGAGCACATGGCCCTCGTCGAGGGCGCGCTGCGGATCCGGGGCGAACAGCAGGCTGACATAGGGGCCGAGTCCGCCGGAGGCGCCCTGGTACTGCTGGCGGGCCAGCCGGCCGGCGTCGGCGCGGCCGGCCTCCAGGGCGCGCCGGGCGCGGCTCAGCTCCTTGTCGAGGCGGGCCACCTCCGACTTCTGCCGCCCCAGCCGGTCGGCGGTGGCGTCATAGGTCTCGGTGGCCTGCTCGGTCTGCCGGTACAGCTTCTGGAGGTCCGTCAGCAGTTGGGAGACGGAACGCTGCGGCTCGGGCGCGGCGGTGGCGGGCACGGGCGCGAGGACGGCCTGGGCCGCCACCGTGGCCGTACAGGCCAGGCGCACAAGCTTTCCTGACACGTCATCACCTCGGGTGCGGAGGGGGAGGGCGCATTGCCGTTCCCTATCCGACCGCGATAATCAGACGTATCCCTGTCGGGCGCGCGCCGCGTGTGCGCGGTTCGGCGCAACCCTGTCACCCCTGCGTGTCACCCGGCTTGCCGGACGGCTTGGACCAGGGCCAGCGCAGGCGGCCGCCGGAGGTGTCGTCGGGGTCGTACGCGTACTTCCAGCCCTGGATCAGGCCGAGCCGCTTGCTGTGGCCGCGCGGCACGCGCCGGTAGACGTACACCGTGGGCGGGCCGCCGTCCGGGTCGGGGACGGGGATGCGGTACGTCTTCGGGGGATGTCCGGTCGGCCCGAGCAGGACGGGCAGTACGCGTCCGTCCATGGGGCCGCCCTCGAACGGGGTGTCCTGGCTCTTCACGGTCTCAGTCTCGGCCATCCCGGGTGAGGGTGCCCACGAGGGCCGCCGTCTGCTCGTCGCGGGCCGCGGTGACCGAGAGGGCGGCGACGAACTGGTCCACCAGCCAGTCGCGCAGCTCGTCGGTGGGCGGCTGCTTGTCCTCGTCCAGCCAGATCAGGGAGGCCGCCTCGACGGCCGTGATCCACATCCGGATGGTCATGCGCAGCCGGGGCCCGGGGTCGGTGGCGCCGAGATGGCTGAGAATGTGCTCGGCGGCGGCCCGCCGTACCCCGTCCACGATGGCGGTGGTGCGCGAGGTCTCCGCCACGCTGCCGCCCCGCAGCAGCGCCGCGAAGCCGGTGTCGTGCTCGTCCACGAAGGTCAGATAGCGGGTGAGGGCGCGGGTCAGCCGGGCCAGCGGGGAGCCGGTGCGGGGCTCGTCGAAGCACTGCCGCAGCTCGTCCGCGGCCGACCCCAGCGCGGCCTCGTACAGCTGCTGCTTGCCGCCGGGGAAGTACCGGTACACCAACGGCCGCGACACCCCGGCCGCCTCCGCCACGTCGTCCAGCGACACGTCCTCGGGCGCCCGGTGCGCGAACAGCGTCAGCGCGGCGTCGAGCAGCTGGCGCCGCCGCTCCTCGACGCTGAGCCGGCGATACGCGGGGGTGGCGGTCTGGGGGGTCATGCCACGCAGCGTAACTTGCGGGCCCGGGAGAGCGGGGGGTGCCGGTCGGCCGACCGCGCTCGACAGCGGGGGCGGTCCGCGGATACACACGGGGGACATCGGACGAGAGGGAGTGCGGGATGACGGTGCGGGTGCTGAGGGCCGAGGGACGTCCGGCGACGCCGTGGAAGAACGGGGGCGGGCTGACCCGGGAGATCGCGGCGGGCCCCGAGGGCGCGGACATGGCGGACTTCGCGTGGCGCGTCAGCCTCGCCGATGTGGCCCGGGGCGGCCCGTTCTCCCGCTTCGAGGGGGTCGACCGGGTCATCACCCTGGTCGAAGGACCCGGCATGGTGCTCACCGTCGACGGGTCCCCGCACCCGGTGGCCGAGCCGTACGCCCCCTTCGCCTTTCCCGGGGACGCCGACACCGACTGCCGGCTGCTCGGCGGCCCGCTCGTCGACTTCAACGTGATGACCCGGCGCGGCCGGGCCACCGCGCGGGTGGAGATCGTACGGGGGCGGGTGGCACTGCCCGCGCGGTCCGCCGCGCCCGTGCTGCTCGTCGTGGTGCTGGAGGGTTCCGCCGTCCTCGAGGGGACGGGCACGGGCCTCGGCCGCCTCGACGCGGCCCTGTGCACCGGCGCCCGTGGCGAGGCCCTGGAGGTCGAGGGGGTCGCCGCGCTGGTCGCCTTCAGCGAGGTGACCGCGGCGGCCTAGGAGCCTTCGCGTTGTTACCAAGTGCGGACAGAACCGGGTGAACTGCGTTGGCACAGAGGTCATCTGATGGGGCGTAGGGAATGACCACCCGATGCCCGAGGGGGATTTCGATCATGACCGCTCGCACTGTGCGCCGCACCACCCGCACCGCCCGTACCGTTCGCACCACCGGCCTGGTGGCCGTCGCCGCGGCCGCCGCGCTCTCGCTGGCCGCCGTCTCCGCGCACGCGGCCACGTCCGCCGCCGCCGGTGGCGCGCACCATGCCGCCGTGTCCGCGGTCGCGGCGAAGAAGTCGGCCCCGGAGCGCACCCAGAAGCTCCCGGACGGCAGCACGGCCGAGATCTACAAGCTCGGTGAGCAGAGCTACCGCGCCAAGATCGTCAACCGCGGCTCGGTGCTGGCCACCCTGGACACGAACGGGCACGACGCCGGGCTCGACGCCAATGACATGTTCATCGTGCTCACGCTGGGCGGCGAGCTGCACGCCTGGATGGGCGGCGGCCACCAGGGTCCTGGCACCTTCAAGGTCGCGGGCGGCTGGACCGTCAAGGTGACCAAGTTCGGCGAGCTGCGCTACCGCGCGCAGATCATCGGCCACGACGGGGTGGCCGCCACCATCGAGACGAAGGACCAGCACGACGTCGGCCTCGACGCCAACGGCGTGTACATCGTGCTCAGCAACGGCGGTGTGCTCAGCGCCCACGAGTAGGAGGGCGCCGGTACGCCGAAGTCCCCGCCGGGCGAGGGGAGTTCCACCGGCGGGGACTTCGCGCGTCCGGCTACGCCAGCAGCCCCGACGACTGCCACAGCCGCCGCCCGACCCCGCGCAGCACGCCGATGTCGTCCAGGAAGTCGGTCAGCCGCTTGGCGCCGGTCTGCATGATCTCGCGGCGGTGGCCGCTGGCCTTGACCTGGGCCATGGCCTCCCGCCTGTCGAGCCCGACGTTGGTGTACACCTCCGGGTTGACGAAGGCGACGGAGAAGACGCGCGCGAACTCACCGGAGGTCACCCGGGTGAACTCCTGGGACCAGCGCGGCGCGGTCACCATCTGGCGGCGCAACTCCTCACGGGCGTACCGCACATGGCGCGCCTCCTCGACCACATGGATCCGCGTCACGCCCCGCACCAGCGGCTGCACCCGCTCGTCCGGGAAGGTCAGGCGCTGCATCCAGTCCAGGACCTCCTCGCCCAGCAGGGTCGCCGTGAAGGAACCCGGGGTGGTGGAGATGGTCTTGAAGAGGCGGCCCAGGTTCAGATGCGCCCTGCTGACCGGGTACCAGGGGGTGTCGCCGCGCTCGATCAGGCGCGCGAACATCTTCGAGTGGCGGCACTCGTCCTCGATCTCGGTGAGGGCGTAGCGCACATGCGCGCTGGTGGCGGACTTGTCGTAGATGTGCCGCACCAGCAGCTGCATCAGGATGAGTTCGAACCAGATGCCGAGCGAGGCCAGCGCCGCCGCCTCGTGCTGGGAGAGCAGGATGCGCTGCTCCTCGCTCATCCGCCGCCACATCGGCGTGCCGTACAGCGAGACCAGCTCGGGCGGCCAGTACCACTTGCCCTCCTCGAAGGGCGCGTCCCAGTCCAGCTCCTTGTCGGGGTCGAAGGAGTGCTTGGCGGAGGAGACCAGCAGCCGTTCGGCCACCTGCTCCCGGTCCTTGAGCAGGCCGAGCGCGTCGCGCAGGCCGTCCAGCGCGTCCGCTTCCGTCAGGGTCGTCATGGCTCCCTCACCTCGTTACCCGGGGGTATGTCGTCCAGTAACTTATGAGACTGCCTGTCAGCAAGGTCGTCAATCCCCTGCGCAGGACTTGTTGACCGCGCGTCTACGTGTGAGCCTGCGGGATATGTCCACCCATGACCTGTACGCCGACCAACCCGGAGAGCCCGCCTGGCAGGTGCCCGCGTCCGGCGCGGCCCGGTTCAGCTGGGAGTACGACGACGGCCGCGAGCGGCTGCTGGCCCTGTACCAGAAGGGCAAGGACAAGCAGTGGGACGCCACCCGGCGCATCGACTGGGACCTGGAGGTCGACCCCCACGACGTGCTCGGCACCCCCGACGAGGCGACCGCCCTGTACGGGACGCCGTACTGGGACCGGATGAGCGGGCGCGAGCGGGGCGAGCTGCGCCGGCACTTCGCCTCCTGGCAGTTCAGCCAGTTCCTGCACGGCGAGCAGGGCGCGATGATCTGCGCCGCCCGGATCGTGGAGTCGGCGCCCGACCTGGACGCCAAGTTCTACTCCGCGACCCAGACCATGGACGAGGCCCGGCACGCCGAGATCTACAGCCGGTTCCTGAAGGAGAAGGTCGGGCTCGTCTACCCCATCAACGACAACCTCCAGGCGCTGCTGGGCGACACCCTGCGCGACAGCCGCTGGGACATGCCCTACCTCGGCATGCAGGTGCTCATCGAGGGGCTGGCGCTCGCCGCCTTCGGCCTGATCCGGGACACCACCGACAAGCCGCTGCCCCGGCAGATCCTCACCTATGTGATGCAGGACGAGGCCCGGCACGTGGCCTTCGGCCGGATGGCGCTGCGCGACTACTACCGGCAGCTCACCGACGCCGAACTGCGCGAGCGCGAGGAGTTCGTCGTCGAGGGCTGCTATCTGATGCGCGACCGGCTGCGCGGCGTGGAGGTGCTGGAGAACTTCGGCATCCCGCGCGCCGAGGCCGAGGAACTCACCGAGCACACCGAGTTCCTCCGGCTCTTCCGCAAGCTGCTGTTCAGCCGCATCGTGCCCTGCGTCAAGGACATCGGCCTGTGGGGCGAGCGGCTCCGGCGGGCGTACGTCGACCTCGGCGTGCTGGAGCTGGGCGACTCC
This sequence comes from Streptomyces sp. LaBMicrA B280, assembly GCF_049222185.1. Taxonomy (NCBI): domain Bacteria; kingdom Bacillati; phylum Actinomycetota; class Actinomycetes; order Kitasatosporales; family Streptomycetaceae; genus Streptomyces; species Streptomyces sp. LaBMicrA B280. The sequence continues at coordinate 8,323 of NZ_JBMJCT010000065.1, read as the reverse complement.
GATCTGGAGCGGCTGATGGCCGAGGACGAGGAGCTGGCCGACCAGTTGGACGCGCGGCGCTTCGCCGCGGAGGAGCGGGCGCGGGTGGCGGAGGTGAGGGAGGCGATCGAGGCGGGGGCGGAGGAGGGCTGAGCGGGCCGGTGGATGTGCGGGAACGCGGCGGGACCGGTGCCGACTCGGTGCCCGCCCGTTCACCCGCGTGCAGTAGCGTGCTGGCGTGTCCATGCCTCCGTCGCCGCAGCAGCCGCCGTACCCGAACCAGCCCGGTTCCCCGTACGGCCAGCAGCCCCCTTACGGGCAGCAGTCCCCTTACGGCCAGCAGTCCCCCTACGGGCAGCCGCAGCCGCAGAACCCCGGCCCCTACGGCGGCTCGCCGTACCCCCCGCAGGGCGCCCAGCCCCAGGGCCCGCAGCAGCCGCCGTACCAGGGCTGGGGCGGTATGCCGCCCGTCGTGCCGCCGCCCCCGAAGAAGAGCCGGGTCGGCCTGATCCTCGGGATCGTCGGCGGCGTGGTCGTGCTGATCGTGGGCGGTCTGGTCGCCCTCGGCGCGATCGGCTACAAGGCGGCCACCACCTTCCCCGACGCCAAGAACAAGCTGACGCTGCCCAAGACGCTGCTCGACGGCAAGTACGCGTTCTACAAGGACCTCTCCAGCGCCGACGGCCAGGCGATCGAGAGCGAGGCGGACTCCTCCTGGAACGCCAAGGACGTCCACGCCGTGGTGGGGACGTACACCCTGGGCGGTGATGTGACCAAGGGCAACCTGGTGGTGTCGGGCATGTACGGCCGGTTCAAGGACAGCGACCAGATCCGCCGGAACATGATGAAGGGCGGCGCCGAGAGCGCCGACACCACGGTCGCCGTGCCCGTCAAGGACTTCGACCTGGGCGTCACCATCAGCTGCGAGGTGCTGGTCCAGGACCACGCGGGCACGAAGATCACCATGCCCTCCTGCGCCTGGGCCGACGGCAACACGGCCGCCACGATCGCCATCGTGGACATGAGCTCCATGTCGCAGGACCCCTCCCAGGTCGACCTGGCCGCGCTCGCCAAGGAGACCCTCCAGGTCCGCTCCGAGTCGATCAAGCCGATCGGCTGACCGCCGCCTCCTCCCCGGGCGCGAACGGCGCCCGCAGCGTGAAGGCGTACGGCGTCGGGCCGTGCGCCCTCAGGTGCAGCAGCCGGTCCTCCGCCTCGGCGACCGCCGGGCGGTGGCCGGCCGGCACCCACCACAGCGCGGTCACGGCTTCCTCCAGCCGCTCGAAGAACTCCCGGCGCCTGGCCAGCAACTCCCGGTGCAGCCCCCGGTACATGAACGCGGTGAGCGCCTCCGGGTCCCGCCACACCGACAGGTTGACGATCATCCACGCGTCCCCGAGCACCGGGACGTCGGTCGCGTTGCCGGAGTCGCTCTTGAGCCGCCACACGAAGCCGTCCGAGGCGTCGGCGACCGCGTTCACCGGGTCGAGCCCGTCGACGAAGTCCTTCAACTCGGCCGAGTCCAGCGGGTGTTTGAGCCGGGCGATGTTCACCTGGGCCAGTTCGTACGCGGGTGCGGTATCCGTCATGGTCGCACCCTAAGGAGATCCGGGCCGCCCGCGGCAGCCCCGTCTCACCGGCCGAGCACCGCCCGCATCACGTCCCGGGCGATCGGCGCCGCGTCGCCCCCGCCGCTGATCTCGCCCCGGTCCGCCGAGGCGTCCTCCACCACCACCGCGACCGCGACCGCTGGCTCCACCGCGTCCTGGTCCTGCGCCCAGGACACGAACCAGGCGTACGGCAGGCCGGTGTTGCCCACCCCGTGCTGCGCGGTGCCGGTCTTGCCGCCGACGATCGCGCCGGGGATCGCCGCCCGGGTACCGGTGCCCTCCCGCACCACCCCGGTCATCAGCTCCTTCAACTGCTCGGCGGTGTACGGGTGCATGACCTGCCGCACCGGATGCGTCCCGCTGCCCGCGACCGTCTCACCGTCGTGCCGGGTCGCCCGCTCCACCAGGTACGGCGTGTGCAGCCGCCCGTCGTCGGCGACGGCCGCAGCGACCATCGCCATCTGGAGCGGGGTGGCCCGGGTGTTGTACTGCCCGATCGAGGAGAGCGCCAACTGGGCCTTGTCCACATGGGAGTCGAAGGTGCTGGGCGCGACCGGGAAGGGCACGCGCATCCCGCCGTCGTTGAACCCGAACGCCTCCGCCGTGGCCGTCATGTCCCGCACCCCGACGTCCACGCCCAGCTTGGCGAAGACCGTGTTGCAGGACCACTCGAAGGCGTCCCGCAGCGAGGTGTCCGCGCAGCCGTCGCCCTCGTTGGTCAGCGTGGTGCGGGTGCCGGGCAGCCGATAGGGGTCGGGGGAGTCGGTGCGCGCGTCCGGGTCGGTGACCACCCCCGCGTCCAGCGCCGCCGCCGCGGTGACCACCTTGAACGTCGAACCCGGCGGATAGGTCTGCCGTACCGCCCGGTTGAGCATCGGCTTGTCCGGGTCGCCGTTGAGCCGCGCCCACGCGGACGCCACCGACTCGGCGTTGCCGGAGAGCTGGGCCGGGTCGTACGAGGGGCTCGTCACCAGGGCCAGGATCCGCCCGGTCGAGGGGTCGACGGCGGCCACCGCGCCCTTGCGCCCGCCGAGCCCCCGGTAAGCCGCCTCCTGCGCCGCCCGGTTGAGCGTCGTCACGACATCGCCGCCCGGTTCGCGGCCCCGGGTCAGGTCGTTCCACAGCGGCAGCGGCGCGAGCATCGGATCGGCGCCGGAGAGCACCCCGTCCTCGGAGTGCTCCAGGAACGTGGTGCCGTACGACTGGGAGGCGAAGCCGGTCACCGGGGCGTACAACGGGCCGTCCTGGTAGGTGCGTTCGTAGCGCAGCTGCTCATGGGTGTCCACGGAGCCGGTGACCGGCTTGCCGTCGACCAGGATGTCGCCGCGCGGCTGCTGGTAACGGGCGATGGCCGCGCGCCGGTTGGCCGGGTTACCGGTGTAGTCGCCGGCCTGGACGAGCTGCACCCGGGCCGCGTTCACCAGCAGCGCCGCGAGCAGCAGGGTGCAGAACGCGCAGGCGTGCCGGATGTACCGGGCCATCGGCCGCCCGCCCTCGCCGCCCATCCCGGTGTAGTCGCTCATGGCGCCTGCCTGCCGTCGTACTGGCGGCGCGCCGAGTCGCTCACCCGGATCAGCAGGGCCACGATCGTCCAGTTGGTGACCACCGAGGAGCCGCCCTGGGCGAGGAAGGGCATCGCCATGCCGGTCAGCGGGATCAGCCCGGTGACCCCGCCCGCGATCACGAACACCTGGAGCGCCAGGATCGAGGCGAGGCCCACCGCGAGCAGCCGCCCGAACGGCTCGCGCAGCGCGAGGCCCGCCCGGTAGCCGCGCTCCACCAGCAGCGCGTACAGCAGGATGATCGCCGCCAGGCCGGCGAGGCCCAGTTCCTCGCCGGCCGTGGCCAGGATGAAGTCCGACTTGGTGGCGAAGCCGATGAGCACCGAGTGCCCGAGCCCGAGCCCGGTGCCCAGCAGGCCGCCCGCCGCGAACGCGAACAGCGACTGGGACAGCTGGTTGGGGCCCCGCCCGGCCTCGATGGTGGCGAACGGGTGCAGCCAGTCCACGATCCGGCCGCCGACATGCGGCTCCACCCGGCCGACGGCCACCGCGCCCAGCACGGCGAGCACCAGCCCCACCGCGATCCAGCCGGTGCGCCCGGTGGCGACGTACAGCAGCACCACGAACAGCCCGAAGAAGAGCAGCGAGGTGCCGAGGTCCCGCTCCAGGACCAGCACCCCGACGCTGAGCAGCCAGATCGTCACGATCGGCCCGAGCACCCGCCCGGTCGGGAACTGCATCCGCCAGATCCGGCGGCCGGTGTACGCGAGCGCGTTGCGGTTGGCGGCGAGGTAGGCGGCGAAGAACACCGCGAGCAGCACCTTCGCGAACTCGCCCGGCTGGATGGAGAATCCGGCGGCCCGGATCCAGATCCGGGCGCCGTTGACCGCCGGGAACAGGATCGGCAGCAGCAGCAGGACGAGCGCGGCGACCACGCACACGTACGCGTACCGCTGGAGCAGCCGGTGGTCGCGCAGCAGCAGGACGACGACGATGAACAGGGCCACCCCGAGCGCGGACCACACCAGTTGGGCGGGGGCGGCCCGGTCGCCCGGTGTCTCCAGGTCCAGCCGGTAGATCAGCACCAGGCCGAGCCCGTTGAGCAGCACCCCGATGGGCAGCGGCAGCGGATCGGCGTACGGCGCCCGCAGCCGTACGGCGAGATGCGCGAGCAGCGCGAGCACCCCGAGCCCGGCCCCGTACGCCAGCGCCCCCGGCGGCACCCGCCCGGCCCGGGCCAGCCCCACCGCGCAGTAGCCGTACACCGACAGCGTGACGGCCAGCACGATCAGCGCGAACTCGATCCCGCGACGCCGGGGCAGCCGGGCGACGGGCACGGCGGCCGGGGCCGTCGCCGCGGCGGTTCCGGCGTCGGTCATGCCGTGAACCTACCTAAAGCAGGCAATTCCGCCCCGCTGCAACGCGCCCCCTGAGGGGCGCGGGGCTGTGTCCGATATGCGGCTCCGCCGCGTGGGCGCGATCAACCACTTACGGCCCGCACCTGCCGACGAACCGCCCCGGCCGAGCCCTACCGCCCGGCGGAGCCCTACCGCACCGGCGGAGCCACCCGCGTCGGCCAAGCCACCGGCAGGACGAGCGTCGCCACCGCCCCGCCGTCCACCGCGTTCCGGAACGACAGCCGCGCGCCCAGCACCTCCGCCTGCCCCACCGCGATGGTCAGCCCGAGCCCGTGCCCCTTCACCCCGCCCTCGGTGCGGAACCGCTGCGGCCCGTGCGCGACCAGGTACTCCGGATACCCGCCCCCGTGGTCCCGCACTGTCACCACCGGCCCGTGCACCGTGAGCAGCACCGGCGCCGCCCCGTGCTTGTGCGCGTTGGCCACCAGGTTGCCCAGCACCCGCTCCAGGCGCCGCCGGTCCGTCTCCACCAGGGCGTCCCGTACGACCCGTACCTCGGTCTCCGTCCCCGACGCCCGCACCACCCGCTCGGCGAGCGCGCCCAGCCCCTCGGCGTCGGCCTCCAGCCGCTCCCGGCCGCTGTCCAGGCGGGAGATCTCCAGCAGGTCCTCGGTGAGCGTGCGCAGCGCGGCCACCCGGTCCCGCACCAGTTCCGTCGGCCGTCCGGGCGGCAGCAGTTCCGCCGCCGCGTGCAGACCGGTGAGCGGGGTCCGCAGCTCGTGCGCCACGTCCGCGGTGAACCGCTGCTCGCTGAGCAGCTTGCCCTGGAGCGAGGCGGCCATCGAGTCCAGCGCGGCGGCCACCGCGGCCACCTCGTCCTGGGGCCGGGTCGGATCCTTCGTACGGGGGTCGCCGACCCGGGCGTCCAGATCGCCCGCGCTGATCCGGCGGGCCACCCGGGCCGTCGTGTGCAGCCGCCGGGTCACCCGGCTCACGGCGAACACACCGACCAGCACGGTCGCGCCGATGGCGAGCGCGGAGGACCACAGGATCGAGGTGTCGAGGCTGGCGATGGTGCCGGACTGCTGCGAGTAGTCGATCTCCACGGCGAGCGCCCGGTGCCCCTGGACGGGGCCCGCCGCCCACATCGTCGGCCGCCCCCGGTGCGTGGACACCATGGTGCCGCGCCGCCCGGCGGCCGCGAGCGTCCGCAGCGAGTTTGGCAGCCCCTCGGGGTCGACCCCGGCATTGGGCAGGAGGGTGTCCCCGGCCTCGTAGGCGCGGGTGGCGTCCGCGAGCCGGGACAGGGCGAGGTCACGGGCCTGGCCGACGGTCTGGTCGGTCACCGAGACATGCACGAGCACCCCGAGCAGCGCGGCCAGCGCGCAGCACATCACGGTGATGAACCCGGCCGCCTTCACGGCGAGCGGCCCCGCCCAGCGGGCCAGCAGCAGCCTCATGACGCGCCCGGGGAGGCGGCGGGGGAGGCGGACGGGCGCGCGGAGGGGTGCGCGGAGGGGCTCCCCTTGCGCAGCCGGCGGCCCGTGCCGGTGTGCAGGTACTCGTCGCGGGAGAACACCATCGCGCGCTGGCCGGGGTCCCACTCCCAGGTGGTGCGGTACTCGTAGCCGGAGATGTCCGCCGGACTGCGCTCGATCAGCGCGCGCCCGGCCAGCTCCACGCCGAGGATCGCGTCGTTGTCGGCCAGCACCTGCACCAGGCGGCGGCCCTCGACGGTGTAGACCCGCACCGCCGTCTGGTTGGTCGGGTAGAGCCGGAAGCCGAGCGTGAGATCGGGCCGGCCGTCGCCGGTCAGGTCCCGGTAGTACGGCTTGAGCAGCGGGCACAGCGCCCGGTCGCCGCCCGCGCGGCACTCCTTCACCCGGTCCACGGTCCCGTGGAACGCCCCCTTGGACCCGTAGTCGGCCGGGTGCGCCTTCAGCTCCGCCTCCAGGATGTCCACCGGATCGATCCGGCGTATGTCGCCGCCGGGCACGGTCAGGCCCTTGACGGTCTCCCTCGTCGCCACGTCGTACGGGTACGCCGGGCTGGACGCCGGGTGCAGGTCGGGCCAGAGCTTGGCGGGGCTGTCCGCGGTCTGGGTCGGCCCGGCGCTCTGCAACTGGCCGGCGTCCCCGCAGGCCGCCGCCGTCGCCGACAACAGGGCGACGGCGGCCGCGGCGAAGGCGGTGCGCACAGGGCGACGGACGGGCACGGTGCTCCAGAGGCGATGGTTTTGCAGGTCAGTAGGCCAGTATGCACATAGATTCCAAGGAAGCCCCTTTTCGTCCGTTCTGTGCACCTGAGCCGTGCGCCGGTGCCGGGACAGAGAGGCTACTCGGCCAGTTCCTCGAGGAGCCGTACGGTATGCAGCCCCGCGCGCAGATACGCCACGAACAGCTCGTTGTGCAGCGCCCACGCCGAGCGGCGGGCCCGGATCAGCCGGATGGCCTCGTCCGGCGTGCCGCCCCGCCGCACCAGCGCGTGCGCCACGACCAGGCCCGAGCGGTTGTACCCGTGATAGCAGCGCACCAGCACCCGGCGGCCCGCGTCCAGCGCCTCGTTCGCCGCCCGCGCCAGCCGGATCACCCCGGCGAGCTGCGTCCCGTCCAGCGGTCCGTCCGGGATCGGCCACACATGGTGCTCGACGCCCGCGTCCGGGCCGTAGCCCGGCAGCCGCAGCAGCGACTGCACCACATCGAACTCGTCCCGTACGACGGCCGTCTCCAGCCGTCCCGTACGCCCCCGGTACTCGTGCCCGCCCATCCACAGGCCGGGCACGATCTCGCTCCACGGGCTCCGTGGAGCCGGCACGTCGGGCTGCGTTCCGCGGGTTCGCACCGGCGCCTCCCCAACTCCCCTGCGCGGGGCCGCTCTCCACGGTAGCCGCTCTTGCCCGGGAAGCACCCGGCCTGTTCCCATGGTCGAGGGGTGATGCGCATGAGCGGACTGCGCGTGGTGCCGGGCCGCCGCGGGGGCCGGGACCGGCTGTACGTCTGCCGCCCGGACGGCAGCCGGATCGCCTGGTACGACCGTGCCGCCGGCCGGGTCGACCTGCTCGCCGAGGACGAACGGGACCAGGTGCTCGAAGCCCTCAAGCCCTTCCTCACCGGCCCGGTGGCCGTGGGCCCGCCCCCGGTCCCCACCGCCGCCGAACTCGCCCGGCTCGCCCTGCACCCCGACGACGACCTCGCGCCCAACCGGCCCGGCGAGGCGCTGCTGATCGCCCTCGACCGCGACCCGGGCGCCGGGCACCGGCTGCGCCCCGACCCGCGTCGCCGCGCCCTGCTGGCCGAGCAGGCCGTGGGCGACGTGCTCGACGCTCTGGAGGGCGCGGGCTGGCTCGCCCTGCACTCGCTGCCGCTGCCCGGCGGCGACCGGGTCCACCATCTGCTGATCGGCCCCGGCGGGCTGTTCGCCGTGCACGCCCTGTACGCCCGCAGGGCGCGGGTGCGGGTCGCCGACCCGATGGTCACCGTGGGCCGGCGCGCCGCCGAGCCCCTGCTGCGCCGACTGCGCGCCCAGGCCGACCGGGCCGCCTACGCCCTGACCGCCGAGGTCCGCCCGGTGCTCGCCCTGACCGACCCCTCCGGGGTGACCCTGACCGCGGCGCCCCGGGGGATACGGGTCCTGTCCGCCGGGGATCTGCCGGGGCTGGCCCGGCTGGGCGGCGTACTGAAACCGGCGGACGTGGCGGCGCTGCACGCGATGGCGCGGGACCGCCGTACCTGGGAGAAGGTCTGAGCCGGGCCCTAGATGAGTGAGTCCGATGTTCTCAGTGGTCGTAGGCGATCAGGGATCGTTTGATCTTGGCGCCGGTGGTCCAGTTGTGCCAGATGCCGGCTGCCAGGGCGAGGAGTCGTTGTCCGGTGCG